>NZ_CP014301.1:1209230-1511538 GCF_001562255.1 Bosea sp. PAMC 26642 | reverse complement strand
ATGTGGTCGAGGGCGCGCTTGCGGGCATAGCTCTCGCAGAGCGAGGGCATCGGGACCGCCGACATGGCGCGCGCCGGGGCGCCGGCGCTGTCGATGGCATGTTCGAGCGCGAGCGCATTCATCACAGTGCCGAGCATGCCGATCGAATCGGCGCTTGTCCGATCGAGCCCCTTGGTCAGTCCCTGCACGCCGCGGAAGAAATTGCCGCCACCGACCACGATGGCGATCTCGACGCCCTCGCGCGCGGCATGGGAAATATCAGCCGCGAGCGCCGTCAGCGTGCCTCCATCGAGGCCCGATCCTGCCGGTCCCGCAAGGGCTTCGCCGGAAAGCTTCACAAGAACGCGCTTGGGTCTCATCAGCTCTCTCCCGGTCTCAGGCTTGGTCGATCTGGGCTTGGTCCGTGCTGCGGCGATTCCAGCCGCGCCGGCCTTCTTACAAAAAAGGCCGCGCGATGCGCGGCCTTTTCGTCATGCTATCAACCGAAATCAGCCGGTCGTTCCGCCAGCCGCCGCCACTTCCGCGGCGAAGTCCTGCTCTTCCTTCTCGATGCCCTCGCCGAGCGCGAAGCGGGCAAAGCCCGTCAGCGCCACGGGAGCGCCGACCTTGCCTTCGATTTCCTTGAGGATCTGGCCGACGGACTTCGAGCCGTCATGGATATAGGCCTGCTCAAGCAGGCAGTATTCCTTGGCGTAGCTCTTCAGGCCGCTCTCGGTGATCTTCTCGAGCACATGGGCGGGCTTGCCGGCGTTCTTCTCGGCCAGGATCGCCTTTTCGCGCGCCAGAACCTCGGGATCGACCGAGGCGAGATCCAGCGCGACCGGGTTGGTCGCGGCGACATGCATGGCGAGCTGGCGGCCGAGCAGCGTCAGTTCCTCGACCTTGCCGGCCGATTCGAGCGCAACGATGACGCCGATCTTGCCGAGGCCGTCGGCGACTGCGCCGTGAACGTACTGGCCGATCACGCCGGCATGGACCTTGAGCGATGCGACGCGGCGCAGCGTCATGTTCTCGCCGATGGTGGAGATGGCATTGGCAATCGCATCGGCGACCGTGCCGCCGCCGGGATAGTGATGCGCCAGAACCGCTTCCGCATCGCCGCCGCGCTCCAGCGCGACATTTGCGATGCCGTGGGCCAGCGCCTGGAATTCCAGGTTGCGGGCGACGAAGTCGGTCTCGGAGTTGAGCTCGACGACGACGCCGCTATGGCCGGAGACGACAACGGCGACGAGGCCTTCGGCGGCGACGCGGCCGGCCTTCTTGGCAGCCTTGGCGAGGCCCTTGGTGCGCAGCCAGTCGATCGCCGCCTCGATGTCGCCATCGACGGCCGAGAGCGCGGTCTTGCAGTCCATCATGCCCGCGCCGGTCTTGTCGCGGAGTTCCTTCACCATTGCGGCGGTGATCGCAGCCATCTGTCTTGTCCTTATCGTCATGTGGTCAGGGCGCCCGGGCGCGCTGCCACTGAAATCCGTTCGCCGGCTCTTGTGATGGGAGAACGCCGACGCTCCGTTTCCGGCCGTCGGCGCGTCTTCGACAATCACTCGACTGGAGTCCGAGCGCACTCAAGAATGCGATCTGCGACGCGCCGATGACGCGTCGCAGGTCATCGAGATCAGGCGTCGGCGAATTCGCGCGCCTGGGCAACCCAGCCCTCGCGCTCGATCTTGCCGCCGAGCTTGAGATCGTGGTCGAGCTTGGTGACGTCGGCCGGCGACATCGCCGCGACCTGCCAGAAATGGTAGACGCCGCCGTCGTTGAGCTTCTGCACGGCGTCGGGACCCATGCCCGAAAGCTTGGTCAGGTCGTCGGGCGCGCCGCGGGGAGCGGTCAGCAGCTCGAAGGCCGCCACGGATTCGGCCGCTGCGGGCTCGGCGACGACTTCCTCCACGACCGGGGCTTCGGCAGCACCGATATCGATGCCGTGATCGCCCGAGGCGCGCGAGATGCCGTCGATCGCCGAACGGGCGACGAGATCGCAATAGAGCTGGATCGCGCGGCCGGCGTCGTCATTGGCCGGGACCGGGAAGGTGATGCCATCGGGATCGGAGTTCGAATCGATGATGGCGGCAACCGGGATACCGAGGCGCTGGGCCTCCTTGATCGCGAGCGCTTCCTTGTTGGTGTCGATCACGAAGATCATGTCGGGCGTGCCGCCCATGTCCTTGATGCCACCGAGCGCCTTTTCGAGCTTGTCGCGCTCGCGCGCCAGCATCAGGCGCTCTTTCTTGGTCAGGCCGGTGCTGGCGCCGTTCAGCATCTCATCGACCTTGCGCAGGCGCTGGATCGAAGCGGAGATGGTCTTCCAGTTGGTCAGCATGCCGCCGAGCCAACGCGAATTCACATAATACTGGGCCGAGCGCTTGGCCGCATCGGCAATGGCGTCCTGGGCCTGGCGCTTGGTGCCGACGAAGAGGACGCGGCCGCCGCGAGCGACGGTGTCCGAAACCGCCTGCAGGGCGCGCGACAGCATCGGCACCGACTGCGAGAGATCGAGAATGTGGATGTTGTTGCGGGTGCCGAAGATGTAGGGCGACATTTTCGGGTTCCAGCGATGCGACTGGTGGCCGAAATGGGCGCCGGCTTCGAGCAGCTGGCGCATGGAGAAATCTGGCAGTGCCATGGTCTGTGACGTCCTTAACCGGTTGAGCCTCTGGGGTGCGAATAACCGAGCATGAGCTGCAAGGTCACCGGAACGTCTCAGGATCTGAGACGGTGCTCCCCATGTGGGATGGGCTGCGCCATACAGGGGATAGGGCGGGAATGCAAGGTCGCGCGATATTGTTTGCAGCGTCCTCGGCGACAAACGCGCGGGCGGCGCGGCAAACGCGCGATCCCTAGCGTCGCATCGCCGTTTCGATCGCATACCCCAGAGCGAACAAAGTCGGCTCGTTCAGCGGTGGCGCCATCAGATCGAGGCCGACCGGCAAACTCAACCCGTCAGCCTCTATGGCGGCGACTGGCACGTTCAACGCCGGCCAGCCCAGTGCCGAAGCAAGAACGCCGTTTCTCTCTGGCCGAGACGGTTCGCCGATTGGCAAGGCCGGGCGCTGCTGCGCCGGATAGGCGAAGGCGTCGAGCCTACGATTGCGGGCGAGATCGTTCATCATAGCGGCCATATCGGCGATCGCATGCCGTTTAGCGCGATACCCATCGCTCGCCGCTGGGTCGGGCGTCGCCATGGCGGTGTCGAGCAAGCTTTTCATAGTCGATGCTGGCCAACGCCCATCAGCGACATAGGCGCAGAAGTCGGCGATGGGGGCGGCATCCTCGAGGCTCAAGAGCCAGCCGTTGAATGCGCTCTGAAATTCATAAGCATGCAGGGCGAGATCCTGATAGAGCCGCCCGGAATCGAAAACTGGATCGGCGACCTCGACCAGCACCGCGCCGGCTGAATGCAAGTGGTGCAAGGACGTTTCCAGGGCGGCGTTAATTGCATGGTGCTCGGCTCCCGCGCCGAACAGGCCCCGGAGGATGCCGACCCGCAATCCGGCGACCTTTGGCCAGCGCTCGGCCGCGAACCGCCCGACGTCATGGCCGATCATGACCCCCAGCATCGTCGCCAGTTCCTCGACGCCGGCGCCCATCGGACCTACGACATCCATCGTCGGCGAAACCGGAATGACGCCCGACAGGCCGACGAGCCCGCGCGTCGGCCGCAGGCCGGCGACGCCGCAGACATGGGCCGGATTGCGGATGGAGTTGACCGTTTCCGTTCCCAACGCCAGAACGCACGCTCCGATGGCGACCGCGACGGCCGAACCTCCCGACGAGCCCGCCGGGGTGCGACGCGGATCGAACGGGTTCAGCGTCCGACCCCCAAGCGAGCTCAGTGTGCTGCCTGCACCCGCCAGTTCGTCGAGATTGGTCTTGCCGACCACCAGTGCGCCGGCCGCCTTCAGCCTGGCGACCACCGAGGCGTCGGCGCGCGGGACGTAGCCCGCAAGCGCTACCGCCCCACCCGTGGTTTCTATGCCGGCCGTCTCGATGTTGTCTTTGACCGCGACCGGGATGCCATGAAGCGGCAGAAACTCGCCAGCGCGCAGCCGGTCGTCGAGCGCCTTCGCCTCTTCGAGTAGAACGGGATTCAAACGAATGAAGGCATTCAGAGCACGATGTGTCTGCTCCTGCTTCAGGCAATGCTTTGCAAGCGCCTCGCAGGAGATCGCGCGGTCCTTGAGGCTCGCAAGCAAAGGACGAAGCCTCAACGGGCTTTCGGCCATGTCGAAGTTACCACGCATCGGGACGGCCTGAGCCTCAGCCGGACAACTCCGCAACCTTCACCCGCTTCACCCCCAACGCTGTCATATCCGCCCAGGCCTTTGCCAGCGAACCGTTGAGGTCGATGGCGCGGCAGGCTTCCTCGACGACCAGCGTCTCCAGCCCCGCTTTCGCCGCGTCCTGCGCTGTCCAGCTGACGCAGAAATCGGTGGCCAGCCCGACGACGACGGCGCGCGTCACACCGCGTTCCTTGAGATAGCCGCCCAGGCCCGTGGGGGTCTTGCGGTCGGCCTCGATGAAGCCGGAATAGCTGTCGATCTGCGGGCGATAGCCCTTGCGGATGATGGTCTGTGCTGTCGGAAGGTCGAGATCGGCGCGGAACTCGGCGCCCTTCGTGCCCTGGATGCAGTGCTCGGGCCAGAGCACCTGCGGGCCATAGGGCATCTGGACCAGCTCGAAGGGTTTCTTGCCCGGATGGCTCGTCGCGAAGGAGGAGTGGCCCGCGGGATGCCAGTCCTGGGTCAGCACGATGCTCGAAAAGCGCTTGCCGAGCGCGTTGATCACGGCAACGACCTCGTCTCCTCCCGAGACGGCCAGATTGCCGCCGGGGCAGAAATCGTTCTGGACATCGACGACGATGAGAGCCGTGCTGGCGTCGATCATCTTGTTCTCCTGCGCTTGGAGCGGGCAGATTGCAGCCGTGGCCGTCAGGATGGTGGCGCCGGTGATGAGCTGGCGCCGGTCGATCTGGAAACGGTCGGTCATGGATGCCTCCCGGGCGCGCGGCTCATCCGCGTCACGCCTTTGCGCACGGCGAACATGCGACCATAGACGTCGCCGGCGAGGTCGGGCCTGTAGCAGCGCTGTTCGAGCAGCGGGTCCCAGATGTGCTCGACGGTGTCGATCAGGTCGAAATCCGCCTTCAGGCGGGCCGCGAGCTGATCGCGGTTCTTGCGGTTCTGGTATTCCAGCAGCACCAGCGAGGTCTTGGACAGGTCGATCCTGTCCAGGACGTCGCCCTCGCCGCCTTCGATGTCGATCTTGACGACGTCCGCGGAGGGCAGGCTGGCAGGGTCGACGACCGCGACCTCGTAGCGCTCGATCATGGCATCGGCCACGAAGGTGTCGCCGGCATAGGACGCCAGGCCGGATTCGCCGTCGCCGGCGAAACGGCTGACGAAGCTCGCGGTCGCCTTGCCGCCTGGAAATAGCGCCGCATTGACCGGCACGATGTCGCGCCGCGATTGAGTGTTGCGCTTGAGGAACTCGAAGGTGCCGGGATGGGGCTCGTAGGACGTGACCATGCTGCCCGGCCAGCGCGCGGTCGCCCACAGCGCAAACGACCCGACATTGGCCCCGACATCGAGGATATCGAGGCCGACGCCGTCGAAACCCGCCTCGTATTCGCCTTGCAGCACATCCTTGATGGCCCAATGCATCGCATCGGGCACGACGAGGCTCATCGGGATATGCGCGATGTAATGCTTCACTTCAGCCCCCCGGCATGCGTGTCGCGTCCCGCCCGACGATGAAAGCAGATTCCTGCTTCGGACAGCCCGCTTTTTCTCCGCTCCACCAGAAAGCATTGCTCCCCGGCCTGCACAAGGCCTGTCGGCCGAACAAGGAATGACACCCCGGTCGAAGGTCTCAGCGCAGCTCGACGCTGACGACGCCGGGTGCAGCGCGCACCGCGTTGGCGATCTGCTGGTTGACCGGATATTTTCCGGGCAGTTCGATCTCGACCTCCTGCGCGCCTTCGTCCAGGATCATGACCAGCGCGATCTTGCCCTCGGCCTTGAGGCCGTCGCCGCGCGGCCTGACCCGTTCGGCGATCGAGGCGAGCGCCTTGTCGTCGCGCAGATAGACCAGGAGATCCTGCTTCTGGCGGGCGGCGAGATCGTCGAGGACCTCGACATCTTCGATACGCGGCCTGACCTCCTCACCGTCGAGCACGGCCGAGAGCCGCAGCACCAGCGCCCGGCCCGGCTCCAGCAGGTCGCGGTAGCGCTGCAGCCCTTCCGAGAACAGGATTGCCTCGAACTGCCCGCTCTGGTCCGAGAGCTGGACGATGCCCATCTTGGAGCCCGATTTGGTGCGCCGCTCCGACTTGTCGATGACGGACACCGCGACCTTGGCGACCGAGGTGCCGTTGGCGCGCACCGTCTGGGCGAAGTCGGCGAAGCGCTGGACGCGCAGCCGCTTCAGCACATGCTCATAATCGTCGAGCGGGTGGCCCGAAAGGAAGAAGCCGACGGCATCGTGCTCGCGCCGGAGCCGCTCGGCCGGCGACCAGGGCTCGACCGAGGGTATGCGGAAGGCCTCGGTGACCATGCCGCCGCTGAAAAAATCGTTCTGGCCGGCTGCGGCCTCGTCGCGGGTGCGGTTGGAGAGTGCCAGCATGCCGTCGATCGCCGCGACCGCCCTCGCCCGTTCCGGTTCGATCTCGTCGAGCGCGCCGGCCGCGATCAGCGCCTCGATGGTGCGGCGGTTGACCAGCTTGGCATCGATGCGGCGGGCGAAGTCGGCGAGGTCCTTGAACGGGCCGCCAGCCTGGCGCGCCGCCACGATCGCCTCGACGGCGGCTCCGCCGACGCCCTTGATGGCGGCCAGCGCATAGAAGATCGCGCCGTCGGCGACGTCGAACGCGACGCCGGAGCGGTTGATCGCCGGGCGTTCGACCGTGATGCCCATGCGCTCGGCGTCGCGGCGGAATTCCGAGAGCTTGTCGGTGTTGCCCATGTCGAGCGTCATCGAGGCCGCCATGAACTCGACCGGGTAATTCGCCTTGAGATAGGCGGTCTGGAAGGCGACGACGGCATAGGCCGCCGCATGGCTCTTGTTGAAGCCGTAATCGGCGAATTTCGCCAGAAGATCGAAGATCTCCGACGCGATGTCCTTGGTCATGCCGCCCTCGACGGCTCCGCGGACGAAGCGGTCGCGCTGGGCGTCCATCTCCGACTTGATCTTCTTGCCCATGGCGCGGCGCAGCAGGTCCGCCTCGCCCAGCGAATAGCCCGAGAGAGCCTGAGCCACCTGCATCACCTGCTCCTGGTAGACGATGATGCCATGCGTCTCGGACAGGATCGGCTCCATCTTGGGATGGAGATAGGTCGGCGCCTCCTGCCCGAGCTTGCGGCGGCAATAACTCGGGATGTTGTCCATCGGGCCCGGCCGGTAGAGGGCGACCAGCGCGATCAGATCCTCAATGCGGTCGGCCTTCATCTCGACCAGCGCGCGGCGCATGCCGGCGCTTTCCACCTGGAACACGCCGACGACCTCGCCGCGCGCCAGCATCTCGTAGCTCTTGGGGTCGTCGAAGGGCAGGCTCGCCAGATCGACCCTAATGCCGCGCTGGGCGATCAGTTTTACCGCCGTCGTCAGCGTGGTCAGGGTCTTGAGGCCGAGGAAGTCGAACTTCACCAGGCCGGCCTGCTCGACCCATTTCATGTTGAACTGCGTCACCCGCATGCCGGTACGCGGATCGACCGAGAGCGCGACAAGCTCTTCCAGCGGTCGGTCGCCGATGACGACGCCCGCCGCATGGGTCGAGGCGTGACGATGCAGCCCTTCGAGCTTCTGGCCGATTTCGAGGAGGCGGGCGACGATCGGCTCTTCCTCGGCTGCCTGCTGCAGTTTCGGCTCACCCTTGATCGCATCGACCAGCGAGATCGGCTTGGCCGGGTTTTGCGGCACGAGCTTGGTCAGCTTGTCGACCTGGCCGTAAGGCATCTCCAGCACGCGGCCGACATCGCGCAGCACGCCGCGCGCCAGCAGGGTGCCGAAGGTAATGATCTGGGCGACGCGCTCCTTGCCGTAGCGGCGCTGGACGTAGTCGATCACCTCTTCGCGCCGGTCCTGGCAGAAGTCGATGTCGAAGTCGGGCATCGAGACGCGGTCGGGGTTGAGGAAGCGCTCGAAGAGCAGGCCGAACCGCAGCGGATCGACGTCCGTGATGGTCAGCGCATAGGCGACAAGCGAGCCTGCGCCGGAGCCGCGGCCAGGCCCGACGGGTATGTCGTGATCCTTGGCCCATTTGATGAAGTCGGCGACGATCAGGAAGTAGCCGGGATACTTCATGCGATCGATGACCGAGAGCTCGAAGGCGAGCCGGTCCTCATAGTCTTGGACAGAAAAGCCGGCTGACGGCCCATGTTTTTCGAGGCGCGCCTTCAGCCCCTGCTTGGCCTGGATATCGAGTTCCAGTGCTTCGTCGAGGCCGTTCTCGCCGCCGAAGCGCGGCAGGATCGGCTTGCGCAGCCCGACGCGCCAGGTGCAGCGCATGGCGATCTCGACCGTGGCGGCAAGCGCCTCCGGCAGATCGGCGAAGCGGCGTTTCATCTCGGCGCGGCTGGCGAAATGATGCTCGGGCGTCACCCGCCGGCGCTCGCCGTCGGAGACGAGCCGGCCCGCCGCGACGGCGAGCAGCGCATCATGAGCGTCGTAGTCGGCGGGCTTGGCAAAGAAGGATTCGTTGGTCGCGACGATCGCGAGATCGGAATCATAGGCGAGCCGGAGAAGCTGCGCCTCGATGGCGGCCTGCCCATCGCGGGCGTGACGCTGGATCTCGACATAGAGCCGGTCGCCGAAGATCGTGGCGAGTGCGGCGAGCCGTCCCTTGGCCTGCGCCGCCTGCCCTGCCCGCAGAGCCGAATCGAGCGGCCCGCCATAGCCGCCGGTCAGGGCGATCAGGCCTTCGTGATGGGCCGCAAGACGCTCTATCGTCGAGAGCGGCTGTCCCGAACCGCCGCTGGCGATGCAGGCCTCCGTCACCAGCTTCATCAGGTTGACGTAGCCGGCCTCGTTCATAGCGAGCAGGACGATATGGGGCACGTCCTGATTTAGCGGCTTGCGGCCGCCTTCGGCCTCGTCGGCGAAATCGACCGAGAGCTGGACGCCGGCGATCGGCTGGAGGCCGGAGCCGGCGAGCTTTTCAGAGAATTCGAGTGCACCGAACAGGTTGTTGGTATCGGTCAGCGCCAGCGCCGGCTGGCCGTCGGCCGCCGCCATCTTGGCGATCGTTGCGACGGTCATGGCGCCTTCCAGCAGCGAGTAGCTGGAATGGACATGGAGATGGACGAAGCCGACGTCTCTCAGGATGCGGGATTCGTCGTGATCGCGGCTCATCTCGGCGTCCTCCCCGCCGCTCCGAAGGCAGCGCGACTCGTTGATGGTGAGCCGCATTCTTGGAGCCGGCGCTTGCAGGCGTCGAGAGATTTGATGCCGGTCGCGGCGCCGCCTGTGGATTGTTCAGACGCCCGGCGCAGCAATCAGCGCTGCCCAGATCCAGATCATCCCGAAGAAAAGGCCGAGTGCCGTGAGCTCTGCCAAGCCGGCTGCCAGTTTGCGTGCCAAAACCATGTTCATCTCCAATGTTCTATCTATGTCTGTTTTTAATTCATGTTTTGTTCTCGTCAATGCCGATAGGTCAATCGGAGGTCGCGTTCCGGCCGAACAGTTAATCAGAGGTTAAGTGGAGTTAGCGGCGCGGCTGGAACCCGTGAGTTAGTCGAGCGGCACGACATGGCCGTCGCGGATCGTCACCTGCCGGTCCATGCGTCGGGCGAGATCGAGATTGTGCGTCGCGATCAGGGCCGCGAGCCCCGAGGCGCGGGCCAGAGCGACCAGCGTGTTGAAGACGTGCAGCGCCGTTTGCGGGTCGAGATTGCCGGTCGGCTCGTCGGCCAGCAGCAGGCGCGGCGCATTGGCGACGGCGCGGCCGATGGCGACGCGCTGCTGTTCGCCGCCCGAAAGCTCGCCGGGCAGATGGTCGAGACGCTCGCCGAGGCCGAGGAAGGTCAGGAGTTCGGTCGCCCGAGTCTCGGCTTCGCCCTTGGACAGGCCGCGGATGCGCTGGGGCAGCACGACGTTCTCCAGCGCCGTGAACTCAGGCAGCAAATGGTGGAACTGGTAGACGAAGCCGATCTCGGTGCGGCGCAGGCGGGTGCGGCCCTTGTCGTCGAGCTTGGTCGTGGCGAGCCCGCCGACGAAGACCTCGCCGGAATCGGGCTTTTCGAGCAGACCGGCGACATGCAGCAGCGTCGACTTGCCGGTGCCGCTGGGGGCTACAAGCGCCACAAGCTCGCCGGGCCAGAGCGCGAAATCGGCCTTGCGCAGGATTTCCAGCGGGGCGTCGCTCTGGGGATAATAGCGCTCGACCTGAGACAGGAAGAGCGCGGGCGTTTCGCGTGCCATTCGCTCAGCCCATCCTCAGTGCCTGGACGGGGTCGAGACGCGCCGCTTTCCAGGCCGGATAGAGCGTCGCCAGCAGCGAGAGAACGAGCGCCATCATGACGACGCTGGCGACCTCGCGCCAGTCGATGACGGACGGGACGTCACTCAGGAAGCGCACCGTCGGGTCCCAGAGATTGGCGCCGAACAGCCAGTTGATCCCGGCCGTGATCGACTTGATGTTGTTGGCGAAGACGATCCCGAGTCCGAGGCCCGCGAGCGTGCCGAAGACGCCGATCGCGGCCCCGGTTATCAGAAAGACGCGCAGGACGGTGCCGCGCGTCGCGCCCATGGTCCGCATGATCGCGATGTCGGCGGTCTTGTCCTTCACCAGCATGATCAGGCCGGAGACGATGTTCAACGCCGCGACCAGCACGATCAAGGTCAGGATGATGAACATGACGTTGCGCTCGACCTCCAGCGCATTGAAGAAGGTGCGGTTGCGCTGGCGCCAGTCCGAGAGCACGAGCGGGCGCGGCGCATCGGCCTCGATCGCGTCGCGTACGGCCTGCGTCTTGTCGGGATCGTCGACGAAGATCTCGATGACGTTCACGTCGCCGTCGCGGTTGAAATAGGCTTGGCTTTCGGTCAGCGGCATGAAGACGAAGGAGCCGTCGAACTCGGTCATGCCGATCTCGAAGACTGCCTGCACCGGATAGGCTTTGATGCGCGGCGCAGTGCCGAACGGGGTCGAGGCGCCGCGCGGGGTGACGATCGTGATCGAGTCGCCCGCCTGCAGCGACAGCTGGTCGGCCAAACGCTTGCCGATAGCGACGCCGCCGGCGGTGTCGAAACCGTCAAGCGTGCCGCGCCTGATGTTGCCGCCGACGAAGGGGATCGACTTGATGTCGGCCTCGCTGATACCGCGTACCAGCACGCCGCCATTGGCATATTGCGACGAGGCCAGCGCCTGGCCCTCGACCAGCGGGATCGCGAGCTTGATGCCCTTGATCTTCCGCAGTCGCTCAGCGACGGCCATGTAGTCGTCGAGCGGGCGGTCGATCGGGGTGGCAAAGATGTGGCCGTTCACGCCGACGATCTTCTCCAGCAGTTCCTTGCGGAAGCCGTTCATCACGGACATCACGATGATCAGCGTCGCGACGCCGAGCAAGATGCCGAGGAACGAGAAGCCGGCGATGACCGAGACGAAGCCCTCGCGGCGGCGGGTGCGCAGATAGCGACCGGCGAGCAGCCATTCGAAACCGGCGAAAGGGCGGGTCCCGGTAGGCTGGTCGCGCTCGGCGGCGACGGGTGTGTCCGCGGCGACGTTCACGCCGCCTTGCCCTTGAAGCGGTCGAGCGCAGCGTCCAGCGCGACGATCTCCTTCTCGCCGCCGGCGCGTCGCTTGATCTCGACCTTGCCCTCAGTCAGCCCTTTGGGACCGACGATGATCTGCCAAGGCACGCCGATCAGGTCGGCAGTGGCGAATTTTCCGCCGGGCCGTGTGTCGGTGTCGTCGTAGAGCGCGTCGTAGCCCTTGGAGAGCAGCGACTTGTAGAGCTGGTCGCAGGCGGCGTCGGTGGCGGCGTCGCCCTGCTTGAGGTTGAGCACCGCGACGTCGAAGGGCGCGATCTCGTCGGGCCAGATAATGCCGTTGTCGTCATGGCCGGCCTCGATCAGGGCCGCGACCAGCCGGCTCGGTCCGATGCCGTAGGAGCCCATATGGACGGGCAGGTTCTGGCCATCGGGGCCGGCCACCGTCGCGCCCATGGGATCGGAGTATTTCGTGCCGAAGTAGAAGATGTGGCCGACCTCGATGCCGCGCGCCGAAAGCTGCTTGTCGGCGGGGATCGCCTCATAGGCGTCTTTCTCGTGCATCTCGTCGGTCGCGGCGTAGAGGCTCGTCCATTTGTCGACAACAGCCTGCAAACCCTCGACGCTGTCGAAATCGGTGTCGATCGCGGGGGTCTCGAAGTCGAGATAGTCCTTATGGCAGAAGACCTCGCTCTCGCCAGTCGAGGCCAGAACGATGAATTCGTGGCTGAGATCGCCGCCGATCGGCCCGGTATCGGCCCGCATCGGGATCGCCTTCAGGCCGAGCCGCGCGAACGTCCGCAGATAGGCCGTGAACATGCGGTTATAGGCGTGGCGGGCCGCATCCTTGTCGATATCGAAGGAATAGGCATCCTTCATCAGGAACTCGCGGCCGCGCATGACGCCGAAACGGGGGCGAACCTCGTCGCGGAATTTCCACTGGATGTGGTAGAGGTTGAGCGGCAGGTCCTTGTAGGACTTCACATAGGACCGGAAGATGTCGGTGACCATCTCCTCGTTGGTCGGGCCGTAGAGCATGTCGCGGTCATGGCGGTCCTTGATGCGTAGCATCTCCTTGCCATAGGCGTCGTAGCGCCCGCTCTCGCGCCAGAGATCGGCCGACTGGATCGTCGGCATCAGGATCTCGACGGCGCCGGAGCGGTTCTGCTCCTCACGCACCACGGCACTGATCTTGTTGAGGACGCGCAGGCCCAGCGGCAGCCAGGAATAGATGCCGGCCGATTGCTGGCGGATCATGCCGGCGCGCAGCATCAGCCGATGCGAGACGATCTCGGCCTCTTTGGGCGTGTCGCGCAGCAGCGGCAGGAAATAGCGGGAAAGGCGCATGAACGAACTCGTGGAGCGGTGTGGAGTCGCGTCGCCGGGACGCGAGTCAGTCGTGCCAGAGACACCATTGCGGCGGTGAAATTGCAAGCAGCAGGCTATGTCGCATCCGGCGCGACGGCGGGATAACGGCTCAGCGGGCGCTGAATTTCAGCTTCAGCCGGGCATCGACCGCAGGTGGGACAAAGGGCGATACGTCGCCGCCCATGCTGGCGATCTGGCGCACCAGCGTCGCCGTGATGTGCCTGACGGAGGCGGAGGCGGGCAGGAAGACGGTCTGCAGTTCGCCGTCCATGGCCTCGTTCATACCCGAGAGCTGCATTTCATAGTCGAAATCGGTCGCATCGCGCAGGCCCCGGATCATCAGCGTCGCTCCGGCCTCGCGGGCAGCCCGAACGGTCAGGTGATCGAAGGTCACGACCTCGATCGTCACGCCAGCCGCGGCGGCGATCGGTCCGGCGACCTCGCGCAGGAGATCAGCACGTTCCTCCGCGGAAAAGATCGGCGCCTTGCCAGGATGAACGCCGATGGCGAGGACGAGCCGGTCGCAGAGCCGGCAGGCCCCGGCGATGACATCGACATGTCCATTGGTGACGGGGTCGAACGACCCGGCATAGAAGGCGGTGCGGCTCATGGCTCAAGCGTTAGCGCCTGGGCGGCAGGCCGACAAGCGCTAGGCGGCCCGGACCTGAAGGATGAACTGATCGACGCGCGATTTCAGCGACTGCGCCAGCCCGGCGAGGTCGGATGATGCTCGCAATACGGCGGCGGCGGCTTCCGAGGTCTGCTGCGATGCCGACGAAACCAGACTCGTGGCATCGCCGATGCGGCTGAACTCGTCCGTCGCGACGCCGACATCGGCGACGATGGCATGGGTAACGCCGTGCTGATGGCGCATGGTCTTGGCAGTCCGCTGCATGGCGTCGCTCAGGCCGCCGATCATGCCGCGTATCCCGGCGATCGCATCGACGGTCGCACCCGTGGCCTCGTTCATGCCGGCGATCTGGCGGGAGATATCCTCGATGGCGCGTGCGGTTTGGCCGGAGAGACCCTTGACCTCGGATGCCACCACGGCAAAGCCCCGTCCCGCCTCGCCGGCGCGCGCGGCCTCGATCGTGGCGTTGAGGGCGAGCAGGTTGGTCTGGGCAGCAATGTCCGAGATCAGGCCGATGACGTCGGAGACACGGGCCGCGCCACTCGCAAGCGAGTCTACGATCGTACCCATCTCGTCGGCATAGTCGCGCGCCGAGCGGGCCGAACGGTCCGAGGTCTGGACGTCGTCGTCGAGCCGGTCGATCGCAAGTCGCAGGTCGCGCGCAGCCTCTTCGATCGAACTCATGCTGAAAACGGCGCGCGAGGTCGATTGATGGACCGTGCCGGCATTGACCTGCGTCTGGTGGGCGCTGTCAGAAAGGTCGTTGGCGGTGAGGCCGAGTTCACCCGCCGCCGCCGAAATCGCGGTGGTGACGCTCAGGATCGAACGTTCGAGGTCGGAAGCAAGGTCGGCAAGAAGGGCGCCGCGCTGGCGCTGCTCCTCATCGTCGCGCTCCTCGCGCTCGCGCAGCCGGGCGCGTTCCTCTTCGATCATGTTTTCGCGAATGCGCTGGACCGAGCCAGCGATGGCCCCGATCTCGTCCTTGCGCTGTGCGCCGGGTATGCGCAGGTCGGTGCGGCCTGCCGCCACCCCGGCCAGAGCGTGCGACAGGCCCGCAATAGGCCGAGCGACCGAAAGACCAAGAAGCAGCGCCACCAGCAGAAGTGGTCCCAGCGCCATGAGGCCCGCCGTGACGATGGCCCGGTTGATCTTGCCGACTACGGCAAAGGCCGTGGCCTCCGGTTCAGTCAGCCAGAGCAGCCAGGAGAAGTTGCCGATCCGCATCGACCGTGCGGTCACCACCAACGGCTCGCCATCACGGCTTGCCATGTGCCGGATCGTGTCTCCGGAGGTGGATGCGATGCGGTCCTTGTCGAGCGTTTCGCCTGGCGCCGAGGCGCTGCGGCGGGCAGCGGGGTTGGAGCGCATGAAGCCGTCGGCGCCGACCACATAGACGCCGATATCGCGCGAGCCGCTGGCACTGGCCGCTATGACGGAGTCGATCAGCCTGGCATTCACGGCGATGACGAACACGCCCGCCGGGCGGTCGGAGTCTAATTCTTCGCTGCGGAAAGGAGCGGCCAGAAAGGCACGCGGTTCGCCGCCGACCGGGGCGTAAGGAGCAAAATCGACCACCACCTGCTCACCGGGCGGCAATGTCCGGGCTGCCGCGAAGACTTGGCCGAGGCCCGTTTCGGCAAATTCCGGCTCGCTGACGAGACGGCCGAATTCGGGGCCTTTCGTCACGCTGTAGATGATGCGACCCTTGTCCGAGATCAGATAAATTTCGGCGTAGTCGAACTGCTTCAGCGCCGCGCGATAGGTCTCGTGGATCGGGACATGCCGCCAGGAATAGCCGTGATGGTGATTGCGCCCCGTGCGGGCAATGCGCTCGTCTTCGGAGAGAAATCCGTCGCCCTGATAATGCGTCTGGATGGCCTTTCGGTCGTATGCGCCGAGTTCCATCCATTTCCCGATCTCCTCCAGCGTGGAGACGGTGTAGGCGCTGCTCGCATGGACGGAGAGTTCGGACTGCAGTTGCGACCAGCGATGTTCGATCGCTCGCACATGGCCTTCCGCCAGCGCGCTCAGCCGACCGCTGGCTGCCTCCCGCGCCCATTTTTCCGCGGCGATGTAACCAGAGCCGCCGACTACGAGAGCAGCCAGACACGCCAATGCGAGCATGGCGACCGGTAGCCTAACTCTGAGGCTGAACACGTCCTGAATCCCCGCCCGTCATCTTTTAGAATTTGGCGCAGTTCATCACCCTTGCGTTAACGTTCGTTGAAGCCGCCCCTCAAGGCAGCGGGACGAGTGCCGCCAGCGCGGCGGCGCTGCCTGCCACGAGAGCGAAGAAGACGAGAAGCAGAGCCGCAACTGAAGAACGGCGCTGACTGGTGAGACGATTATCGATCTGCATGGCCTGACCTTGCCGAATCGGGACGAGACTTGGTTGTCCTTGCGTGAGGTGCGGGGCTGGCCCCGGCATGGCGAGACTGTGGCGAAAGCATGATTGCGTGTTGCAGTGCCGTTTCGCGATTGCGTTATGGCCGGTTTCCCGCCTAAACCGCAGCCATGCTCACGATCAGCGACATCACATATCGTCTCGGCGAGAGGCTTTTGCTCGACAAGGCCAGCGCATCCTTGCCCGATGGTTCGCGCGTCGGGCTCGTCGGCCGCAACGGCACCGGCAAGACGACCCTGTTCCATATCATCACCGGCGACCTCTCGCCCGAGGGCGGCACGATCGGGATGCCACGCGGCATGCGGATCGGCGGCGTGGCGCAGGAGGCTCCCGGCGGGCCGGAAACGCTGATCGAGGTCGTGCTGGCGGCCGATACCGAGCGCGCCGCGCTGATGGCGGAATCGGAGACGGCGAAGGATCCGCACCGCATCGCGGAGATCGAGACGCGGCTGGCCGACATCAACGCGCATTCCGCGCCGGCACGCGCCGCGACCGTGCTGCACGGGCTGGGCTTCGACGAGGAAGCGCAGCAGCGGCCCTGCTCGGACTTCTCCGGCGGCTGGCGTATGCGCGTAGCGCTGGCGGCGGTGCTATTCTCCGAACCCGACCTGCTGCTGCTCGACGAGCCGACCAACTATCTCGATCTCGAGGGCACGCTCTGGCTCTACGATTATCTCGAGCGCTATCCGCACACCGTGCTGGTCGTGAGCCATGATCGCGAACTGCTCGACACCTGCGTCGATCACATCCTGCATCTCGATGGCGGCAAGCTGACGATCTATCGCGGCGGCTACACATCCTTCGCCAGGCAGCGCGCCGAAAAGCAGATGCAGCTCTCCAAGGCCAAGGAGAAGCAGGACGCCGAGCGCAAGCATCTCCAGGCCTTCGTCGACCGCTTCAAGGCCAAGGCCTCGAAGGCGCGTCAGGCGCAGTCGCGAGTGAAGCGGTTGGAGAAGATGGAGTCGATCGCGACCATCGTCGATCGCGACGTGCAGCCGTTCAGCCTGCCGGGGCCGGAGCGGCCGCTGGCGCCGCCGATGATCGTGCTGAACGATGCCAGCGCCGGCTATGGCGAACGCAAGGTGCTCTCGAAGCTCAACCTGACGCTGCTGCCCGACGACCGCATCGCCCTGCTCGGCTCGAACGGCAACGGCAAGTCGACCTTCTGCAAGCTGATCGGCGGACGGTTACCGCCGCTGTCGGGCGAAATGCGCAAATCGTCGAAGCTGGAGACGGCGTATTTCGCCCAGCACCAGCTCGACGAATTGCGGATGGAGGATACACCAGTCGCCCATATCCGCGACCTGATGCCCGATGCGCCCGAGGCCAAGGTGCGTTCCAAGGCGGCCCAGATCGGCTTTCCGGCACAGAAGGCCGAGACGCCGGTCAAGAACCTCTCGGGCGGCGAGAAGGCGCGGCTGATGCTGGGTCTTGCGGCCTTCGGTGGCCCGCATCTGCTGATCCTAGACGAGCCCACCAACCATCTCGACATCGACAGCCGCACGGCGCTGGTCAACGCGATCAACGATTATCCCGGCGCCGTGATCCTCGTCAGCCACGATCGCTTCCTGATCGAATCCTGCGCCGACCGGCTCTGGATCGTCGGCGACGGCACGGTGAAGAACTTCGACGGCGACATGGAGGACTATCGCAGCCTCGTGCTCGGCGGCGGCAAGGCGGCCAGGCGCGAAAAGGCCGCGCCGGAGGCTGCCGCCGCCAGCGGCAAGGCCGAGGAGCGCAAGGGCGCGGCGGTCAAGCGCGTGGCGCAAGGGCCGCTGCGTCAGAAGCTCAATCTTGCGGAAGCGAAGATCGCCAAGCTGACGGGATTGATCGAGAAGGTCGACGGCGTGCTCGGCAACGGCTCGGCTTTTGCGCGCGACCCGAACAAGGCGCGGGAACTGTCGAAACAGCGCGCGGTGCTGGCCAAGACCTTGTCGGCGGCCGAAGAGGAATGGCTGGAGCTAAGCTCGGAGCTGGAGAGCGCCTAATCACGCTCGTCATGGTCGGGCTTGACCCGACCATCCCAGGCAGAATTCACTTTTTAAGAGGTGCTCGGGTCAAGCCCGAGCATGACGGCAGCGGATCACCCCTGCCCCGGCTTCACGATCCGGCTGAGCCTGTTGTCGGTGAACATGTAGATCTCGCGGCCGCCGGGCTCGGAATAGAGCACCTGGACCTCGCGCTGGCCCTTGCCGCTATCGCCGATCAGCACATCGGTCGGGCGCGTCCCTTTCAGCTTGACCAGTTCACATTCTGTGATGCCCTCCGCGATGACAGCCGGTGCCGGACGCGTCGCAGGAGTCAGCGCGGTTTCGGCATCGCATTCGCCTTCGGGCGTCAGGCGCGCCTCCTGCGTCGAGGCCCGGGCGGCGAGGCTGCTCGTCGTCGTGACGGTCTTGCCGCCGCGGCTTTCAGACGTGAAGGCAAAACCGCCCATATCGACGGAGCAACCGCCAAGCGCGGCAGTGCAGAGCAACAAAACGGGCAATCTCACGCTTTTTTCTCCCAACGGCCGGCATCGTCCTGCTGCCAGTAGCTGGCCGCCTCGCCCAAAGCCTTGATCGACTTCCAATCCTCGCGCGCGGCCGCCAGTGCGTCGGGATCGTCGCCATCGAAGATCAACACGACGCGCTCGTAATCCGCCAATGCGTCGGGAATGCGGACACCTTCGGCGCAGATGCGCACGGTTGCCGCATTGGGATTGTCGCCCTTCGTCGTCAGCACGATCGGATTGGTGGCCGCATCGGGCTCAGCGGCCGTGACATGGGGCAGGAAGCTTTCGTCGGAATAGGTCCAGAGATGATCGTCGAGCCCGCTCAGCCGCTCGGGACTCGACACCTCGACGACGACCTTCTGCCCGCGCGACAGCGAGCGGTCGAGAATGGTCGGCAGGACCTGCTCCAGAGGGCGCGACTGGAGATGGAAGAACAGGATTTCGGGCATCCGGCTTGTCTCCTGATCCGCCTCAGCCCTCGTAATGCTCGCTCACGAGCCGGTCGAGCAGGCGCACGCCCCAGCCGGATCCCCAGGAGCGGTTGGTCTCGCTGTTGGGCGATCCCATGCCGGTGCCGGCAATGTCGAG
The DNA here is from genome assembly GCF_001562255.1 of Bosea sp. PAMC 26642. Classification (NCBI taxonomy): domain Bacteria; kingdom Pseudomonadati; phylum Pseudomonadota; class Alphaproteobacteria; order Hyphomicrobiales; family Alloboseaceae; genus Allobosea; species Allobosea sp. PAMC 26642. The sequence continues at coordinate 1,492,353 of NZ_CP014301.1, read as the reverse complement.
ATGGACCCAGGGCGTCTCGTTGACATGGCGCTGCAGGAACTGGGCCGCCGTGATCGAGCCGCCATGACGGCCGGCCGAGTTCTTCATGTCGGCGAATTTCGAATCGATCATCTTGTCGTAGGCCTTGCCCAGCGGCATGCGCCAAACGGTTTCGCCGGTGGCCTTGCCCGCAGCCGAGAGGCGGTGTGAGAGTTCGTCGCTGTTGGAGAACAGACCGGCATTTTCCTGCGCCAGCGCAACCAGGATCGCACCGGTCAGCGTCGCCAGATTGATCATGAATTGCGGCTTGAACTCTTCCTGCGTGTACCAGAGCACGTCGGCGAGAACGAGGCGGCCTTCAGCGTCGGTGTTGATGATCTCGATGGTTTGCCCTGACAGCGAGGTGACGATGTCGCCCGGGCGCTGGGCGTTGCCATCGGGCATGTTCTCGACAAGCCCGATCACGCCGATGGCGTTGACCTTGGCCTTGCGGGCGGCAAGCGCGTGCATCAGCCCGGTCACGCAGGCCGCGCCCGCCATGTCGCCCTTCATGTCCTCCATGCCGGCGCCTGGCTTGAGCGAGATGCCGCCCGAGTCGAAGGTCACGCCCTTGCCGACGAAAGCGACGGGCTGGACGCTCGATTTGGCGCCGTTCCAGTGCATCACGACGACGCGGCTTTCGCGGCGCGAGCCCTGGCCGACGGCGAGCAGTGCGCGCATGCCGATCTTCTTCAGCTGTTTTTCGTCCAGCACTTCGATCTCGACGCCGAGCTTTTCCAGCTTGGCCGCGCGCTCGGCGAACTCTTCCGGGAACAGCACATTGGGCGGCTCGTTGACGAGATCGCGCGCCAGCTCGACGCCGGCAGCGACCGCGTCGGCGGCCTTCATCGCCTTCTTGACCCGCGAGGGATCCTCGACACGCAGCGTCACCGTGATCGGCTCCGACTGTTCGGGCTCCTTGCTCTTGGTCTTGTAGCGATCGAAAGCATAGGCACGCAGCCTTATACCCAAGGCGATGTCGGCAATCTGCGCAGGAGTCAGTTCGCCCTCGGGCAGCGCCGCGACGATGTCGGCCTTGCGGCCATGGCCGAGACGGCCGGCGACAGCACCGCCGAGCTTGGCGAAATCGAGCACATCGCGCTCCGCTTCGGGGCCGAGCCCGATCACGATCAGGCGCTCGTAGCCCGAGCCGTCGGGCGCCAGCATGGTCAGGCCTGACAACGCCTTGCCCTTGAAGCGCTCCGCTGTCGCGGCGCGAGCCAGAAGTCCGTGCGCGCCCTCGCCCAGCCATCCATCCGCGGCCTTGGGCGGCGTCAGCGTGTCCGAGACGAAGATGACGAGGTCCTCGTCCGAAATTGCGTTCAAGGCTTTGATCTCAAGCTTCAGGCGCTGCGACATAAACGGCTCACGATATCGGGAAGGGATCGTCCGGCGTAACGAGATACAAGCCGACACAAACGATTCCCGTTTGCGCCTTGATTACGCCTATACCATAGGGTGAGTTCCGCGAGCCGTCCAAGGAAAGCCTGAGGCTTTCCGTCCATCGAAAGCCCAAGCGTGTTCCTGCAGCGCCTCGACCGTTACATTCTGAAGATTGCGGCGGTCGCGGCCATCGTCCTTCTGATCGGGCTGACAAGCGTGATCTGGGTGACGCAGGCGTTGCGCGAGGTCGATCTGATTACCGGCAAGGGCCAGACGGTCGTGATCTTCTTCACGGTCACGCTTCTGTCGCTGCCGGCGCTGATCGCGGGTATCGCGCCGGTCGCCCTGTTCATGGCGACACTCTATACGCTGAACCGGTTGAACGGTGATTCCGAGCTGATCGTGATGAACGCCGCTGGTGTGGCGCCGCAGCGCCTGACGCGCCCGTTTATCGTTCTGACGATTGCTACATCCCTGCTTGTCGGCTGGATGTCGCTTTCGGTGATGCCGGCGGGCTTTCGCATGTTGCGCGATCTCATCACACTGATCCGAGCCGATTTCGTCGCCAACGTCGTCAAGGAAGGCCAGTTCGTCTCGCTCGATTCCGGCGTCACGTTCCATTACCGCGAGCGCCAGGGCGATGCGCTGGTCGGCATCTTCATGCAGGACCGGCGCGACCCCAACCAGCCCTCGATCTATATCGCCGAGCGCGGCCGCACGGTCGATGTCGAGGGCAACAGCTTCCTGATGCTGGAAAAGGGCACGATCCAGCGCGAGACCAAGAACACCGAGACGAGTTCGATCATCTCCTTCGAGCGCTATGCGCTGAATCTCTCCGCGCTGTCGGGCGATGGGATCGGTGGCGAAGGCAGCGGCGACAAGGTCATCTACAAGCCCCGCGAACGAACGACCTGGGCGTTGCTGACCCAGGACACCAACGAACAGTATTACAAGTTCCAGGAGGGACGCTTCCGCGCGGAGCTGCACAACCGGTTGTCGGCGCCGCTCTATCCGATCGCCTTCATGCTGATCGCGTTTGCGGCGCTGGGCCAGGCGCGCACGACCCGCCAGGGCCGGGCGGTGGCGATCCAGGCCGCGATCTTCATCGTCAGCGCGACGCGCATTGCTGCCTATGCCGCCTGGACGGCGAGCGTGCGGTCGAGCTTCGCTGTGGTGCTGCTCTATCTGTTGCCGATCGCGGCGACGGTGCTGTCCGTGACCTGGATCCTCTATGGTGAGCGACTGCGGCCGGTCGTATCGGGCCTGCTGACGCCCCTGACGGCGCCGGTGATCGGGCTGGCCTCACGGCTGCGGCGCGCCTGATGATCCTGACTTCGACCTTCGGCCGCTATCTGACGGTGCGTTTCGCGCGCGCGATTCTGGGCGTGTTCTCGACGTTCTTCTTCCTGATCGGAACGCTGGATTTCGTGGAGTTGATGCGTCGCGCCGGCGATTCGCCTGCCGCTACGACACCTCTTCTGGTGCAACTCGCACTGTATCGGGCGCCTGCGGTCGCGGAACAGATCTTTCCCTTCGCGGCACTGTTTGGCGGCATGTTCGCCCTGCTGACCTTGAGCCGGAAGCTCGAGCTCGTCGTGGCACGGTCCGTGGGAGTCTCGGCCTGGCAGTTCCTGCAGCCTGCTGCGCTCGTCGCCGGGTTGATCGGCTTGGCCTCGATCCTGGTCTACAACCCCGTCGCCGCCGATCTGAAGCGCAATGCGACCGCGCTGGAAGCCAAGCTGTTCGCGCGGACCGGGCAGGTCGCAGGCGTGCGCGAGACCTGGATCCGGCAGCGCAGCGTCGACGGTCAGGCCATCATCCGCGGTGCGGCCCCCCTGCCCGACGGTGACGGGCTGTCGCAGGTCGCCGTGTTCAGCTTCACGCCCGGCGGGGGCTTCAGCGAGCGCATCGATGCCCGTGAGGCGATTCTTCATCAGGGCTACTGGGAACTGAGCGACGCGCGCGTCGTATCCGTCGCGGAAGAGCCGCAGACCTACAAGACCTACCTGCTGGCCACGACGCTGGAGCCCGAGCAGGTGCGGCAAAGTTTCCTGCCGCCCGACGCGGTCGGGTTCTGGGCGATGCCTTCCGTGATCGACAGAACGCAGAAGGCGGGGCTGGACTCGACCCGATATGAGCTGCGTTATCAGTCGCTTATGGCGAGGCCGTTGCTGCTGATCGCGATGGTGCTCGTCGCGGCATCCGTTTCCTTAAGATTTTTCAGGTTTGGTGGCGTCACGAGATTGGTGGTGGGTGGTGTCGCGGCGGGGTTCGTGCTGTATGTTGCGACGCAGCTTTCCGAGGAACTCGGGTCCTCGGGCATCGTCAATCCGCCGGTGGCTGCATGGCTGCCAGCCATCGTCGGGACGATGCTCGGTGCCCTCGCCCTGCTTCATCAAGAAGACGGGTGAAGATACCGTGCATATGGTTAATATAGGATTGAGCGTATGGGTTGGGGCGTGAGACGGATGGCGCGATTTGCTGCGGCGACCGCCCTTGCGTCCAGCCTCGCCTATCTGCTGGCGGCTGGCGGGCCGGTATCGGCACAGGCGCCGGCCAAGCCGCCCGAGCGCATGGTCGTGGATGCGCGTGAACTGGTCTACGACAACGACAAGAATACGGTCGCGGCAGTCGGCGACGTGCAGATCCTGTATCAGGGCCGCACGATCGAGGCCGACAGGGTGGTCTATGATCGCGGGGCCAAGCGCGTCGTCGCCACCGGCAATGCCCGCATCACCGAAGCGAACGGCACCGTCATCACCGGCGACCGCTTCAATCTGACCGACGATTTCCGCGACGGTTTCATCGATTCGCTGAGCGTCGTAAACCCCGACAAGACACGCTTCACGGCCCCTCGCGCCGAGCGGACCGACGGCGAGACCTTCGTGTTCGACAAGGGCATCTACACGGCCTGCGAGCCCTGCAAGGACAACCCCGAGCGGCCGCCGTTCTGGCAGGTGCGCTCGGCCCGGATCATCCACAAGAAGGCCGAGCAGACGATCTATTACGAGGATGCGCGCCTCGAATTCCTCGGCATTCCGATGGCCTATATCCCTTATATGTCGGGACCGGATTCGACGGTGAAGCGCAAATCCGGCTTCCTGTCGCCGAGCTTCATCAATACAGGGCCGCTCGGCTTCGGCATCGGCCTGCCCTATTTCTTCAATCTCGCGCCGAATTACGACCTGACGGTTACGCCAACCTTCCTGACGCGGCAGGGCGTCCTCGGTCAGGCCGAGTGGCGTCACCGGCTGGTCAACGGATCCTACGCGATCCGCGGGGCCGGCATCTTCCAGCAGGAGCAGGAAGCCTTCCTGGAGACGCCGTTCGGCGCGCGCGACAGCAAGTTCCGCGGCTCGCTGGAGACGAGCGGCAAGTTCTTCATCAACCCACGCTGGAATTTCGGCTGGAACGTCACGATGTCGACGGACCGGTGGTTCTACCGGAACTACCGTATCCGCAACGAAAGCCTGAGCACGACGACCTACCTGCAGGAAGCGATCTCGTCGGTCTACCTGAATGGCCAGAGCGCGGATGCGTGGTTCGACCTGCGGGGATACTACTTCCAGACGCTGTCCTCGACCGACTGGCAGAAGCAGCAGCCCGTCGTGCTGCCGGTGCTCGACTACAACAAGCGCATCCACAAGCCGTCCTTCCTGGGCGGAGAGATCGCCTTCAACGTCAACGTTACGAATCTGACGCGCGACGCGACGGCCTATCAGCAGTTGCCGACCCAGAGCGCCTATCTCGTCACGACGCCGGGCTATTCGCTCTATGACGGCTGCGCGATCTACCAGAAGAGCACCTGTCTGGTCCGCGGCCTGGGCGGAAACATCGCCCGCGCGACCGCCGAGGTTTCGTGGCGGCGCAATTTCATCGACCCGATCGGGCAGGTCTGGACGCCCTATGCCTCGCTGCGCGCCGACATCCTTTCCGTCAGCCCGTCGATGACGGGCTACGCCAATGCCAATGCCTCGAACCTAGTCGACACCTCCGACGAGGTCTTCGGCCGCGCCATGCCGGCGATTGGCCTGATGTACCGCTATCCGTTTGTGGCCAAGACCGGCTTCGGCACGCATATTATCGAGCCGGTGGCGCAGATCGTTGCCCGCCCCAACGAGACCAACCATCTGCGCATCGCCAACGAGGACGCGCAAAGCCTGGTCTTCGACGACAACAACCTGTTCGAGTGGAGCGGCAAGTTCTCGGGCTATGACCGCCTCGAAGGCGGGTCGCGGGCCAATATCGGCGCGCTCTATACCGGACGTTTCGGACAGGACGCCTATGCGAACCTGCTGCTTGGCCAATCCTACCATCTCGGCGGCCGCAATTCGTTCGCAAGCGGGGATCTGTCCAATACCGGACTGGATTCCGGCCTCGACACCAGGCGTTCCGACTATGTCGCGCGCGCGCAGCTTTCCCCGCTGAAGAGCATCATCCTCACCAGCGCCGCCCGCTTCAACGAAAGCAATTTCGAGATGCAGCGGATCGATGCGGCCGCGACCTACAGCGGCAGTGTCGTATCGGCATCCGTCGGCTATGCGCGCTATGAGCCGCAGCCGAATCTCGGTATCACCCGGCGACGCGAGGGCCTGTCTCTCAGCGGCTCCCTGCTGGTAACGTCGAACTGGCGTTTGCGCGGCGGCGTGCTGTTCGATCTCGACAAGTACAAGTTCGACCGCGAACGCTATCGCGAGACCTATGCGTCCTATCTGGCGTCGCCTTCGACCATTGCCCAGCCGACCTACCCCAATACGGGGCCGTTCCAGACCGCCTCGACCTCGTTCGGAATCAACTACACCGACGAATGCACCATTTTCGACGTGTCTTATTCGCAGTCCTATGCCGACCGTCAGGCCGGCGCGACCAAGGACAGTCGAACGGTCATGTTCAAGCTCGAATTGCGGACATTGGGCGAGGTCAGCTATTCGCAGAACCTCGATCAGGGCTCGGTCGGCGACGGCGTCTCGTCCGCCTCGCGCTGACGGTAAGCGGATCGGCGAAGAGCCCGATGCGGCCTGTCCCAGCGACAAGGATTGACCAGACGTGCTGCTGGCGCTGACACAGGGCGACCCGGCCGGGATCGGGCCGGAGCTCACGCTGACGGCGTGGCTCGAACGCGAGACGCGCGGGTGCCCGCCCTTCGCGCTGATCGGGAATCCCGATTTGCTTGTGAAGCTGGCAAGAGAGCTCGGCATGGATGTGCCGGTCGTGAGTTGCGACTGGGACGACGCCGAGCTTCGCTTCTCTGACGGCCTACCGGTGATTTCGCTGGAGAACCATGTGGTTGCGCCGCCCGGCCGCCCCGATCCCGCGTCGGCGGCCGGAACGATCGAGTCGATCACGCGAGCCGTCGCCGCGGTGCGCCAAGGCAAGGCGGCCGCGGTCGTCACCAACCCGATTGCCAAGTCGGTGCTGTATCAAGCCGGCTTCTCTCATCCAGGGCACACCGAATTCCTGGCGCATCTGGCTGCCGACGGGAAGGACACCCCCCTTCCGGTGATGTTGCTGTGGTCGGACGATCTCGCGGTCGTCCCGGTCACGATCCATGTGCCACTGAGTGCGGTGCCGGGATTGCTGACCGCCGAGCTGATCGTGGAGACCGGACGGATCGTCGCCCGCGAGTTGGCGACCCGTTTCGGGATCGCGCAGCCGCGGCTCGCCGTAACCGGCCTCAATCCGCACGCCGGCGAGAACGGCGCGCTCGGCAGCGAGGATGCTGCGGTCGTGGCGCCCGCAATCGCCCGGCTGCAGGCTCTCGGCATCGCGGCGACCGGTCCCTACCCCGCCGATACGCTCTTTCATGCGCGGGCGCGCACCGGCTACGACGTCGTGCTGGCGATGTATCACGATCAGGCCCTGATCCCGATCAAGACCATCGCCTTCGACGAGGGCGTCAACGTCACGCTGGGGCTGCCCTTCATCCGCACCTCGCCCGACCACGGCACGGCTTTCGACATTGCCGGCAAGGGCATCGCGCGACCCGACAGCCTGTGCGCCGCCCTGCGGCTGGCCGCCCGCATGGCCCGCCATGAAGCGCAAGTCGTCGCATGAGCCAGATCGACGATCTGCCGCCGCTGCGCGATGTGGTCGAGCGCCATGGCTTGATGGCGCAGAAGGCGCTCGGCCAGAATTTCCTGTTCGACCTCAATCTGACAGGGCGAATCGCGCGCGCATCGGGACCGCTCGACGGCGAGACGGTGATCGAGATCGGGCCCGGGCCCGGCGGCTTGACGCGGGCGCTTCTCGCCAATGGCGCTGCGCGCGTCATCGCCGTCGAGCGCGACCGACGCTGCCTGCCGGCGCTCGCCGAGATCGCGGCACATTACCCTGGCCGGTTGGAGGTCGTCGACGGCGATGCGCTGGCGGTCGATCTGTCGTCACGTCTCGACGGCGGGCAGGCAAGGATCGTCGCCAATCTGCCCTACAACATCGGAACGCCACTGCTCGTCGGATGGCTCAGCCTGGAGCCGTGGCCGCCCTGGTGGCGCTCGCTAACGCTGATGTTCCAGCGCGAGGTCGCCGAGCGCATCGTCGCGACGCCGGAGCAGCGGGCCGATTATGGGCGGCTCGCCGTTCTGACGGGCTGGCGCAGCGAGGCGAAGATCCTGTTCGATGTACCGAGGACTGCTTTCGTGCCGCAGCCGAAGATCACCTCGTCGGTCGTCCATCTCGTGCCGCGGGCGACGCCCGAGCCCTGCGACAGGCGGTTGCTGGAGCGAATCACGCTGGCTGCGTTCGGGCAGCGCCGCAAGATGCTGCGTCAGAGCCTGAAGGCGGTGCTGGCGGAGCCCGGGGACTGGATCGAGGCGGCCGGCCTGCCGGAAACCGCACGGGCCGAGGAAATTCCGGTCTCGGGATTCGTGCGCCTTGCGCAGGCGTTGGCGGCCCGCCCCTGATATCGCGTCGTTCAGGGCAGTTTTTCAGTTAGAAGCCGCTCGACGAAGGTGCCCAGACCGATGGCACGTGTCCGCTTGAGCCGCTCGGCGGCGAGGATCGAACGGACCGCCTCATAGGCCTTTTCAAGATCGTCGTTGACGATGACGTAGTCGTAGACGGTCCAGCGGGCGATTTCCTCGCGGGCGTTGGCAAGGCGCTTGGCGATCACGTCGGGCGCATCCTCCGCCCGACGCACCAGGCGCGAGCGCAACTCGGCCATCGACGGCGGCAGGATGAAGATGGTGACGACGTCCTCGCGGGCGCGCTCCAGGATTTGCTGGGTGCCCTGCCAGTCGATGTCGAAGAGCACGTCCCGCCCGGCTTTCAGCGAGGCCTCGACGGGCTTGCGCGGCGTGCCGTAGCCGTTGCCGTGAACCTCGGCCCATTCCAGCAGTTCGTCGCGCTCGCGCATCTGGTCGAAGGTTTCGCGGTCGGTGAAGTGGTAGTGCACGCCTTCGATCTCGGAGGGCCGCTTGGCCCGCGTCGTCACCGAGATCGACAGGTCGAGATTCGTCTCCGTCGGCGATTTCGACAGTGTCCTCGTCAGCGTGGATTTTCCTGCGCCGGACGGCGAGGACAGGATCATGATCAGCCCGCGGCGGGCCGGGCGCACGGATTCAGGCATCAGCCGTCACTCCACATTCTGGACCTGTTCGCGCATCTGGTCGACGACCGTACGCAGATCGAGCCCGATGCGCGACAGGCCGGCATCGCCCGCCTTGGCGCAGAGTGTCGAGGCCTCGCGGCCGAACTCCTGCGACAGGAAGTCGAGTTTGCGGCCAATTGCACCCCCCTGCTCCAGCAGGATGCGCAGGGCTGCGACATGGGCGTGAAGACGATCGAGTTCCTCGCGGATATCGGCCCTCACGGCGAGAAGCGCCGCCTCCTGATGCAGACGCTGCTGATCGAGCGGCTGGCCCGTGTCGAGCAGTGCGCGGACCTGCGTCGCCAGACGGTCGCGGACCGCCTCGATGCTGCGGCCCGGGTGGTTCTCGGCTTCGGCCGTCAGCCCGGCGATGTTGTCGAGCTGGCCAACAATGACCGCTTCCAGAGCCCTGCCCTCGCTGGCGCGCGCCTCCTTTAGGGACACGACCATGGCTTCCAGCCCTGCGGTCAGGGGCGCCTGGAGGATTGTCAGACCGTCCTCGGCCTCTTCGGCCATTTCGACCACGCCACGGACGGCGAGAAGTCCGTCATAGGAGGGCGGGCGGACGGCCTGCGATGCCGGCATCCGCGCCACCGCATCCAGCAGAGCGTTCAGCGCAGCCTCGTTGATGCGCGGCCTGGCCGGGCCGGCATCGCGGCTGATCGAGAGGTTGACGTGGAGCGTGCCGCGCGAGAACGCGCCGGTCAGACGCTTGCGCGCAGCTTCCGCCAGCAGCTCGTAGCCGGGCGGAACGCGGACGCGAACATCGAGGCCGCGGCCGTTGACGCTGCGGACTTCCCAGGCCCAGGCGTGAATGCCCGCCGCACCGGCGACTCGGGCAAATCCCGTCATGCTCTCGATGGCCATGGATGGTCTCAGCTTTCGATTGACGGCCTAGGACCGCGAAGAGCAGCGAGCGCTATCTCATGATGCGCCGAATATCCGTCGCGGGCGGGACCGTATTGGCGCCGCGCCCGGGTCGCAAGCCGAGAAAGCGGCTTCCTCACCCGAGCCGGTGAATTCCCAGCTGCGGCCCCTCAGGGGCGCAGTGCCGGAACGGCCTTCGGCGAGTTAAGGTCGAAGGAGCGGTTCTTCAGCGGGTCGCGGGTCGTTCCTTCCGAGGCGTCGAAAGCTCGGGTACGCTGCGTGCTGTCGCCGGCCTGTGCCGCCGGGGCGCCGGGCGCCTCGGTGCGGTTGTCGGGCCCCGCCGGAGGTTCGACCTTGTCGATGCCGGCATCGGCTGGCGATCTGCCGGGGTCGCGGCGGTTTCCCTCAACCTGGCGCCAGCGCGCGACATTGCGGTTGTGCTGCTCGAGCGTCTCGGCGAAGGCATGGCCGCCGCTGCCGTCGGCGACGAAATAGAGATCCTTCGTGCGCGAGTGGTTGACGACCGCTTCCATCGCGGCGCGGCCGGGGTTGGCGATCGGGCCGGGCGGCAGGCCGTCGATGACGTAGGTGTTATACGGCGTCGCCTGCGTGATCTCGTTGCGCTGGATCGACCTACCCAGCGTGCCCTTCCCGCCGACCAGACCGTAGACGATCGTCGGGTCGGACTGCAGCTTCATCTTGCGGTTCAGGCGATTGATGAACACGCCCGCGACACGGGGGCGCTCGTCGGCGCGGCCGGTCTCCTTCTCGACGATCGAGGCGAGGACGACGAGTTCCTGCGGAGTCTTGATCGGCAGGTCGGCGGGGCGACGGGCCCAGACCTCGTTCAGGATACGGCGCTGGTCGCGTGTCATGCGATCGACGATGGCCTGGCGGGTCGAGCCGCGCTGGAACTTGTAGGTATCGGGGAGGATCGTGCCTTCGCGCGGCGTCTGGATCAGCTCGCCGGTCAGGAGATCGTTGTCCTTCAGCCGCGAGATGATCTGTTCGCTCGTCAGGCCTTCCGGCACCGTGACGGAGTGTTCGACGGCCTTGCCCTCGGCGATGATGTCGAGAATGTCCTGCTGGCTCGCGCGTGCCTTGAAAAGATATTCGCCGGCCTTGAGCTTGGTCCAGTTGCCGGTCACGAGCGCCGAGACGCGGAAGGCCCAGGGGTGCTCGATCAGCCCTTCCTTTTGCAGGAGTTCGGTGATCTCGGTGAGGCCGCTCTCCTTGGGAACGATCAGCACGCGATCGTTGGCGAGCGGTCCCGGCGCCTTGCTCTGGCTGCTGATCACGGCAAGGCCAGCGCCCACGACACCGGCCAGAACGAGCAGGGCCGTGAACAGCCCGCTCAGCATCGCGACGAACGGGCTGCGCCGCCTGCGGCGGGTCTTCGGCGGCGGCCCGGGAGGGGCTACCGGCTTCAGCGCCTCGCTCGGGCTTTTGGGGGCAACGCGGGGCGAATTGTTCACGGGATGAGGCGCTCGCACGGTTGGGTTTTGCATGGCGATCGCGCGCGTCCGGTCCGGGAGGCCGGTTCAGCGATCGATCCTGTTCTGCATTCGCACAACAGATTAGCAGACATTATGGCGAAAGCGCGCTTGAGGGGCCGCTTTCGCCGTCACTGCGTCAGGCGGCGCATCACCAGGGACGCGTTCGTGCCCCCGAACCCGAAGGAGTTCGACAGGACGATATCGACCTTTCGCTGCTGCGCGACATTGGGAACGAGGTCGATATCGGTCTCGACGGAAGGGTTGTCGAGGTTGATCGTCGGCGGGACGATCTGGTCGCGCATCGCCAGGATCGAGAAGATCGCCTCGATCGCGCCGGCTGCGCCGAGCAGGTGGCCGGTCGCCGACTTGGTCGAGGACATAGCGGGCTTGCTGGGCGCATTTGCCAGAAGCCGCTCGACGGCGCGTAGCTCGATCTCATCTCCGAGCTGTGTCGAGGTGCCATGGGCGTTGATGTAGTCGAGGTCGGACGCCGTGATGCCAGCGCGGTTCAGCGCCGCCTGCATGCAGCGATAGGCGCCGTCGCCATCCTCTGCAGGCGAGGTGATGTGATAGGCGTCGCCAGACATGCCGTAGCCGACGATTTCGGCATAGATATGCGCGCCACGTGCCTGGGCATGCTCGAGTTCCTCGATCACGACGACGCCCGCCCCCTCGCCCATGACGAAGCCGTCACGATCCTTGTCGTAAGGACGAGAGGCTTTTTCAGGGGTGTCGTTGAATCCGGTGGATAGAGCGCGGCAGGCGCAGAAGCCGGCAATTCCAAGCCGGTTGATCGCCGATTCGGTGCCGCCTGCGACCATCACGTCTGCATCGCCGAGTGCGACCATGCGCGCGGCGTCGCCGATTGCATGCGCCCCGGTCGAGCAGGCGGTCACGACCGCGTGGTTGGGGCCCTTGAGCCCGTTCTCGATCGAGACATAGCCGGCAGCGAGATTGCTCAGGCGGCCGGGAATGAAGAACGGAGAGAGACGGCGTGGACCGCGCTCCTTGAGCAGGATCGAAGCTTCGTAGATGCCGCCGAGGCCGCCGATGCCGGAGCCGATGGCGACGCCGGTGGCGATCTGGTCCTCGTAGCTTTCCGGCTTCCAGTTCGCGTCGGTCAGCGCCTGCGTGGCGGCGGCCATGGCGAAGACGATGAAATCATCGACCTTGCGCTGCTCCTTGGGCTCCATCCAGTCATCCGGATTGAAGGTGCCGTCAGAGCCATCTCCGCGTGCGATGTTGCAGGCGATGCGGGCGGGGAGATCGCTCGCATCGAAGCTGGTGATGGGCCCCGCGCCGCTTTCGCCGGCCAGTAGCCGGCGCCAGGTCGGCTCGACACCGCATCCAAGCGGCGTCACCATGCCGAGCCCGGTTACCACGACGCGCCGGATGGGAAGACTGCGAGGAACCATTGCGCTTTCGGCTGCGAGCGACCGGAGAGGCCGTTCAGGCCGTCTTGGACAGGAATTTGACGGCGTCGCCGACGGTCACGATCGTCTCGGCGGCATCGTCGGGAATTTCAACGCCGAATTCTTCTTCGAACGCCATCACCAGTTCGACCGTATCAAGGCTGTCCGCACCGAGATCCTCGATGAAATTGGCGCCGTCGACAACCTTCTCCGGCTCCACACCGAGATGCTCGACGACGATCTTCTTCACGCGCTCGGCGACATCGCTCATGGGTCTCTTCCTTAAAACTTGAAACACATCGCTGGATCGCGACGCGTAGCTGGAACCGCACTCCTGCATCCCGCTCCATCGAAACGATGCCAGCGAGCCGGAACTCTCAGATGCTGCACAAACGCAACAACCGGGTTCGCGTCAAGCCCCCCGGACGGCGCGAGGCGGCGCGATGGCGCTAGTTAACACATGGACGATTGGCTGGCGAGAGCATCGACGGGGTTTCTCAATCTTTCAACGAATTCTCTCAAGCCCTTTAAATCATTGCCATTCCGCCGTTGACGTGGAGCGTCTGGCCGGTGACGTAGGCGGCTTCCGTGCTGGCAAGATAGGTGACCGCCGCGGCCACGTCGGCCCCGACGCCGAGCCGGCCCATCGGCACGTCGGAGAGGATGGTCTCGCGCTGCTTGTCGTTCAGGGCCTGCGTCATGGGCGACTCGATGAAGCCGGGCGCGACCACGTTGACGGTAATGCTGCGGCTGGCGACCTCGGCGGCGAGGGCCTTCGACATGCCGATCAGCCCGGCCTTGGAGGCGGCATAGTTGCCCTGCCCGGGATTGCCGGTGACGCCGACCACAGAGCCGATCGAGATGATGCGGCCATAGCGGCGGCGCATCATGCTCTTCACGGCCGCACGCGAGAGGCGGAAGGCGGCTGTCAGGTTGACGGCGATGACGGAGTCCCAATCCTCGTCCTTGAGACGCAGGAAGAGATTGTCGCGCGTGACGCCGGCATTGTTGACGAGGATGTCGAGTCCGCCGAGCTTCTCCTCCGCGGCCGGGACCAGCGCCTCGACCGAATCCTTCTCCGACAGATTGCAGGGCGTCACCACGACGCGTTCGCCGAGTTCGGTGGCGAGCGCCTCAAGGGCCTCGACCCGCGTGCCCGACAGAGCGACGGTCGCGCCCTGGGCGTGAAGCATCCGCGCGATCGTACCTCCGAGACCGCCGGTCGCACCTGTGACGAGGGCTTTCTTGCCCGTCAGATCAAACATATGGCCTCCCTTGGATTTTAGCCTTTTGGGCTTCGGCTTTTTGCCGATCTTACCCGTTCTGGGACTTGTAATTCACGATATCCTCGGCCGTTCCGAGCGAAACCGACGTTGTGCCGGCCGCAATACGCTTGACCAGGCCGGCGAGAACCTTGCCGCTGCCGGCCTCGACGAAGCGCGTCACACCGGCTGCCTGCATGGCTACAACGCATTCACGCCAGCGAACGGTTCCCGTGACCTGCGCAATCAATGAGATGCGGATTGCGTCAGGGTCGCTTAGCGGGGCCGCGCCAACATTAGCCATGACAGGCACGACAGGCGCCTGCATGGCGACGTCGGCAAGGGCCGCGCGCATCGTCTCCGCAGCGGGCAGCATCAGGGCGCAGTGGAAGGGAGCCGAGACCGGCAGCAGAATGGCACGCTTGACGCCACGCTCGCCCGCCATCGCAATGGCGCGGTCGATCGCGGCCTTGGCGCCCGACAGCACGACCTGGCCGCCGCCATTGTCGTTGGCGGCTTCGCAGATCTCGCCCTGCGCGGCGTCATGGGCTATCGCCCGAGCGAGGTCGAGTTCGGCGCCGAGCAGGGCTGCCATCGCGCCCATGCCGGCGGGAACCGCCTGCTGCATGGCGTCGCCGCGGATACGCAACAGGCGGGCGGCGTCCGTTATCGAGAACGTTCCCGCCGCGGCGAGCGCGGAATACTCGCCCAAGGAATGCCCCGCGACAAAGGCCGCATCGCGCCCAATCGAAAGGCCGGCTTCCGATTCGAGGACGCGGATCACGGCGAGGCTGACGGCCATCAAGGCGGGCTGCGCGTTGGCGGTGAGCGTCAACTCTTCGATCGGCCCGTCCCAGATCAGCGCCGACAGCTTCTGGTCGAGGGCGGCATCGACTTCCTCGAAGACTGCCCGTGCGACCGGGAAGGCGTCTGCCAGGCTCTTGCCCATGCCGACGGCCTGCGAACCCTGGCCTGGAAAGATGAACGCCGTCGTCATACAGCAAAACCTCAAGCTTCGCAGGGTGGTGATCTGGACTCCCGCGATGGGTGATCGTGACGCCGCTGTCACATTGCCGGGAAGTCGAAGTCAAGCACGCGCACCGTGCAACCCCCATCCGGAGGATGACTTTGCACCGATTTTGCTTGCGTGGACGGTGATGAAGCGCTAACGACCGGCCTCTGTTTGTTCGGCCGGAGGCTGAACGGATGGCAGGCCGATTGTCCCGCTTGGGAAACGAAGCCCGCAAGGTTCGGTTCGCGAACCGTCATCCCGTGTCTCCGCCTTCGATGAAATCCTGTCGGGCCTTATCCAGGGCTCGGAGGGCTCCGCGTCGGACGAAACAGCGTGAAACGAAGGAAGGCCAACAATGGCATTATACGAGCATGTTCTGCTCGCGCGGCAGGATGTCAGCGCGCAGCAGGTCGAAGCTCTTGTCGAGCAGTACAAGGGCATCATCGAGGCGAATGGCGGCTCGGTTCCGAAGGTCGAGTATTGGGGCGTCAAGTCGCTCGGATACCGCATCAGAAAGAACCGCAAGGCGCATTATTCGCTGCTGAACATCAACGCCCCCTCCGCCGCCGTGCTGGAGATGGAGCGCCAGATGCGCATCAACGAAGACGTCCTGCGCTTCCTGACCATCCGCGTCGAGGAGCTCGAGGAAGGCCAGTCGGCCATGCTGCAGAAGCGCGATCGCGACGATCGTGGCGAGCGCGGCGACCGCTTCGACCGTCCCGGCGGCGGCGACCGCTTCGACCGTGGCGGTGATCGCGGCCCGCGTCGCGACCGTCCGCGTCGCGACGACGAAGGCACCGAAACCCCCAGCGCGGAGGCCTGAGCCATGTCCACTGCATCAGCCGGCGCACGCCGCCCCTTCTTCCGCCGCCGCAAGTCCTGCCCCTTCTCGGGCGAAGGCGCTCCGAAGATCGACTACAAGGATGTGCGCCTGCTCTCGCGCTACATCTCCGAGCGCGGCAAGATCGTGCCCTCGCGCATCACGGCGGTCTCCGCCAAGAAGCAGCGCGAACTCGCCCAGGCGATCAAGCGCGCCCGCTTCCTCGGCTTGCTGCCCTACGTCATCCGCTGAGCGGCTTCGATAACGTCCCGGCAGCCTCGCGCTGCCGGGATATTTCTCACGTCATCAAACAAGTCGCCCAGTGGTGAGACTCCACCGGGTTCGTTGAGGCGAAACGCCTCTCACCCTGCCGAGCCCCCGCCAAGGGAGGTCGAGCAGCGGGACAGCAGGACGAAATATATGCTTCCGATCGTCGGCATCGGCGCGGGTCTCGTTGCGGCCCTGCTCTTCTCGGTGGTGATCACAGGATCGCCGCTGGCCGTCGTGCTGTATTCGGCAGCGCCCCTCCCGATCTTCATCGCCGCTCTAGGCTGGAATCACCGCGCCGGGCTCGCTGCAATCGCGGCGGGCACAGTGGCCGTTGCCGTATCGCTCAGCCTGTCGGCCGGCCTGGCCTTCGCCGTGATCATCGCGCTGCCGGCCTGGTGGATCGCCTATCTCGCGCTGCTTGCCCGCATCGACGGGGCCGGGGCAGCGGAATGGTACCCGCTGGGGCACCTGATGGTCTGGATCGCCGCCACCGCCGCGCTCGCCACCATCGGCAGTGCGCTGGTGATGACGACAGATTACGAGATGTATCGCTCCGTCATCGCCCGCGTCATCGAGAGCCTGCTCGGCGAGATGGTGCGCAGCAAGCTTGTCACGTTGCCGGCTGATGTCCGGCTAGCGGATCTGGCGCAGACTCTCGCACCCGCGGTTCCGGTCGGGATCGGCGCCTCCTTCGTCACGACCATCGCCGCCAATCTGTGGCTCGCCGCCAAGGCGGTGCAGGTGTCGGGCCGGCTGCCCAGGCCGTGGCCGTTCATTCCTTCGACCTCGCTGCCGCGCCAGGCGCTGCTGCTTCTGGCCCTCGCGCTCGTCGTCGCATGGCTCGACGGTTTCGTCGGCGTGGCCGGCGCCGCGATGGCCGGCGCCCTGCTCGCCGGCTTCATGTTCAGCGGGCTCGCGACGCTGCACGATCTGTCGCGCGGAAAGCCCTGGCGCACACCGATGCTGGTCTCGGTCTATGTCGCGCTCATCGTGATGCAGGCCGTGCTCACCCCGTTGCTGGCGCTGGCCGGCATCGTCGATTCTCTGGTCGGGCTGCGCAGACGCGCCCTGCCGCCACCTCCTCCAACCGCCTGAACCCTCACCCTCAAGACTGATTAGGAGAAACCACCATGGAAGTGATCCTGCTCGAACGCGTCGCCAAGCTCGGCCAGATGGGCGAAGTCGTCCGCGTCCGCGATGGCTTCGGCCGCAACTACCTTCTCGCCCGCGGCAAGGCGCTGCGCGCCACCGAGGACAACCGCAAGCGCTTCGAGACCCAGCGCATCGAACTCGAGACGCGCAATCTCGAACTGAAGTCGGAAGCCGAAAGCGTTGCCGAGACGCTGGACGGGCACTCGGTCGTGATGCTGCGCCAGTCGGGCGAATCCGGCGTGCTCTACGGTTCGGTCTCTACCCGCGACATCGCCGAGGCACTGAGCGCCGACGGCTTCACCGTCGCGCGCAGCCAGGTGACGCTGAACGCCCCGATCAAGACACTGGGCCTGCACACCGTTCCGGTCGTGCTCCATCCGGAAGTCTCGGTCACGGTCACCGTCAACATCGCCCGTTCGGCGGAAGAGGCCGAGCGCCAGGTCCGCGGCGAGAACGTCACGGCCCGCGAGGAGTTCGACCTCGACGATCTCGGCCTGGAAGTCGGCGCGGCGCTGGCGGAAGCCGGCGAGGACGATCGCTGAGGCATGGCTCCGGCCGTCTGATGAAAGGCGTCGCGAGCGATCGCGACGCCTTTTCTCGTAATGAGATTAATCGGTCCAGGGATTGAACAGCGTCAGGCCAGTCGTCCGAATATCCTTGAAATTCCGAGTCGCCAGTTGTCCGCCATTGACCAGTGCGATCGCGGCAATCATTCCGTCCGCCATGGAGACGATAATCCCCTGACGCACTGCCCGCCCCATGAACTCGCCATAGACTAGGGCGGCCTCCTCGTTGAACGTGAAGAGCTTTCCTGAGAATCGTCGACGCAACGCCTGCAGTCTCTGCTCGAAACGGTGGGCACGCTGCTCCGGCCGGATGCGTTCGATTCCGAAGGCGATTTCCGCAAGGACGATGGTCGAAAGAGAAAGCTCGGCATCGTGGCGCTTCAGCCAGGCGCTTACGCGAACGTCCGGTTCGCTCCGCATGGTCTCCGACACGACGTTTGTATCAACAAAGATCACAGATCGATGCCGGTGTGAGGCTTTCGCGCTTCGTTGATGAATTCCATTAGATCAATGTCGTCACCTTCATCAGCGCGCATCCGCGCATAGAATTCAGCCGCAGGCTCGCGCGCGGCTTCGCTCGCTTCATAGCGTTCCAGCGCGCGCTCGACGACCTGCGCCACGGTGCGCTTCTCCCGCTGCGCAAGGCGATGGGCGATGTCGCGGGCGCGGGCGCTGCGAACGGACAATTGCGGTTCGGCCATGTCGACCTCCTAAAATAATGGCAGATACTAGCCTCGGCATGATCTGCCATCAAGATGGCACCTGGTGGCTTGATGGCAGCCACACGGTACTGGCCCAGCTCTTGAGCGCTCGAGTCTGTGGACAGCGGGTACATGTGCGGTCAATTGTTGTGTTCTTATTTTGTTCCGGTTACATGACACCTCACTTGTGACTTATCGGAGCCCATGGCCACAGCAACCGCCCTCGTCACCCGTCTCGACAACCGCGAGGCGGAGTACCGCGTCCAGCCTCACAACATCGAGGCGGAGCAGGCTTTGCTCGGCGCGATCCTGGTCAATAACGACGCCTTCTACAGGGTTTCGGATTTCCTCCTGCCGGACCATTTCTTCGAGCCGATCCACCAGCGCATCTTCGAGCTGATGGCGAGCCTGGTCCGCGCGGGCAAGATTGCGACGCCGATCACGCTCAAGACCTTCGTCGGCGAGATGGATCTCGGCGGGATCACCGCCTCGCAGTATCTGGCGCGCCTCGCCGCCGAGGCGACGACGGTTATCAATGCCGGCGATTACGGTCGCACGGTCTACGAGTTGGCGATCCGCCGCCAGCTGATCGGGGTCGGTGAGGATCTCGTCAACGTCGCCTATGATGCGCCGGTGGATCTGCCACCGCGCGAGCAGATCGAGGAGGCCGAGCGCAAGCTTTACGAGCTGGCGGAAAAAGGCCGCTATGAGGGCGGTTTCCAGAAGTTCGACGGGGCGCTGCGGCTCGCGATCGACATGGCGGCCAGCGCCTATCAGCGCGCCGGCGGCCTGTCGGGCATTTCATCGGGTCTACGCGATCTCGACCAGCGTATGGGCGGCCTGCAGCCGTCGGATCTGATCGTGCTCGCCGGGCGCCCGGCAATGGGCAAGACATCGCTGGCGACCAATATCGCCTTCAACATGGCGAAAGCCTATCGCGGCGAGCGCCAGACCGACGGCTCGATCAAGACCGTCGATGGTGCGATCGTCGCCTTCTTCTCGCTCGAAATGTCGGCCGACCAGCTCGCGACCCGCATCGTCGCCGAGCAGTCGGGTATCTCGTCCTACAAGATCAGGCAGGGGCGGATCACCGAAAGCGATTTCGCAAAGCTGACCGATGTCGCCGGCCAGATCGAGAAACTGCCGCTCTACATCGACCAGACCGGCGGCATCTCGATCGCGCAGCTCGTCGCCCGCGCCCGTCGCCTCAAGCGCCAGAAGGGGCTCGACGTCCTCTTCATCGACTATCTCCAGCTGCTGTCCGGCTCCGGCAAGAACGGCCAGAACCGCGTGCAGGAGCTGACCGAGATCACGACGAGCCTGAAAGCCCTGGCCAAAGAGCTTTCGGTACCGATCGTGGCGCTCTCGCAGCTTTCGCGTCAGGTCGAAAGCCGCGACGACAAGCGGCCGCAGCTGTCGGATCTGCGTGAATCGGGCTCGATCGAGCAGGATGCCGACGTGGTCATGTTCGTCTACCGCGAGGAATACTACCTCAAGGGCAAGGAGCCACGCCCCGGCACTGACGATCACAACAAATGGCAGATCGAGATGGAGGCCGCCCATGGGCTGGCCGAGCTGATCATCGGCAAGCAGCGCCATGGCCCGACCGGGACGGTGCAATTGCAGTTCGATGCCGATGTGACGCGCTTTTCCGATCGCGCCGACGAATCCCATCTGCCGGATCGCCTATGAGCCCCTTCGACACGCCCGATCCCGATCTGGCCGGCGCGACGCTGACGATCGACCTCGGCGCGCTGGTCGCGAACTGGCAGGCGCTGGGTGCGCGCGCCGGCACGGAGGCTGCCGCCGTCGTCAAGGCGAACGCCTATGGCATCGGGATCGAACCCGCGGTAACCGCGCTTTCGGCTGCGGGCTGCAAGACCTTCTTCGTCGCGCATCTGTCGGAGGGCGCGCGGGCCCGGGCCGTGGCGCCAGATGCCACGATCTATGTGCTGAACGGGCTTCTGCCCGGAACCTGCGGGGGCTATGCCCGGCACGAGCTTTCGCCGGTTCTGGGATCGCATGAGGAGCTGCTGGAATGGGCTGCGTTCCGGCAGGCGGGGGCCAATGCGAGGCCGGCGGCGTTGCATGTCGATACGGCGATGAACCGGCTCGGCCTGTGGCCGGGCGAAGGGCTCAATCTGGCGCGCGAGCGGACGAGCGTCGTTTCGGCAGCCGGAATCGGCCTGCTGATGAGCCATTTCGCCTCCTCCGAAGACGAGGCGGACCCGGCCAACGCGCGGCAGATCGCGGCCTTTGCCGAGATCGCCGCTGCCCTTCCTGGCATTCCGGCCTCGCTCAAGAATTCCTCGGGCCATTTCCTGAAGGATTGCCCGTCCTATGCGCTGACCCGCCCCGGCTACGCGCTCTATGGCGGCAACCCGACGCCGGGACGGCCCAATCCGATGCAAGCCGTCGTCGGGCTCGAGGCCCGCATCATCCAGCTGCGCGAGGTCGAGGCCGGCACGCAGGTCGGCTATAACGGGCGCTGGACGGCGCAGGGCAAACGCCGGCTCGCCACGATCTGCCTCGGCTATGCCGACGGCTATCCACGCAATGCGAGCTGGACCGACGCGTCCAGTGGCGGCTCCGCCGTCGTCGGCGGGGTGGTCTGCCCCTTCGTGGGGACCGTCTCGATGGACCTTATCATCGTCGATGTCAGCGAGGCGCCGACGGGCAGCGCGGTTCGCGGCGGACCGGTGACGCTGATCGGCGGCCCGCTCGATCTCGACGTGGTCGGGGCGGGCGCTAAAACCAGCGGCTACGAGATCCTGACGAGCCTCGGCCGGCGTCATGCGCGCCGATATGTCGGGTTGTGACGCGTTGACTGGCACCCGCTTTGTCATTCCGGGGCTTCGCGTAGCGAAGAGCCCGGAACCCACGACCGGGCGAGCACACTCGACTGCGTTTGGAAAAGACCGCGTCCCGTCGTGGGTTCCGGGTTCGCGGCTGTGCCGCGCCCCGGAATGACAATGGGGACCGCCTGATGGCCAAGCGCGGCCCCACCTACATCTGCCAAGCCTGCGGCGCGGTCTATCACCGCTGGCAGGGCAAATGCGATTCCTGCGGGACATGGTCGTCGCTGTCCGAGGAGGCGCAGGCCGCGCCGGTGCCGGGCGGACGGACATCGTCGAGCGGCAAGCCGCGTGGCCGCGTCTTCGCGCTGGAGACGCTTAAGGGCGACACCCAGGACGCGCCGCGCATCAAGGCCGGGATCGGCGAGCTCGACCGGGTGACCGGCGGCGGCTTCGTGCCGGGCTCCGTGCTGCTGATGGGCGGCAATCCCGGCATCGGCAAATCGACGCTGCTGATGCAGGCCTGCGCCGCGCTCGCGCTGTCGGGGCAGCGTGTCGTCTATGTCTCTGGCGAGGAATCGACCGGTCAGGTCAGGCTGCGGGCCGAGCGGATGGGGCTCGCCGACGCGCCGGTCGATCTCGCCGCGGAGACCAATGTCGAGGACATCATCGCGACGCTGAGCCAGGGCCCCCGCCCTGCCCTCGTGATCATCGATTCGATCCAGACGATGTGGTCGGGTGAGGTCGAGAGCGCACCCGGCACGGTGACGCAGGTGCGCGGCTCGGCGCAGTCTCTGATCCGCTACGCCAAGACCAGTGGTGCCTGCCTGATCCTCGTCGGCCACGTCACCAAGGACGGGCAGATCGCGGGGCCCCGCGTGGTCGAACACATGGTCGACGCCGTGCTCTCGTTCGAGGGCGAGGGCGTGCACGCCTTTCGCATCCTGCGCGCCCAGAAGAACCGCTTCGGCCCGACAGACGAGATCGGTGTCTTCGAGATGACCGGGCTCGGGTTGTCCGAAGTCACGAATCCCTCGGCGATGTTCCTGGCCGGTCGCGATCAGGCGGCGCCGGGTGCGGCGGTCTTCGCCGGTATGGAAGGCACGCGGCCGGTCCTGGTCGAGATCCAGGCACTTGTCGCGCCAACCGCGCTGGGCACGCCGCGCCGTGCCGTCGTGGGCTGGGAGAACAGCCGGCTTGCCATGGTGCTGGCCGTGCTGGAAACCCATGGGGGCCTGCGTCTCGGCCAGCACGACGTCTATCTCAACGTCGCCGGCGGCCTGAGGGTCAACGAGCCGGCTGCGGATTTGGCCGTCGCGGCCGCACTGGTCTCCTCGCTCAGCGGTTCGATCCTGCCTGCGGAGGCCGTCTATTTCGGCGAGATCGCGCTGTCCGGCGCGATCCGTCCTGTCTCCGTTGCGGCGGCACGGCTGCGCGAATCGGCGAAGCTTGGCTTCGAGTCGGCCTTGATGCCGGTCGGCGGAGCCGATTTCGGCGATGGCGGCGGCCTGACACTGCGACGTTTCGGCCATGTCACGGAACTTGTTGCCGATATCGCGGCCCGTGCGCCTCGCCGAGATGTGAAATGACGCCGGCGCAATGGTGACGTGCGGGGCGCGAGCGCGTATAGCAAAACCGTGACGGCCAGCCCATCTAGCGCAGGCCACCCCGACCTAGAACAAAGCGGCCGCTTCGATGCCTGTCACCATCCTCGATCTCGTCGTCATCGGCGTGGTTCTGATCTCGGCATTGCTGGCCGCCGTGCGCGGGCTGACGCGCGAAGTGCTGGCGATCGCGTCCTGGGTGGCGGCGGCGGCCGTTGCATGGGTGTTCCATCCCCAGCTTCTGCCGATCCTGAAGCAGTACATCCCCAACGACACGATCGCGCTGATCGCATCGATCGCCTCGCTCTTCCTGGTGACGCTTATCGTCGTGTCGCTGATCACGGCGCGGATTTCCGATTTCGTGCTCGATTCGCGCATCGGCGCCCTCGACCGCACGCTCGGCTTCCTGTTCGGCGCCGGCAGGGGCCTACTGCTGGCCGTGATCGGCTACCTATTCTTCACCGCGCTGGTCCCCGAGAAGCTTCAGCCGCCCTGGGCGCGCGAGGCGCGGGCCAAGCCGATCCTTGAAGAAACAGGGCGTTCCCTGCTGGCGATGCTACCGCAGGACATCAATTCCGACATCATCAAGAAGATGCTGAAGCCCAAGACCGGCGACGAGCCGACCGACGCGCCGGCCGAGGAGCCGCGCGCGCCGGTCAATCCGACGGCAGAGCCGCAGCGCCGCACCGAGGTTCCCAATGCCACCGATCGACAGGCGCTGCAGCGCGCGATCGATGCCAGCCGTCCCGCCACGCCTGCCCCGACACGTCCGTAATTCGAGCGTAAGACTGCCCCGCGCAGCAGCATGGAGATGCAGATGATCTCGCACACCGAGAAAGAATCCGCTTTCGATCCTTATGCCGACCGGCTGCGGGAAGAATGCGGCGTCTTCGGCATCTTCGGCCATGCGGATGCGGCAGCGCTGACGGCGCTGGGCCTGCACGCGCTCCAGCATCGCGGCCAGGAAGCGGCGGGCATCGTCACCTTCGACGGTTCTCGTTTCCATTCGGAGCGCCGCCTCGGCCTTGTCGGCGACGCCTTCTCGGAGGCCTCGGTGATCGAGAAGCTCAAGGGCGCGCAGGCCGTCGGCCATGTGCGCTACTCGACGACCGGCGAGACGATCCTGCGCAACGTCCAGCCTCTCTTCGCCGAATTGCATGGCGGCGGGTTTGCGGTCGCCCATAACGGCAATCTGACCAACGGGCTGACGCTGCGTCGCAACCTCGTGCGCGACGGCGCGATCTATCAGTCGACCTCCGACACCGAGGTGCTGCTGCATCTGGTCGCGCGCAGCCGCAAACCGCATTTCATTGAACGCTTCGTCGAGGCGATCCGCCAGATCGAGGGCGCCTATGCCTTCGTCGGCATCACCAACAAGAAACTGATCGGCGCGCGTGATCCACTCGGCATCCGCCCGCTGGTGCTGGGCGAGCTCGACGGTGCGCCCATTCTGACCTCGGAGACCTGCGCGCTCGACATCATCGGTGCGAAATTCATCCGCGAGATCGAGAATGGCGAGGTCGTCGTCATCTCCGAGAACGGTATCGAGAGCCACAAGCCGTTCCCGCCGATCGCCGAACGGCCCTGCATCTTCGAGTACATCTATTTCGCCCGTCCCGATTCGATCGTGAAGGGCCAGAGCATCTATGAGCGCCGCAAGCGCATGGGCGCGCAGTTGTCGCTGGAAGCGCCCGCCAATGCCGATGTGATCGTCCCCGTGCCGGATTCCGGCGTGCCCGCCGCGCTCGGTTTTTCGCAAGCGAGCGGCATCCCGTTCGAGCTCGGCATCATCCGCAACCATTATGTCGGACGCACTTTCATCGAGCCCACGCAGAAGGTCCGCGAACTCGGCGTGCGGTTGAAGCATTCGGCCAACCGTTCGGTCGTCGAGGGCAAGAGCATCGTGCTGGTCGACGATTCGATCGTGCGCGGCACGACCTCGTTCAAGATCGTCAAGATGATGCGCGAGGCCGGCGCGCGCGAGGTGCATTTCCGCATTTCATCGCCGCCGATCACCCATCCCGACTATTACGGGATCGACACGCCCGACCGCGAGAAGCTGCTGGCCGCAACCCACACTCTGGAGGAGATGCGCCAGTTCGTCGGGGCCGATTCGCTGGCCTTCCTGTCCGTGGACGGGCTCTATCGCGCCATGGGCCATGAGCGCCGCGACCCCGTCCGGCCGCAGTTCACCGACCATTGCTTCACCGGCGACTATCCGACCTCGCTGACCGATGTGATCGGCGAGAGCGCCAAGCAGCGGGTCTCGCTGCTGGCCGAGGCCGGCTGACCTCCCAGGATGTCGATCTCGAAGCCTCTGGAAGGACGCGTCGCGCTCGTCACCGGCGCGTCGCGTGGGATCGGCCGGGCCGCCTGCATCGCCTTCGCACAAGCCGGCGCGCATGTGGTGGCGCTCGCCCGGACGACGGGCGCGCTGGAGGAACTCGATGACGAGATCAAGGCGCTGGGTGGCAGCACGACGCTGGTGCCTGTCGATCTGTCAGACGAACCGGCGATCGAGCGACTTGGACCTGCGCTGATCGAGCGCTGGGGCCGGCTGGACATCCTGCTTGCCAATGCCGGTATGCTGGGGCCGCTGACCCCCCTTACCCATGTCACACCGAAGGAATGGGCGCAGGTCTTCGACACCAATGTCACGGCGAACTGGCGGCTGCTTAAATCGGTCGAGCCCGCCTTGCAGAGATCGACAGCGGCTCGCGTGATCCTGATGTCCTCGGGCGCGGCCCATAAATGCCTGGCCTATTGGGGGCCCTATTCGATCTCGAAGGCCGCCGTCGAGGCGATGGCGCGGACCTATGCGGCCGAAACCGTGACGACGGCAACGAAGGTCATGCTGG
Source organism: Bosea sp. PAMC 26642 (assembly GCF_001562255.1). NCBI lineage: Bacteria > Pseudomonadati > Pseudomonadota > Alphaproteobacteria > Hyphomicrobiales > Alloboseaceae > Allobosea > Allobosea sp. PAMC 26642. The sequence continues at coordinate 1,466,552 of NZ_CP014301.1, read as the reverse complement.
TCAATCCGGGGCCGCTGCGGACCAAGATGCGCGCCGAGGCGATGCCGGGCGAGGATCCGATGACGCTGCGGACGCCGGAGGATCTGGCGCCGCATCTGGTCGCAATGGCCTCGCCCGACTGGACCGAGACCGGCAAGATCTTCGATTTCCCGCAAGGCAAGGTGATCGCGCCGCAGATGCCGGCTTGAAAGCGACGCCCGCGCCTTCCCTTCTCCCCTTGCGGGAGAAGGTGGCTCGGCGAAGCCGAGACGGATGAGGGGTCGCGCGACGCTGCCGCTCTCGGTTTGATGTGCCGCACGCGGACAGCCCCGTGTGACCCCTCATCCGCCCCTTCGGGGCACCTTCTCCCGCAAGGGGAGAAGGGAAGGCGCCTCAGCCCGCCCGCTTGTCCTTGTCATAGGGGTTCTCGCCGCCGCGCGTGTGCAGGCGGACAGGCGTGCCCGGGAGCTCGAAAGCCTCGCGCAGGTTGTTGACGAGATAGCGCGTGTAGGACACCGGCAGATGGTCGAGCTGGTTGCCGAACAGGGCGAAGGTCGGCGGGCGTGCCTTGGCCTGCGTCATGTAGCGGATCTTGATGCGCCGGCCGGCGACGGCTGGTGGCGGATGGGCCGAGAGCACGCCTTCGAGCCAGCGGTTGATCCGCGCGGTCGAGATCCGCTTGTTCCAGACATCGTAGGCGCCGAAGACGGCCTGCATGAGCCGGTCGATGCCCTCGCCCGCCAACCCTGAGAGCGGCACGATCGGCACGCCGCGCACCTGCGCGAGCAAATGATGCGCCTTCTCCTTGAGCTCGGCGAGCAGGCCGTTCTTGTCGGCGACGAGGTCCCATTTGTTCAGGCCGATGACGACACAGCGGCCTTCGCGCTCGGTCAGATCGACCAGCGTCAGGTCCTGCTTCTCGAAGGGGATCGTCGCATCGAGCAGCACGACCACGACCTCGGCGAAGCGGATCGCGCGCAGCGCGTCCTGCACCGACATCTTCTCGAGCTTCTCCTCGATGCGGGCGCGCTTGCGCATGCCGGCCGTGTCGAAGAGCTTCACGGGCTTGCCGCGCCATTCGTAATCGACCGAGATGGTGTCGCGGGTGATGCCGGCCTCCGGACCGACGAGCAGGCGGTCTTCGCCGATCATCCGGTTGACCAGCGTCGACTTGCCGGCGTTGGGGCGGCCGATGATGGTAACGCGCAGCGGCTTGCTCGGGTCGTTGTATTCCTCGTCCTCCTCACCGGCAGCGGCCGGCGCATCCACCCAGCGCTTGTCGCCATAGCTCTCGTCGAAGGCCTCTTCCTCTTCGGGCTCCTCATCGACGAAAGGCGCCAATGCCTCCAGGAGATCGGATGTGCCCTCGCCGTGCTCGGCCGAGAACGGCACGGGATCGCCCAAGCCCAGCGCGTAGGATTCGAAGATGCCGTCGGTGCCCTTGCGGCCTTCCGCCTTGTTGGCGAGCAGGATCACCGGCTTGCCAGAGCGGCGCACCAGGTCGGCGAAGGGCTGGTCCATCGGCGTGATGCCGAGTCGGGAGTCGATCATGAACAGGATGACGTCGGCCTGCTCGATCGCGGTCTCGGTCTGGGCGCGCATGCGGCCGGCGAGCGACTCCTTGTCGGCCTCCTCCACCAGCCCGGCCGTGTCGATGATGGTGAAGCGCAAATGGCCGAGCGAGGCCTCGCCCTCGCGCCGGTCGCGGGTCACACCCGGCCGATCATCGACGAGCGCGAGCTTCTTGCCGACGAGCCGGTTGAACAGCGTCGACTTGCCGACATTGGGGCGGCCGATGATGGCGACGGTTGCGGTCATGTTCGTTCCAATACAACAGCACAGCCCCTTCGTCATTCCGGGGCGGCCGAAAGGTCGAACCCGGAACCCGCGACTGTATGCCGGCCGCGTCGGGCGGCTGCAGCCAGTCACGGGTTCAGGGTCCATCGCTCCGCGATGTCCCGGAATGACAGGACCTAGTTCTTCGTCTCGACCGGGCCGCCGCGCACCAGCGCGAGATAGAGGTCGGTACGTTGCCGCAGCACCTGCGGCGCCTGCGGGTCGGTGACGATGGCGTCGAACCAGCGGCCGGCATCTTCGAACAGGTTGGCCTTGAGCGCGGCGATGCCGAGGAACTCCCGGGCCGAATGGCGCCAGGCGCCCTGCGGTATGGTCAGCGGCTCCATAGCGGTGCGGACCTCCGCATAGGGCAGCAGGTCTACCCGCAGCATGCCGGCGCGCAGGCGGGCGAGATCGCGGTAGAGCTGTTCCAACCCGCCATCGTTGGCCAGCGCGTCGAATTCGGCAGCGCCGGCAGCGGCGTCGCGCTTGGCTGTTTCAGCTGCAAGGCGGAAGCGGGCGATCTGGCGATAGCCGGCCGGTGCGGTCGCAGCGAGGTCCTTGAGGCTAGCCTCGGCCTGCTCGCCATTGCCGTCGCGGGAGAGTTTCAGGGCCGCCTCGAGCTTGGCACCAACGGCCTGGGAGGCCTGTGCCTCGCGATGCTGCCAGTACTGCCAGCCGGCGACGGCGGCGACCGCGATCACTGCGAGCGCGATGAAGACGCTGCCGTATTTGCTCCAGATGGCGGCCGCCTTGTCGCGGCGCACCTCCTCGTCGATCTCACGAAAAATATCGGCCATGGCCCGTCGGGTTTCCCTGTTGTCGTGCGCGGTAGCATTTTCGTGGCGGGATTGCGAGCCGGAACAGCAGCTTGCGAACCGTTTCGACCACCTCGCTTAGAGCAAGCAGCTCCGTTCCGCCGGCAAACGCTCCGTCATCCCGGACAAGCGGCGAAGCCGCGCCGATCCGGGATCCATCATCGAGCACCGCGGCGCCTTACGATGGATCCCGGATCTCCGCTTCGCTCCGTCCGGGATGACGCGGTGTTGTGGCGGTGGCGAATAGAACCACGCAGGCGTGGACATCGATGTCCAGTATCTGGACTACTCCTGCGGTGCCCGATGCAGTAGGCTTGCGTCGCCATAGGAATAAAACCGGTATTCCTTCGCGATCGCATGGGCATAGGCGCGTTTCATGATGTCGAGGCCGCAGAAGGCGCTGACGAGCATGAAGAGCGTCGAGCGCGGCAGGTGGAAATTCGTCAGCAGCATGTCGACGGCGCGGAAGCGATAGCCCGGGGTGATGAAGATCGCCGTGTCGCCGCTGAAGGGGGCTATGGTTCCGTCCTCGCTCGCGGCGCTTTCGAGCAGACGCAGCGAGGTGGTCCCGACCGCGACGATGCGGCCGCCATTGGCTCTGACCGCGTTGAGCGCTGCGGCCGTGACGGGGGAGACCTGCCCCCATTCGGAATGCATATGGTGGTCGCGCGTGTCTTCGGCCTTCATTGGAAGAAACGTGCCCGCCCCGACATGCAGGGTCACGAGATGGCGTGAAATCCCGCCGGCATCGAGCGCGGCGATCAGTTCGGGCGTGAAATGCAGGCCTGCGGTGGGCGCGGCGACGGCGCCGTCGTGGCGGGCATACATCGTCTGGTAGTCGGCGGCATCGGCCGCGTCGGTCTTGCGCCGGCCGGCGATATAGGGCGGCAGCGGCAATTCGCCGAGCCGGGCGATAGCCTCGTCGAGCGCCGGGCCGGCGAGCGCAAAGCGAAGCTCGACCTCGCCGCCCTCGCCTTTCGCCACGACTTCGGCTTCGAGGCGGCCGAGTTCGCAGGTATTGGAAGCGGCGTCGCTGCCGAAGAGGATCGTCTCGCCGAGGGCAAGTTTTTTGGCCGGACGAGCGAAGGCGAGCCAGCGATCGCCGCTTTGGCGCTTGTGCAACATGATTTCGACGCGGGCCGAGACGTCGCCGCGATGACGGCGGCCATGGAGTCGCGAGGGAATGACGCGGGTATCGTTGAGCACCAGCGCATCGCCCGGCCGGAGCAGGCGGACGAGATCGCCGATGCTGCGATCCTCGCAGGGCTCGGCGGCATCTGGCCTGACGACGAGCAGGCGCGCCGCATCGCGCGGGCTTGCTGGCCTCAGCGCGATGCGGGCTTCGGGGAGATCGAAATCGAAAAGCCCGATGTTCATTTGCAATCAGGCCGCACGACGGCTCAGGCGACGTCCGCCATCACCTTCATCGAGACGATCGAATCGGGCTCGCGCACCGGCTCGCCGCGCTTGATCCTGTCGACGTTCTCCATGCCTTCGACGACTTCGCCCCAGGCGGTGTACTGCTTATCGAGGAAGCGGGCGTCGTCGAAGACGATGAAGAACTGGCTGTTGGCCGAGTTGGGGTTCGACGAGCGGGCCATCGAGCAAATACCGCGGACGTGCGGCTCCGCATTGAACTCGGCCTTGAGGTCGGGCAGATCCGAGCCGCCGGTGCCGGTGCCCTGCGGGCAGCCGACCTGCGCCATGAAGCCGTCGATGACGCGATGGAAGACGATGCCGTCATAGAAGCCCTGGCGCGACAGGGTCTTGAGGCGCTCGACATGGCCGGGGGCGAGATCGGGGCGCAGCTTGATGACCACCTTCCCCTTGGTGGTTTCCATAACGAGGGTGTTTTCGGGATCGAGAGACATCAGATTGCCTTTTCGTTGGACGGCGCGCGGCCGTGGAAGCGGATGGTGAAAGGTCGCCCCGCGATACTCGCTCCGAGCTGCGGCGACAACCTCATCGGTGTGCAACCGCGAACGGCGGCGACGACCGAGTCGGTGAAGCGCTGACGCAGATCCGGCTCGGTGCGCGTGGCTTCCCAGGTGACGCGGGGCTGGCCGAAGAGCGTACCGTCGCGACGCAGGCTGAAGCGGACGGTCGCCATCGCGCCGGCGTTGGGGCCATCGATTTCGGGCGGCTGCCAGCACCGGCGTAAAGCAGGAGCGATATCGGCGAGGCGATCGAGTTCCTCGCCCGCGAAGGCTTGCGTCGAAGGCGCAAGCGAGCCCGCAACGCCGATCTCGCCGCTGCCCGACCGTCGCGGCGACTGACCCGGCCGCTGCTCGCTGCCGGGAATGTCGTCGCCGCTGAATTGGCCGCCGACACCGGGCACATAGCGCTGGCCCGACTGCGGAGGCAGGACCGGGTTCTGCGAGCCTGATTGCGGCGGCAGCACGGGATATTGCGAACCCGACTGCGGCGGCAGACCGAGATCGCGCGTCTCCTGAGCGACGGCGGCTCCAAGAGGCAGCATCAAGGCCAGACAAGCGAGAGCCGTGCGCATCATCCTCCCGGCCCTCCCCGTTCGGTTTACTTTGCGTCCGCCAGCAGGCGCATACGGACGATCTTGTCAGGCGAGGTCACCTGGCCGTTGGCGGCCGAACTGCCCTTCTTGATCTTGCGGACGGCATCCATGCCGGAGACGACTTCGCCGAACAGGGTGTACTGGCCGGTCAGCGGCCCGCAGCCTTCGAAGCAGATGAAGAACTGCGAATTGGCGGAATCGGGCGACTGTGAGCGCGCCATGCCGACCGAGCCGACCTTGTAGGGTGTCGGCGTGAATTCGGCCGGAAGGTTCGGAAGCTCCGACTTGCCGGTGCCCGTGCCGGTCGGATCGCCGGTCTGGGCCATGAAGCCGTCGATGACGCGGTGGAAGACGATGCCGTCATAAAAGCCCTGCTTCGCCAGCGTCTTGATCTGCGCGACGTGTTTGGGCGCGAGATCGGGGCGCAGGCGAATCGTCACCTTCCCATCCTTGGTCTCGAGCACCAGCGTGTTGTTGGGATCCGGGGCCTGGGCGTGCGCGGCGCCGAGCGAGGCGGCGAAAGCAAGAGCAACGAAAGCGGGGCGCAACATCAAGGTTCTCCATGATTGCCGAAATAATCGGCTGATCTCTCGATTTCGAGGTCGTAGCGGCAACCTTTGGCCGGAACAAGGCCGGGCTGAAGCGACACGGGGCGTTTGCTGCACTGCACAAGTGCAAACGAGAATAAATTTGCAAAAAGATGAGGCTTGGCGTGCCTAAACTGGTGACAGGCCTGTCACAATCCGCTAATCATTTGGGGCTGGGCACGCTCGGTTCTAACTTGAGCGCCGCGGACCAGGTCTTGGGAGGAATAAACGCCCGCCTAGTATATGAGTTGCGCACAAATAGATGCGTGCCTTTACTGCGGTAAAAATAGACTTCCAAGGCAGGGCTCGGGCCCTGCCTTTTCTTTTTGCAGTTTTGCGGACCGAGGCTACAGGTCGAAGGTCGCCCAGATATACCAGACGAGCGCAAACACCGCCGCTGCGATCACGGACGTGATCAGTGCCTTCCTGACGAGACCCGGCGCAACCGGCGCGCCCGGTTCGGTGCCTTGCGTTACCTCGCCGGCGTCGGCCTGGCTGCTGACGCCGAAGGGCAGTACTGCAAACAGCACCGTCCACCAGATCACGAAGTAGACCGCCAACCCGCCAGCCACGGTCATGACTGGCTCTCATTCGAAAGCGCGATGCAGGAAAAGGCGACGCGGGCTTCGGTCGGCACGCCGAAGCGCGCGGTGTGCCGTGCCGGCAGGCCGGCCGGGAAATGCTTCACATATTCGGCGTTGCAAGCGGCGTAGTCGGCCGGATCGGTGATCAGCATGGTCATCTGGACGACGCGATCGAGCGAACTTCCTGCCTCGATCAGGATTTTGGCGATTTTTTCAAGCGCGTTGCGAACCTCGTCGGCGGGCGTGTTGCCGCGATACACTCCGCGCGCCGGATCATGCGGGGCGGACTGACCGGAGACGAAGATCAGCCCGCCAGCGCTCGTCGCCTCGCTGAAAGGCCGGGAGGAGCCCACCTCCGGCTGGCCGAAGAAATCGATCATGAGCGTCTCATTCGGGTTCACGCCTGTTCGAGCTCGACCAGCGTGCCGCAGAAATCCTTCGGGTGAAGGAACAGCACCGGCTTGCCGTGAGCGCCGATCCGCGGTTCGCCGGAGCCAAGTACGCGAGCGCCATCGGCCTTCAGCTTGTCGCGCGCGGCGATGATGTCGTCGACCTCGTAGCAGATGTGATGGATTCCGCCGTCGGCGTTGCGCTCCAGGAACTTCGCGATCGGGGAATCAGGTCCCATCGGTTCCAGCAGCTCGATCTTGGTGTTGGGCAGTTCGACGAAGACGACCGTAACGCCGTGATCCGGCTGCGGCAGCGGCTGCGAGACCCGCGCGCCAAGCGTGTCGCGGTAGAGTGCCGTCGAGGCCGCCAGATCCTTCACGGCGATGGCGACGTGGTTGAGGCGTCCGATCATGGCTTCCCCTTCATCGAGCTTACCATTCTGGCACTGACCAATTCGTCATCCCGGACAAGCGGCGAAGCCGCGCCGATCCGGGATCCATCATAAGACAACGTCGTTCGCTACGATGGATCCCGAATCTCCGCTTCGCTGCGTCCGGGATGACGGTGCGTCTCCGTGCAATGTGCGCCAGTTTAAACCTCGATCACCAGCGCGTGCACCAGCGGCTTCTTGCCCCACTCCTCGTTGACGGCGCTGCGTAGGCCGCGCTCCAGCGCGTTGCGCAGGGCTTCGGGGTCACGCCGGCGCGCCTTGGGGATGCCGTCGATCAGTTCGGAGACGGCGTCGGCGACGTACTCGTCGAAATCCGTGCCGTCGCGGGTACGCGGCGGCAGGCCGAGCACCGCGATCTCAGGGTCGCCAGCGAGCCCGCCCTTCTCGTCGATCGCGACCGCAACCGAGATCATGCCGGCGAAGGAGAGCTTGCGGCGTTCAGCGATGGTCTTTTCCAGCGAATTCACCAGCAGGTTGCCGTCCTGATAGAGCCTGCCATGGGTGACCTCGTCGATCTTGCTGGCACCGTCGGCCGTGATCGCGATGACGTCGCCATTGACGGCGCGCATCACGGTCTTGACGCCGAGACCACGCGCGAAGGTCGCGTGCTCGGAAAGATGCAGATCCTCGCCATGGGCCGGGATGGCGATCTTCGGCCTGAGCCAGCCATAGAGCCTGGCCATCTCCTCGCGGCGCGGGTGGCCGGAGACATGAACCAGATGGGTGCGGTCGGTGATGATCTCGATGTTATCGCGGGCGAGCGCGTTCAGGATGTTGCCGACGGCCTTCTCGTTGCCCGGAATGGTACGCGACGAGAAGATCACGCGGTCGCCCGGAGACAGAGCAATCTCGGGGTGGTCGTCCCCCGCGATGCGGGAAAGTGCGGCGCGCGGCTCGCCCTGGCTGCCGGTGAGCAGGCACACGACCTTGTCGCGCGGCAGGTAGCCATAGGTGTCGGCCGAGCGGAAGGCCGGGATGCCGTCGAGATAGCCGCATTCGCGCGCGACATCGATGACGCGGTCCATGGCGCGGCCGACGACGACGACCTCGCGCTGGTCGGCCATGGCTGCTTCCGCGACGGCGCGCAGGCGGGCGACGTTGGAGGCGAAGGTGGTGACGGCGACACGGCCCGGTGCCGAATGAACCAGTTCCTTGATCTTGGCTGCGACATCGGCCTCGCTCGGGCTGGTGCCGTCGCGCATGACGTTGGTCGAGTCGCAGATCATGGCGATCACGCCCTCGTCGCCGAGTTCGCGCAAGCGTTTCTCATCGGTCGGCAGTCCGACCTGCGGCGTCGGGTCGATCTTCCAGTCGCCGGTGTGGACGACAAGGCCGACCGGAGTGCGGATGGCGAGCGCGTTCGATTCCGGGATCGAATGGGCGACGGGGACGAATTCGATGTCGAAGGGGCCGAGCGTGACGCGCCCGCCCTGCGCCACGACATGCATCGGCACCTTTGGCGCGCCCGGCTCCGACAGGCGTCGCGTCGCCAGCAGGCCTGCGGCGAATTTGGTGCAGTAGACCGGCGCGCGAAGCGAGGGCCAGAGCGCCGCAAGCGCGCCGATATGGTCCTCATGGGCGTGGGTGATGACGATGCCCAGCAGGTTCGCCCGCTCCTCGATGATGTAGCGCAGATCGGGCAGCACGATATCGACGCCGGGCGCCTCGGGGCCGGCGAAGGACAACCCGCAATCGACCAGGATCCATTTGCGACGGCCTTCCGGGCCGAAACCGTAGAGGGCGGCATTCATGCCGATCTCGCCGAGGCCGCCGAGGGGAACGAAGACGAGCTGGTCGCTGGAACGGGTCACGAAAAATCCTGACTGGGACAAGGGATAGCGCATGCGCGCGAAGGCGTTGCGGGAGCCCTAACACGCGAGGCGGCAGGTCTCCATAGCGGGATGCGAAGGCGAGGACAGCATCGGACGGGTTCGCTCAGGTCGATGCGCCAAAATAAAGATCGCCGGCATCGATCAGGCGGCGGCCTTCGGATGTGTCCAGTTCGAGCCGACCTGACGGGTCGAGCCCGTCGAAGCGACCACTGACCGGCCCCTCGCCGAGCCGGATCGTGATGGTCTCACCGAGAAAGGCGGCGCGCTCAAGCCAGGCGGCGCGCGTCGAGCCGAAGCCGCCGGGCTGAGACCAGGCGTCGAGGCGCGCGACCCAGGCATCGCTGAGCGCCGCCAGCATGGCCTCGACGCTGGCCTGCGGCTGGTGTTCCTTCAAAAAGGCGGCGGGATAGGGCGTGTCTTGCGGACAGGAGGCGATGTTGACGCCAAAGCCGATGACGACGCTGAACACCGCTCCCCGGCTTTCGCCTTCGAGCAGGAGGCCCGCGGTCTTGGCACGGCCGATCAGCAGGTCGTTAGGCCATTTCAGGGCGAGGTCCGGCGCTGACGGGCCGATCATTCGGGCCGCCGCATCATGCAGAGCAAGTCCCGCGACGAAGCCGAGTTGGGGGGCGAGCGCCGGCTCGCAAGGCGCGGTCAGCAGCAGGCTGGCATAGAGGTTTCCCGGCGGCGAGCCCCATTGCCGGCCATGGCGGCCTCGTCCGGAATTCTGGCTTCGGGCGACTATCCAGAGCTTGCCGGCGTCGCTCTGGTCGAGCGCCCGGCGCGCCTCCTCCATGGTGGAGCCGACCTCGTCGCGGATGATCAACCGGTAACCGGAGGCGCGGGCGACTTCACCCAGCATGGCTGCTGTCATTCCGGGGCGCTGCGCAGCAGCGAACCCGGAACCCACGACCGGGCGAACGGCTGCGATGCATGGTGTCGCGCGTCATCCCGTCGTGGGTTCCGGGTTCGCGCCTTCTGCGCGCCCCGGAATGACAGCCGTTCAAAACAGCGACTTCGCCGCCGCCGCGGCGGAGTTGAACAGCGGGGCCGGCAGCAGCGAGAGCACCAGTACGAACCCCGCCGAAACAAGCAGCACCGCGCGCACGCCGATATCGCCCTGCTCGAAGGCGGGCTTGGGCTCGTCGAAATAGATGATCTTGACCAGGCGCAGGTAGTAATAGGCGCCGATCACACTGGTCACGACGCCGACCACCGCAAGTACATAGAGCTTGGCGTCGATCGCGGCGAGGAAGACGTAGAATTTCGCCCAGAAGCCCGCCAGCGGCGGAATACCGGCAAGCGAGAACATCATCATCGAGAGCGCGAAGGCCATCCAGGGATTGGTCCGCGACAGGCCGGCGAGTTCGCCGATCTCCTCGACCGCCTTGCCGTCGCGACGCATCATCAGCACGCAGGCGAAGGCGCCCAAGGTCGTGGCGAGATAGATCGCCATGTAGACCATGACGCCCTGGACGCCGGCGGCCGTGCCGGCGGCGAGGCCGACCAGCGCGTAGCCCATGTTGGCGATCGAGGAATAGGCGAGCAGGCGCTTGATGTTGCTCTGGCCGATGGCTGCGAAGGCGCCCAGCGCCATCGAGGCGATGCCGATGAAGACGACGATCTGCTGCCATTCGTGCAGCGCGCCGGGGAAGGCGCCGACGAAGACGCGCACCATCATGGCCATCGCCGCCATCTTCGGGGCCGAGGCGAAGAAGGCCGCGACAGGGGTCGGCGCGCCCTCATAGACGTCGGGCGTCCACATGTGGAACGGCACGGCCGAAATCTTGAAGGCGAGGCCCGCCGCGATGAACACGATGCCGAAGATCAGGCCGATGCCGGGATGGCCGTGCTGCACGGCGGCCGCGATACCGGTGTAGTTGACCGTGCCGGTGAAGCCGTAGACCAGCGACGAACCATAGAGCAGCATTCCCGAGGAGAGCGCGCCGAGAACGAAGTATTTCAGGCCGGCTTCGGTTGATTTGGCGTTGTCGCGGTCGAAGGCGGCGACGACGTAGAGCGCCAGCGACTGCAGTTCAAGGCCGACATAGAGGCTGATGAGATCGTTGGCCGAAATCATCATCATCATGCCGATGGTGGCGAGCACGATCAGGATCGGGAATTCGAAGCGCATCGAGCCGTCGCGGCGCAGATTGTCCGACGACAGGATGATCGCAGCGGCCGCGCCGAGCAGCGTCAGAACCTTCATGAAGCGCGCGAAGCCGTCGGCGACGAAGCCGTCGTTGAAGGTGAAGACCCTGCCCTCACCCGACAGGACCAGCACGAGCGCCAGCGCGAAGAGCGCGATCGCGCAGCCTTCGAGCAGGCGCGTGGCGCGCTCGCCCCGGATTGCGCCGAACAGCACCATGGCGATGGCGCCGAGCGCGAGGACGATTTCCGGCAGTGCGGGCCCGAGGGCGGGGACGGCGGTCATTTTGTCTCGACCTTACTGCACGACCAGCATCGCCGTTTTCGCGGCGGTGAGTGCGGCCTGATAATTCTTGATGAGGGCTTCCGTCGGTGCGGCGAAGGCGTCGAGGATCGTGCCCGGGCGGATACCGTACCAGATCGTCAGCACCACCAGCGGCACCAGGATCGCCGCCTCGCGACGGTCGATATCCGTGATGCCTTTGAGTTCCGGCTTGACCAGATCCCCGAACATGACGCGGCGATAGAGCCAGAGCGCATAGCAGGCCGAGAGGATGACGCCCGACGTGGCGATGAAGGCGACCCAGGGATTGGCCTTGAAGGCGCCCAGCAGCGTCAGGAACTCGCCGACGAATCCGGCCGTGCCCGGCAGGCCGACATTGGCCATGGTGAAGACCATGAAGATGACGGCATAGACCGGCATCCGGTTCACCAGCCCGCCATAGGCGGCGATCTCCCGGGTGTGCATCCGGTCGTAGACCACGCCGACGCAAAGGAAGAGCGCGCCCGATACCAGGCCGTGGCTGACCATCTGGTACATGGCGCCCTGGATGCCCTGCGGCGTCAGGGTGAACAGGCCCATGGTGACGAAGCCCATATGGGCGACCGAGGAGTAGGCGATCAGCTTCTTGATGTCCTCCTGCATCAGCGCCACCAGCGAGGTGTAGACGATGGCGATGACGGAGAGCGCGAAGACGAAGGGCGCGAAATATTGCGACGCCTCGGGGAACATCGGGATCGAAAAACGGATGAAGCCGTAGCCGCCCATCTTCAGCAGGATCGCCGCCAGGATGACGGAGCCCGCCGTCGGCGCCTCGACATGCGCGTCGGGCAGCCAAGTATGGACCGGCCACATCGGCATCTTCACCGCGAAGGATGCGAAGAAGGCGAGCCACAGCCAGGTCTGCATCCCGGCCGGGAACTTATGGGCCAGCAGCGTCGGGATGTCGGTGGTGCCGGCGTGCCAGTACATCGCCATCAGCGCCAGCAGCAGCAGGACCGAACCGAGCAGCGTGTACAGGAAGAACTTGTAGGAGGCGTAGACCCGGCGCTTGCCGCCCCAGATGCCGATGATCAGGAACATCGGGATCAGGCCGGCCTCGAAGAAGAGGTAGAACAGCACGAGATCGAGCGCCACGAAGACGCCGATCATCAGCGTCTCGAGGATCAGGAACGCGACCATGTATTCGCGCACGCGCTTGGTCACCGAGACCCAGGAGGCCAGGATGCAGAACGGCATCAGGAAGGCGGTCAGCACGACGAAGGGGAAGGAGAAGCCGTCGACGCCGAGCTTGAACTTGATCGCATCCGACACCCAGCCATGGGTCTCGACCATCTGGAAGCCGGGATTGCCCGGCTCGAAGCGCGCCCAGGCGACCAGCGCCAGCACGAAGGTCGCGACCGTGGCGGCAAGCGCCGCATAGCGCGCATTGGAGTCGACCGAAGCGTCGTCGCCGCGCTGCGCCAGGATGAAGGCCGCGCCGACCAGCGGCAGGACGAGAAGACCGGTGAGGATTCCGAATCCGAACATCATCTCACCCGCGCGCCAGCAGATACCAGGTCACCAGCCCGGCGACGCCGATCAGCATGGTGAAGGCATAATGATAGAGGTAGCCGGTCTGCAGCCGAACCACCCGGTTGGTGACGTCGACGACGCGCGCCGAGATGCCGTCGGGTCCCATTCCGTCGATGACGAAGCCGTCGCCCTTCTTCCAGAGGAACTTTCCGAGCCACATCGCCGGCTTCACGAACAGGAAGTCGTAGATCTCGTCGAAATACCACTTGTTGAGCAGGAACTTGTAGAGCGCCGGGTTGGCGGCGGCGAGCTTGCCGGGCACGTCGGGCCGCAGCACGTACATGTAGAGCGACAGCAGGAAGCCGATCACCATTGCGATGAAGGGCGAGGCGACGACCCAGCCGGGAACCTCGTGCATCTCGTGCAGGATGTGGTTGTCCTTGCCGGTGAAGAGCGCCGCCTTCCAGAAGTGTTCGTAGTTGTGGCCGATGAAGGCCTCCTTGAAAGCGAAGCCGGCCGCGACCGCGCCGAGCGACAGCACCGCCAGCGGAACCAGCATCACCAGCGGGCTCTCATGCGGGGTGTGGGCGTGGCCATGACCGTGATCGCCATGGGCATTGTCGTCGTGGGCGTGCGCCGCGTGAGCGTGGTCGTCATGCGCATCGTGACCGTGGCCGGCATGGGCGTCCGCGCCCCAGCGCGGCTTGCCCTCGAAGGTCATGAAGTACAGCCGCCATGAATAGAACGAGGTCATGCAGGCGGCGACGACGAGCAGTACGAAGGCGTAGGAGGCCGGAAAGCCGGTATGGGCGACCGAGGCATAGGCGCTCTCGATGATCGCATCCTTGGAGAAATAACCGGCGAAGAGGGGGAAGCCGGTCAGCGCCAGCGTGCCGATGGTCATGGCGGCGGCCGTGAGCGGGATGTGCTTCCTGAGGCCGCCCATGTTCCGCATGTCCTGCTCGTGATGCATCGCGTGGATGACCGAGCCGGCGCCCAAAAACAGCAGCGCCTTGAAGAAGGCATGGGTGAAGAGGTGGAAGATGCCGGCCGAATAGGCGCCGACGCCGAGCGCCACGAACATGTAGCCGAGCTGCGAGCAGGTCGAATAGGCGATGACGCGCTTGATGTCGTTCTGCACGAGGCCCACCGTCGCCGCAAAGAAGGCGGTGGTGGCGCCGATGACGATGACGACGGTCAGCGCTGCGGGTGCGTATTCGAAGATCGGCGACAGGCGCGCCACCATGAAGACGCCGGCGGTGACCATGGTCGCGGCGTGGATCAGCGCCGAGACAGGAGTCGGGCCCTCCATCGCGTCGGGCAGCCAGGTGTGCAGCAGGAACTGCGCCGACTTGCCCATGGCGCCCATGAACAGCAGCAGGCTCGCCAGCGTCAGCGCGTGCCAGTCGCGCCCGAGGAAATGGAAGGTTGCATTGGTCAGGTCGGCGACGCGCGGGAAGATGGCATCGAAGCCGACCGAGCCGAACAGCACGAAGACCAGGAAGATGCCGAGCGCGAAGCCGAAATCGCCGACGCGGTTGACGATGAAGGCCTTCATCGCCGCCGCATTGGCCGAGGGCTTCTTGTACCAGAAGCCGATCAGGAGATAGGAGGCGAGACCAACGCCCTCCCAGCCGAAGAACATCTGGACGAGATTGTCCGAGGTGATCAGCATCAGCATCGCGAAAGTGAACAGCGACAGATAGGCGAAGAAGCGCGGACGATGCTCGTCCTCGTGCATGTAGCCGATCGAATACAGATGGACGAGGCAGGAGACCGTGTTGACCACGACCAGCATCACGGCGGTCAGCGTGTCGATGCGGAAGGCCCAGTCGACGCGCAGGTCACCCGAGGCCATCCAGGTTGCGATCTGGATGCGGGTGGTGCCCGAGCCGAAGCCGACGCTGAAGAAGGCGACCCAGGACAGGACCGCGGAGACGAACAGAAGCGAGGTGGTGACGATCTCCGAGCCGCGCGCGCCGATCAGCCGGCCGAACAGTCCGGCGATCAGGAAGCCGATCAGGGGAAGGAAGACGATCGCGTGATACATGGGGCAAATCCGGGCGCGTTCGCGCCTCAGCCTTTCATCATGTTGATGTCTTCCACCGCGATCGTGCCGCGGTTGCGGAAGTAGACGACGAGGATGGCGAGCCCGATCGCCGCTTCGGCTGCGGCGACGGTGAGCACCAGCAGCGCGAAGACCTGACCGACGATGTCGTTCAGGAAGCTCGAGAAGGCGACGAAGTTGATGTTGACCGAGAGCAGAATGAGCTCGACCGACATCAGGATGACGATGACGTTCTTGCGGTTGATGAAGATGCCGAGCACGCCCAGCGTGAACAGGATCGCCCCGACGGCGAGATAATGGCCCAGTCCGATCATCAGACCGTCTCCTCCGGCAGGCCGGCGCGCGAGGGCACCTGCCTGATTTCCATCGCGGTCGCCTTGGTGCGGGCGTTCTGCTGCACAATGTCCTGGCGCTTGATGCCGAAGCGCTCGCGCAGCGTCAGCACGATCGCGCCGATCATGGCGACCAGCAGCACGAGGCCGGCCGCCTGGAAGTAGTAGACATATTGCGTGTAGAGTACTTGGCCCAACGCGGCGGTGTTGCTGATGTTGTTGGGGATCGGCGCGACCGGGGCGCGCACGATCTGCGGGTCGATGACCCAGGCACCGACGACCAGCAGCAGTTCGACCGCGAAGACCAGCCCGACCAGAGCGCCGATGGGCAGATAGTTCAGGAAGCCCTGGCGGAACTCGGCGAAATCGACGTCGAGCATCATCACCACGAACAGGAACAGCACTGCGACCGCGCCGACATAGACGACGATCAGCAGCATCGCCAGGAACTCGGCGCCGAGCAGCAGGAACAGCCCCGACGCGTTGACGAAGGCCAGGATCAGGAAGAGCACCGAGTGAACGGGATTGCGCGACGTCACCACCATGAACGCCGAAGCGACGGTGACGCCTGCGAAGAGATAGAAGAAAGCCGCTGCGGCGTTCATTCTGGCCAGCCTTTCCGCCCTTGCGGGCGGTCCTTGTTGAAGCGCATTCCGAACACGTCAGATGCGATTTCCAGCGTCTATAGTCAGGCCCGCCAAGCGCGACAACCGCGCGACGGGACTGCGTTGACCTTGTCCTACCCTCTCCGTCATTCCGGGCGTAGCGAAGCGGAGACCCGGAATCCATCGTGGAGCGCAGTACCCTTCGATGGATTCCGGATCAGCGCGGCTGCGCCGCTTGTCCGGAATGACGTCGGAGGGTGATAAAAACGGTTCACCGATACGGCGCGTCCATCGCGATGTTGCGCGCGATCTCGCGTTCCCAGCGCGCGCCGTTCGCGAGCAGCTTGTCCTTGTCGTAGAACAGTTCCTCGCGGGTCTCGGTCGCGAATTCGAAGTTCGGTCCCTCGACGATCGCATCGACCGGGCAGGCCTCCTGGCAGAAGCCGCAATAGATGCACTTCGTCATGTCGATGTCGTAACGGGTCGTGCGACGCGTGCCGTCGTTGCGGCGCGGTCCGGCCTCGATGGTGATGGCCTGAGCCGGGCAGATCGCCTCGCAGAGCTTGCAGGCGATGCAGCGCTCCTCGCCATTGGGATAACGGCGCAGCGCATGCTCGCCACGGAAACGCGGGCTGAGCTGCCCCTTCTCGAAGGGGTAGTTCAGGGTTGCCTTCGGCTTGAAGAAATAGCGCATCGACAGCGCGAACGCGCCGACGAACTCCTTCAGCAGCAGGCCCTTGGCGGCTTGGCCAAATGCGGTTGCCATGATCCTTGCCTTGTCCAATCTCAGCTGGCGATAAAGCCGAGCCATTCAAAACTCTTATACCCGACGAAGCCACCGACGAATGCCGCGACTACGGCGCCCACGATGACGACTTCTCCGGTCTCCGGCGTCACCAGACGCCGCCATCTCCAGCATGCGCCCCAGAACGCCAGCGCGCCGCCGACCATGCCGATCATCGGAGCGATGACCGACGTCGTCATCACCGCACCGGTCCCCAGCCCGTAACCTGCAGCACGAAGGCGACCACCACGACCGAAACCAGCGAGAGCGGCAGGAACACCTTCCAGCCCAGCCGCATCAGTTGGTCGTAGCGGTAGCGCGGCACGAAGGCTTTCACCATCGCGAACATGAAGAAAACCAGGCAGATCTTGAGCGCGAACCAGAACACGCCTGGCAGCCAGGTGAAGGGTGCTACGGGGAATGGCGGCAGCCAGCCGCCGAGGAACAGGATCGTGGTCAGCGAGCACATGGTCATGATCGCCACGTATTCGCCGAGCATGAACAGGAGATAGGGCGTCGAGGAATACTCGACCATGAAGCCGGCGACGAGCTCAGAT
This sequence comes from Bosea sp. PAMC 26642, assembly GCF_001562255.1. Taxonomy (NCBI): domain Bacteria; kingdom Pseudomonadati; phylum Pseudomonadota; class Alphaproteobacteria; order Hyphomicrobiales; family Alloboseaceae; genus Allobosea; species Allobosea sp. PAMC 26642. Next base: position 1,449,256 of record NZ_CP014301.1, on the reverse strand, counting down.
TCCGCTTCCGGCAGGTCGAAGGGCGGCCGGTTCGTCTCGGCCAGCGCCGAGATGAAGAAGACCACGAACATCGGGAAGAGCGGCAACCAGTACCAGCGCAGCATCCCCCAACTGGTGTTCTGTGCCTCGACGATGGCCGAAAGGTTCAGCGAGCCGACGCAGAGCAGCACCGTGATGATGACGAAGCCGATCGAGACCTCGTAGGAGACCATCTGCGCGGCCGAGCGCAGCGCGCCCATGAACGGGTATTTCGAGTTCGAGGCCCAGCCGGCCATGATCACGCCGTAGACGCCCAGCGACGAGATCGCGAGGATATAGAGCACGCCGACATTGATGTCGGCGATCGCCCAGCCCTCGGCCACCGGGATGACGGCCCATGCACCCAGCGAAAGCAGGCACGAGATGAAGGGCGCCAGCAGGAACACGCCCTTGTTGGCGCCCGACGGGATGATCGGTTCCTTGAAGGCGAACTTCAGCAGGTCGGCGAAGCTCTGGAACAGGCCGAACGGGCCGACGACGTTGGGGCCGCGCCTGAGCTGTACCGCCGCCCAGATCTTGCGGTCGGCGAGCAGGATATAGGCGATGAAGACGAGCAGGCAGACCAGCAGCAGCAGGCTCTTGCCGAGCATGATCGCGAGATCGAGGACGATATCCCAGTTCATGGCCGCTTACTCCGCCGCCTGCCGCAGCCGGCCCGAGGCCAGCGCCGAGCATTCGGCCATCACGGCGGAGGCCCGCGCGATCGGGTTGGTCTGGTAGAAATCGGCCACGGGCGAGACGAAGCCGGCCTTGTCGGTCTTGCCGCCGAGGCCGGCGAGCGCCGCCAGACCCGATGCATCGACCGGCGCCAGCGTATCGAGAGCGGCGAAATGCGGATGGGCCTCATAGAGCGCCCTGCGCAGGCCCGACAGCGAGTCGAAGGGCAGCGTCTTGCCGAGCGTCGATGAGAGCGCCCGCAGGATCGCCCAGTCCTCGCGGGCGTCGCCCGGCGGGAAGGTGGCGCGGTCGGTCATCTGCACGCGCCCTTCCGTGTTGACATAGGTGCCGGACTTCTCGGTGTAGGCTGCGCCGGGCAGGATGACATCGGCGCGGTGCGCCCCCTTGTCGCCATGCGTGCCCTGATAGATCACGAAGGCTCCGGACGGAACCGCGATCTCGTCGGCGCCGAGCAGGAACAGGACATCGAGTGCGCCGGGCGCGATCATCCCGGCGACATCGAGACCACCCTCGCCTGGCACGAAGCCGAGATCGAGCGCGCCGACGCGCGCGGCGGCCGTGTGAAGCACGCCGAAGCCGGCCCAGCCGCCGATCGTCGAAGCGCCCAGAAGCTGCGCCGCCTTGGCGGCCATCGACAGGATCGCCTCGCCGTCGGGACGGGCCAGAGCGCCCTGCCCGACCAGGATCATCGGCTTGGCCGCGCCTGCCGTCGCGTTCCTGACGAGGTCGGCCAGCGTGTCCGTACCGGCGCCGAGATAATCATAGGAATAGGTTAGATCGGACTGCTCGCCGATGAGGCTGACCTTGAAGTCTCCGCGCAGCCAGCGCTTGCGGATGCGGGCGTTCAGGATTGGTGCTTCCCTGCGCGGATTGGCGCCGATGATCAGAAGCGAATCCGCTTCGTCGAGCCCCGCGATGCCCGCGTTCAGGATATAGGAGGCGCGGCCGTATTTCGGGTGCAGCTTCGTGCCGTCCTGACGCGCGTCGAGATTGGCGCTGCCGAGCGAGGCCATCAGGGCCTTCAGGGCGAACATCTCCTCGACCGCGGCGAGATCGCCGGCGATGGCGCCGATCTTATCGGGAGCCGCCGTCTTCACCTTGCCGGCAATCAGCGCGAAAGCGTCCGCCCAGCTCGCGGGCTTCAGCATGCCGTCGATCCGGATATAGGGCCGGTCGAGCCGCTGCGTGCGCAGGCCGTCGACGATGTGGCGGGTCTTGTCGGAGATCCACTCCTCGTTCACCGCCTCATTGAGGCGAGGCAGGATGCGCATGACCTCCTTGCCGCGCGAGTCGACGCGGATGGCCGAGCCGACCGCGTCCATCACATCGATGGACTGGGTTTTGCTCAGCTCCCAGGGCCGGGCCTTGTTCTGATAGGGTTTTGAGGTCAGCGCGCCGACCGGGCAGAGATCGACGACGTTGCCCTGGAGCTCCGAGGTCATCGCCTGCTCAAGATAGGTCGTGATCTCCATGTCCTCGCCGCGGCCGATCGCACCAAGATCCTGCCCGCCGGCGACTTCTGTGGTGAAGCGGACGCAGCGCGTGCACTGGATGCAGCGCGTCATCGAGGTCTTCACCAACGGGCCGATATACTTGTCCTCGACGGCGCGCTTGTTCTCGGCATAGCGGGAATTATCCACGCCATAGGCCATAGCCTGGTCCTGCAGGTCGCACTCGCCGCCCTGGTCGCAGATCGGGCAATCCAGCGGGTGGTTGATCAGGAGGAACTCCATCACCCCCTCGCGCGCCTTCTTGACCATCGGCGACCTGGTCGAGACGACCGGCGGCTCGCCATTGGGGCCGGGGCGCAGGTCGCGCACACCGATGGCACAGGAGGCCTGCGGCTTCGGCGGCCCGCCCTTCACCTCGACGAGACACATGCGGCAATTGCCGGCGATCGAAAGGCGCTCATGGAAGCAGAAGCGCGGCACCTCGGCGCCTGCGGCCTCGCAGGCCTGCAGGACCGTGTAGTCGGAGGGAACGTCGACCTCGATGCCGTCGATGAGGAGTTTGGTCATGATCTCACTCCGCCGCCATCAGCCGAACCGGCTCGGAATGCGGGTTCGCGGCATAGTCGTCGATGCGCTTCTCGATCTCGTGACGGAAATGCGCGATCAGGCCCTGGATCGGCCAGGCGGCAGCGTCGCCGAGCGCACAGATGGTGTGGCCCTCGATCTGCTTGGTAACGTCGAGCAGCATGTCGATCTCGCGCTTTTGCGCCCTGCCCTCGGCCATGCGGTTGATGACGCGCCACATCCAGCCCGTGCCCTCGCGGCAGGGCGTGCACTGGCCGCAGCTCTCATGCTTGTAGAAATAACTGATGCGCGCGATCGCGCGGACGATGTCGGTCGATTTGTCCATGACGATCACGGCCGCCGTGCCAAGGCCCGATTTGAGCTTGGAGAGCGAGTCGAAATCCATCGGCGTGTCGATGATCTGCTCGGCCGGCACCATGCGCACCGAGGAGCCGCCGGGGATGACCGCCATCAGGTTGTCCCAGCCGCCGCGCACGCCGCCGCAATGGCGATCGATCAGTTCGCGGAAGGGGATGCCCATCACCTCTTCGACATTGCAAGGCTTGTTCACATGCCCGGAAACGCAGAACAGCTTTGTACCTACATTGTTGGGGTTGCCGAGCGAGGAGAACCACGCCGCGCCACGACGCAGGATCGTCGGAGCGACCGCGATCGACTCGACGTTGTTGACGGTCGTCGGGCAGCCGTAGAGGCCGACATTGGCCGGGAACGGCGGCTTGAGGCGCGGCATCCCCTTCTTGCCTTCGAGGCTTTCGAGCAGCGCCGTTTCCTCGCCGCAGATGTAGGCGCCGGCGCCGTGATGCACATAGAGATCAAAGGGGTAGCCGTGGATGTTGTCCTTGCCGATCAGACGCGCCTCATAAGCCTCGTCGACCGCGCGTTGCAGCGCCTCGCGCTCGCGGATGTATTCGCCGCGAATGTAGATGTAGGCGGCATTGGCGTTCATCGCGAAGGAGGCAATCAGGCAGCCCTCGACCAGCGTATGCGGGTCGTTGCGCATGATCTCGCGATCCTTGCAGGTGCCCGGCTCCGACTCGTCGGCATTGACCACGAGGTAGCTCGGGCGCCCATCGCTCTTCTTGGGCATGAACGACCATTTCAGCCCCGTCGGGAAGCCGGCGCCGCCGCGTCCGCGCAGGCCAGACTTCTTCATCTCGTCGATGATCCAGTCCTGGCCCTGCTCCAGCAGGAATTTCGTACCGTCCCAGGCGCCACGCGCCATCGCGCCCTTCAGCGAGAGGTCGTGCCGACCGTAGAGATTGGTGAAAATGCGGTCGCGATCAGCAAGCATCGTCTTCGCCTCACTTCACCGGCTTGTCGGCAGGCTTGGCAGCCCGCGGACGGCGAGCCGGCGCCTTCTCCGGCGCTGCCTTGATCGTGTCGCCCGCAGCCGAGGGCGTATCCTGCGCACTGTTCGACGGCTGGGCCGGGTCGGAGGGCTTCGGCCGGCCGGGGCTCGCAGCAGCGGGCGCAGGCGCCGCCTTGATGTCGGTCGGCCCGGCGGTGCCCGTCGCAGCCGTCTGGGTTTCCGCCGTCTTGGCCTCGGCCTCGGCTGCTGTTTTCGCGGCCGCAGCTTCGGCGGCAGCCTTGCGCTGCTCGGAGACTCGCGTCTGCCAGTCGCCGGCACCGATCACGGTGCCGTCATAAAGCGCGGGATCCTTCAGCGTCTCGCCCCCGCCCAGCGGCTCGGAGCCGGAGCGATCGACCTGCGGACCCGGCCTGGTCGGCCGGCCATGACGCAAATCGTCGAGCAGAGCGCGGAAATTATCCGGCGTCAGATCCTCGTAATAGTCGAAATTGATCTGCACCATCGGTGCATTGCAGCAGGCACCGAGACACTCGACCTCGAGCCAGGAGAGTTTGCCGTCGGCCGAAACGGTCGATTGCGGGCCGATGACGTCCTCGCAGACCTTCCTGATCGCCTCTGCGCCGCGCAGCGCGCAGGGCGTCGTGCCGCAGAGCTGGATGAAATGCTCGCCGACCGGCTGCAGGTTGAACATGGTGTAGAAGGTCGCGATCTCCATGACGCGCATCGGAGCCATGTCGAGCTTGCGGGCCACCGCCTCGATCGCGGCGCGCGGCACCCAGCCGTGATGCTGCTCCTGCGCCTTCCAGAGAAGCGGAATCACGGCCGAGGCCTGGCGGCCTTCCGGATATTTGGCGATCTGCTGATCGGCCCAGTTCTCATTCGCCGCGTCGAATGCGAAGGAGGCGGGCTGGACGTGATCGGGGGCGAGACGACGGACGGACATATCAGTTCTCTCTCGACGTCATGCTCGGGCTTGTCCCGAGCATCCACGCCTTCGCAACATCGGCCACGTTCAAGACGTGGATGGTCGACACAAGGTCGACCATGACGGGGAACATCGCGCTCATCGCTTGCCCTCCCCCAGGAGCTTTGACAACGCGCGCGCACACCACTCCGAAACGAGGACCGCGGCGTGTCGCCATGCCCGCAGGAATTGTGACAGCTCGCGCGAGGCCCTCGCCTGCATTCGACGGCTCGACATCAGCTCGGGACAAGCAAAAAGTAGCGCCGCACATACGACCCAGGAGATTGCAGTGCCCCACAACACATCGCCCCAAACAACGGGGTTACCCGACAATTCCAACCAGAGTCGCACAATTGTCGTCGGCGACGAATAGATCAGAGCGAAACAGGCAGCTCTGACGAGTCGTGGATGCGATGCGATTAGCCTCACCGATCGACCTCCCCGAACACGATGTCCAGCGAACCCAGAATCGCGGAGACATCCGCCAGCATGTGCTTGCGGCACATGAAATCCATGGCCTGGAGATGGGCGAAGCCCGGTGCCTTGATCTTGCAGCGATAGGGCTTGTTGGTGCCGTCCGAGACCAGATACACGCCGAACTCGCCCTTGGGCGCCTCGACCGCCGCATAGACCTCGCCGGCGGGCACCTTGTAGCCTTCGGTGTAGAGCTTGAAATGGTGGATGATCGCTTCCATCGAGCGCTTCATCTCGCCCCGCTTTGGCGGCACCATCTTGCCGTCAAGCGCGGAGATCGGCCCGCCTCCCTCGGGGGAGAGCAGCTTTTCGCAGCACTGCTTCATGATCCGCACCGACTGGCGCATCTCTTCCATGCGGAGGCAGTAGCGGTCGTAGCAGTCACCATTCTTGCCGATGGGGATGTCGAATTCCATCTCCTCGTAGCACTCATAGGGCTGCGACTTGCGCAGATCCCAGGCGGCGCCCGAGCCACGGACCATCACGCCCGAAAAACCCCATTTCCAGCAGGTGTCGAGATCGACGACGCCGATATCGACATTGCGCTGCTTGAAGATGCGGTTGTCGGTCAGAAGCGTTTCGAGATCGTCGCAGACTTTTAGGAACGGGTCGCACCATTCGGCGATGTCGTGGATCAGCGAGGTCGGCAGATCCTGATGCACGCCGCCTGGCCTGATATAGGCCGCGTGCATGCGCGAGCCGCTGGCGCGCTCGTAGAAGATCATCAGCTTCTCGCGCTCCTCGAAACCCCACAGCGGGGGCGTGAGTGCGCCGACATCCATCGCCTGCGTGGTGACGTTGAGCAGATGCGAGAGGATGCGGCCGATCTCGGAATAGAGCACGCGGATGAGCTGGCCGCGGCGCGGGACCGTGACGCCCATCAGCTTTTCGACCGCGAGCGAATAGGCATGCTCCTGGTTCATCGGCGCGACGTAATCGAGCCGGTCGAAATAGGGCAGTGCCTGCAGATAGGTTTTTGCTTCGATCAGCTTCTCGGTGCCGCGATGCAGCAGGCCGATATGCGGATCGACGCGCTCGACGATCTCGCCGTCGAGTTCGAGCACGAGGCGCAGCACGCCGTGGGCCGCCGGGTGCTGCGGCCCAAAGTTGATGCTGAAATTGCGGATATTGTGCTCGCCCATGTCCCGCTCCGATCAAGCCGTCTTCGCTTTTTCGTCACCCGGAAGGACGTAGTCGGTCCCTTCCCATGGCGACAGAAAATCGAAGTTGCGGAATTCCTGGTTGAGCTTCACCGGCTCGTAGACCACCCGCTTCTGTTCGTCGTCGTAGCGCACCTCGACGAAGCCGGTCAGCGGGAAGTCCTTGCGGAGCGGATAACCCTCGAAGCCGTAGTCGGTGAGGATGCGACGCAGGTCTGGATGGCCCGAGAAGAGAATGCCGTAAAAATCGTAGGCCTCGCGCTCATACCAGTTCGCAGCCGGAAAGATGTCGATCACGGAAGGGACCGGTGTCGCCTCGTCGGTCTGGACCTTGACCCGGATGCGGTGGTTATGATGCGGCGCCAGCAGATGATACACGACGTCGAAGCGCTTCTCGCGCTGCGGATAGTCGGCACCGGCGATGTCGGTGAAGTTCAGAAAACGGAAGCGCGGGTCGTCGCGCAGGGTCCGTAGAACCTCGACGATCGTGCCAGCCTCAACAAGTATCGTCAGTTCGTCGAAGGCGATGACCGCCTCCGTCACGGCGTCGGGCAGCGCCGCCTTGATGTTGTCCCCGAGAGCAACGAGATCGCTCATGACAGGCCCTCAGCGCTCGATCGTGCCGGTGCGGCGGATTTTCTTCTGCAGCAGCAGCACGCCGTACAGCAGCGCTTCCGCAGTCGGAGGACAACCGGGCACATAAATGTCGATCGGCACGATGCGGTCGCAGCCACGTACCACCGAGTAGCTGTAATGGTAGTAGCCGCCGCCATTGGCGCAGGAGCCCATCGAGATGACGTAGCGCGGCTCCGGCATCTGGTCGTAGACCTTGCGCAGCGCCGGGGCCATCTTGTTGGTCAGCGTACCTGCCACGATCATCACGTCGGACTGGCGTGGTGAAGCACGCGGGGCGAAGCCGAAGCGCTCGACGTCATAGCGCGGCATCGACATCTGCATCATCTCGACGGCGCAGCAGGCCAGACCGAAGGTCATCCACATCAGCGAGCCGGTGCGCGACCAGTTGATCAGGTCGTCCGTCGCCGTGACGAGGAAACCCTTGTCGGCGAGTTCGTTGTTCATCTCGACGAAGAAGGGATCGCGCGCACCGACAGGCAGGCCGTCGGGGCCAAGTAGACCTTTTGGCGCCGGTGCGACGAGCGGGTCGTCGCGGTCGATCGCTGTGATTGCCATATCAGAACCTTTGTGAAGCCATAGCCGTCAGATATGTCGCGACAATCAAGTCTGCGATCGGACGATTAGTCCCACTCCAAGGCGCCCTTGCGCCACTCGTAAACGAATCCGACGGTCAGAACGCCCAGAAAGATCATCATCGAGCAGAAACCATACCAGCCGAGCCCGCCGAAGGCGACGGCCCAGGGGAAGAGAAAGGCGACCTCGAGATCGAAGATGATGAACAGGATCGCGACGAGATAGAAGCGCACGTCGAACTTCATGCGGGCATCGTCGAAGGCGTTGAAACCGCACTCATAGGCCGAGAGCTTCTCGGGGTCGGGCTTCGAATAGGCGATCGCGAAAGGGGCGATCAACAGGGCCAGCCCGATGACGGCGGCGACGCCGATGAAGATGACCAGCGGCAGGTAGTCGTTCAGAAGGGACGGCACCTGGAGAGTTTGCATGGACGGTCTCCATATCTCGCGGCCGTGCGGCGGCGCGGTCGATCAGTCGATTAGACCTTGGATTAGAATGAAGCAAGAGTTTGCCGCGTCGCACAATCGCTCTGCAGGGTTGAGCGCAGCGCAGGCGCGATCCGGGCGTGAGTTCATGTCACCATAAAAAGCCGCCAGCAAGCTCGACCTCGACGCGGCGGGCTGGTCGCGAGACGCATCACGCGACAGAGTGGTGCCGAATCGACGCCAACTCAGGCGTCCGCGATCTTGAGAGACCCTCTGTGCCGTTACCCGTGCCAACAGCTCTTCTCCGACCGTTTTCGGAGATATTCGGCGCGTGATGCTGTCCCGCCATTTCGCGATCAGCGCCCTTCTATGCGTTTTTGCCCTCCCCGTTTCCGGCGCAAAGACGCAGGGGCAGGCTATGCGTGCACCCTACCCGCCTGAGCGCCCTTTCGATCTCGACCTACCAGCTGCGTCACCGTTGCCGCCGATCATCGTGCCGGCGCCGGCTATTGCACCGGGAGCTCCTGCGACGGCGGAGCCCGAGGAGGATGAGGGTCCGGAATGGCCAAAACTTGCGCCAGGGCAGAAGGCCGGCGCCGAACCGCAATACGATCCCGAAGAGCGGCCGGACAAGCCCGGCGTCTCGACCGATCCGGGAACCTCGGTCGTCTGCCTGCCGCAGCCGCTGAAGCTGATCCTCGGCAAGATCGCCGACAAGTTCGGTGCCGTTAAGGTGACATCGACCTGGCGGCCGCCCTGGCGGGCGCGGCGCGGCTCCTATCACAAGCGTTGCGAGGCTATGGACTTTCGCGTGCCGGGCATCCGGCCGCGGACCGTGCTCGACTATGCGCGCGCGATGCCCGATGTCGGTGGCAGCAAGGTCTACTGGAATGGCATCATCCATATCGACACCGGGCCGAAGCGGCCCTGGTGAAGCCTCACACGACGCTGACAAGCTCTCATGATGCGAGCAGCGACGGTGGCGATGGTTCGATGTCTGGATAATGGCGCGGGCGACGGGGCTCGAACCCGCGACCTCCGGCGTGACAGGCCGGAATTCGTTCAATGATTACAACGACTGGTTACTAATTTCGCAGCTGGAAGCGACTGATAATGGCCGAGAAGTGTAACGGGATCCGACAGCAACCAGCGGGTTCCATATTGATGCTTTAGGCCGCTCTTTCGAACCTATTCGCCTTATGCAAAAGCCAATCTCTCCAGCTCGCGGCTGGCCTCTCATGATCGTCAGCGACCATCGCACTGAGCAGACATCGCGAGCGATCCTGCAATCATAGGAAGGTACTCGAGTCCCTGCCTGAACCGGACTTTTCACTTAGAATCCATCTAGAGATGATCCTTTAGAAAAGGTTCTGGACGAGCTTCATTTGTTGTCCAAGATGAGAACCATCGCAGCGTAGCCGAGCTGGCGCGCCATCTCTATCAGCAGCATAGAAAATTAAATGATGGCGGTTTGAATAACTTGATAATGCGAGGGGAAAACTAGACACCCCGCAGAGTCGCTGGCCATACGCCCCCCAATTCGGGGCTGGTCGTTCCCGGAGCCGCCCCAATGAAAAACTTCATGGCTCGCGATCTAGCAGGGTCTGTGGTCGACGCGCTGACGTCGAATATCTGCGTTGTGGATTTGGCTGGGCAGATCCTAGGGGTAAATCGCGCCTGGGTGGAGTTCAGCACAAGTAATGCCGGCAGCGCTGAAAAAAACTACCGCGGAACAAACTATCTTTCAGTTTGCCAACAGTCTGCAGGAGCGGCCTCGGCTGAAGCCTCAGAGTTTTCGAGTGGACTGCAAGCTGTCCTTCAAGGGCGAAAGAAAGTTTTTCAGCTAGAGTACCCTTGTCACTCTCCAACTACTTTGCGCTGGTTTTTAGCGAGAGTGACTCCGCTATCCCGATCCAGTATCAAAGGGAGGTTTGAAATATATGGCGCGGTCGTTTCGCACATGGATATCTCGGACCGCAAGTTACTAGAGCTGGAGTATGCGAAGCTAGCCTCCACTGATCCTCTAACAGGCTTGCCTAATCGACGCTTTTTTGAAGAGTATGCAAAACTCGAAATCGAACGATTGCGACGATTTGGCGGATCTATGTCACTCCTAATGATAGACTTAGACAATTTTAAGAGCGTCAATGACACCTATGGCCACGTCGCTGGCGATGAAGTGCTCAAGACTTTCGCTACACGCGGAAATATTCTGTTCCGGGCGACGGACCTCTTCGCACGCATCGGGGGCGAGGAATTTGTTGCTTTGCTCGTCGGCACCGACAAAGCCGGTGCGTTGCTGGTCGCAGAGCGACTCAGGTCCAGCATAGCTGAGTCGAGTATTCGGACGAGCGCTGGCTCCATTCGGGTTACAGCCAGCGTGGGGCTCGCGGCAGTCACGATGAAAGATCGATCAGTGACATCCTCGCTTCGCCGCGCTGACAAAGCGCTGTATCGGGCGAAGGAAAGCGGCAGAAACCGGGTAGAGGTCGCGCCTTAAGCGTATCTCGTTCCTGCGAGCCTCGCATCACTGTCGACGTCGTGGCCTTCTGAACTCAGCTGACGAGGGAGCTTTTCGGACGAGGCCTCCCTGCAATCTGAGCCCACAGCGCACCCTCCGCACTTCAGGTCACGATTGCACCCATCCAGGCCTTAGCCAGTCGAACGAGGAAGAGCATCGATCACCTTCTTTATGCGACCGCGAAGACCGTCGCGCCGCTGTCGGCTGGGCCCACCGCTGCACGGAAGGTCGCGAACAGGTCGCGCCCGACACCTTGATGCGACGCCGACAGATCGACCGTGGCCGGTTCGCGCGCCGCCCAGAGCGCGGGATCGACCAGGACCGACAGCCGGCCCGCGACCGCATCGACGCGGACGATGTCGCCGTCGCGCAACCGCGCGATCGGCCCCCCATCGGCGGCCTCTGGCGTGACATGGATCGCCGCTGGCACCTTGCCCGACGCGCCCGAGAGCCGCCCATCCGTGACGAGCGCGATCCTGAAGCCCCGGTCTTGCAGCACGCCGAGCGGCGGCATCAGCTTGTGCAGTTCTGGCATGCCGTTGGCGCGCGGTCCCTGGAATCGAACCACGGCGATCAGGTCGCGCTCGAGTTCGCCTGCCTTGAAGGCGGCCTGCAACTCCTCCTGACCGTGGAAGATGCGCGCTGGCGCCTCGATGACATGGCGCTCGGCGGCGACGGCCGAGGTCTTGATCACGGCCCGGCCGAGATCGCCGTCGAGCACGGTGAGCCCGCCGGTCGGCTGAAAGGGCCGGCTTACGCCGCGCAGAATTGTGTCGTCGCCGGTAGAGTCGGCCCCGTCGCGCCAGGACAGCCCACCGTCTTCGCCCAGCACCGGCTCGCGGACATAGGCTTCGAGGCCCCTGCCGGCGACCGTCTCGACGTCGCGGTGCAGCAGGCCGGCTGCGAGCAACTCGCGGATGACGAAGCCCATGCCGCCGGCGGCGTGGAAATGGTTCACGTCGGCCTTTCCGTTCGGATAGATGCGGGCGAGCAGCGGCGTGACCGCCGCGAGGTCCGAGAAATCGTCCCAAGTCAGCGCAATCCCCGCTGCGGCAGCCATGGCGACGAGATGCAAGGTGTGGTTGGTCGAGCCGCCGGTCGCGTGCAACCCGACCACGGCGTTGACGAAGGCTCGCTCATCGAGCATGCGGCCGACCGGCGTGTAGGCGTTGCCGAGCGACGTGATCGCCAGCGCCCGCTCGGTCGCAGCCTTGGTCAGCGCGTCGCGCAGCGGCGTGTTCGGGTTGACAAAGGCGGCGCCCGGCAGGTGCAGCCCCATGATCTCCATGACCATCTGGTTGGTGTTGGCGGTGCCGTAGAAGGTGCAGGTGCCGGGCCCGTGATAGGATTGCGCCTCGGCCTCCAGCAACGTCTCGCGGCCGACCTTGCCCTCGGCGAAGAGCTGGCGCGCCTTGGCCTTGTCGTCATTGGACAGTCCCGAGGTCATCGGCCCGGCCGGGATGAACACCGCCGGCAAATGGCCGAAGGCGAGCGCGCCGATGACGAGGCCGGGCACGATCTTGTCGCAGATGCCGAGGAAGACCGTCGCGTCGAAGGTCTGGTGCGAGAGCGCGACCGCCGTCGAGAGTGCGATTACGTCTCGCGAAAACAGCGAGAGCTCCATTCCCGCTTCGCCCTGGGTGATGCCGTCGCACATCGCCGGCACGCCGCCGGCGACCTGCGCGACGCCGCCAGCGGCGCGCGCCGCCTCGCGGATCAGCGCGGGGAAGCGCTCATAGGGCTGATGCGCCGAGAGCATGTCGTTATAGGCGGAGACGATGGCGAGGTTGGCGCCATGGCCGGCCCGCAACATCACCTTGTCGCCGGGCAGGCAGGCGGCGAAGCCGTGGGCCTGGTTAGCGCAGCCGAGGCTTTGGCGTCGCGGCCCGGCCTCGGCGGCGGCCGCGATCCGGTCGAGATAGCGCGAGCGGGCGTCCCGCGAGCGCCCGACGATGCGCTCCGTCACCTCGGCGATCCGGGCATTGATCGCGGCATGGGTCATCGCGGCCTCCTCGTGGTGCTGGTTTCGACCGAACGACACATCAAGAATGTCGCGGGACGATGTCGGTCGGTTCGCATGTTCAATGCCCGTCCTTCCGCCACATCCGGTCGCGCGCCGGCGTGCGGCGGCTCCTTGGGCGGCGGCTTCCGTCATACGCATGACTGCAGGCTCGCCGCGACCTCGGCTTCGGTCGGCAGGTCGGCCCCCCGACGCCCGACCGTGATCGCCGCCGCCGCGCCGGCATAGGCGACGAGGTCGCCGATCGCGGCGAGGTCGAGAGCCCCGATCGACTCCGGCGTCAGACGGCCGGTGCGGGAAAGCTGCGCGAGCAAGGCGGCGTGAAAGGTGTCGCCCGCGCCGACCGTGTCGCACACGCTGACGGCGCGGCCCGGGACGGCGATCTGGCCTGCGACTGAGTACGCGACCGCGCCCTCGACCCCCGTGGTGACCACCACCAGCTTCGCGCCAAGCCCAAGCCACCAAGCGGCGGCGTCCCCGATGGAGAAGTGACCGCCCCAGGCGATGTGGACGTCTTCGTCGCTCGCCTTGACGATCGTGGCAGTGCGGTAGAAGCGCTCAGCCGCCCTGGCCCAAACGGCCATGTCGCCGACGACGGTAGGGCGCAGATTGGGATCGATGCTGATGACGCGGCGGCCATGCTCGCGCTCGGCCAAAGCGGCGAAACTGGAGCCGACCGGTTCGACCACCATGGTGTAGGAGCCGAAGGTCAGCGCCGCGATCTCGGGCGGCAGCTCGGAGGGCAGGTCCGACGGCAGCAACGAGCGGTCGGCTGCGCCCTCGCCATGGAAGCTGTAGCTCGGCTGCCCATCGGGCGTCGTCGCGACCGCCGACAATGTCGAGAGCCGGTCGGTCAGCACCAGGAAGCGCTCGTCGACGCCCTCCCTCCGCAGCGTTTCCGCAAGAAGCTGGCCGAACCGGTCGCGCGAGACGCCGCCAAGGAAGGCCGCCTCGACGCCCTGTCGTGCTAGGCCGATCGCGACGTTGAAGGGCGACCCGCCGGCGACGGCGCGCGCCGGCAGTTCGGCGCCCTCCGGTGGCCCGACGAAGAGATCGATCAGCGCCTCGCCGCAAACCAGGATCATGACGCGGCTCCCCAGGCCATCTCAGGATGCTTGCGCGACGTAACCGCGATCGAGCTAGGAACAGGCATCGAAAGCGCCTTTCAACCTTGCGTAGAGATCGCGGAAGCGTGGCATCCGCTCCCCATAAAACGACGCTAGATACGGGTCCGGAGCGATCACGTCGCGAACCGGCGGCTTCATGCAGACGTCGCGGACCGCCTCCCCGGTGACGGCCAGCCTGGCAAGCCGCGCGGCGCCGAAGGCCGGCCCCTGCTCGCCGCCGTCATGGCGGGTCAGGGGAAGGTCAATCGCCGAGGCAACGACCCTTATCCAGAAGTCGGACCGCGAACCGCCACCGATAACGCTCAAAGACGAAAGCGGCGTGTCGGCCGCCGAGAGGCAGTCCTTGGCGTCGAGGCATGAGAAGGCGACACCTTCGAGCACCGCGCGCACCATTGATGCCGGCGTCGTGTGAGGGCTCAGTCCGATGAAGGCCCCCCGTGCTGAAGGATCGTTGTGTGGGGTCCGCTCGCCCGACAGATAGGGCAGGAACATCAGGCCCGTCGGTCGCGGCGCCTCGTGCTCGGTTCGTTGCAGTAATGCGCCGATATCGGGCTCTTTCAGCACGTCGGCGATCCACGACAGGCAGGCCGCGCCGTTCAGCATCGCGGCCATCTGGAACCACCGGTCCGGCAAAGCGTGGCAATAGGCGTGCAGGAAGCGTTCCGGCCGCGGGCGGTAGCTCCCGGTCGCCCTGAAGAGCTGAGCCGAGGTGCCCAGCGACAGGAACGCATCGCCTTCATCGATCGCGCCGACCCCGATCGCTCCCGCGGCGGCGTCGCCGGCGCCGGCCGCTACGGCCACGCCCGGCGACAAGCAAAGTTCGCGCGCGATCGACATGGACAGGGAGCCGCCGGCGTCGGTTCCTTCCATAAGCTGCGGCATATGAGCGAGCGTCAAACCCGACGCGGCGACGAGCTCCGGGGACCAGCTTCGGCCGGCCTGGTCGAGCCAGAGCGTGCCGGCGGCGTCAGAACGATCCGTCGCATACTCGCCGGTTAGCTTGAGCCTGATGAAATCCTTCGGCAACAGGACATGCGCGATGCGCGAGAACACGTCGGGCTCGTGCTTCCGCAGCCAGAGCAGCTTCGGCGCGGTGAAGCCGGGCATCGCTGGAACGCCGGCCTTGCGGCCGAGCTCCGGAACGACCCGCTCCAGATCCGAGCACTCCTCGTGGCTGCGTCCGTCGTTCCAAAGGATCGCCGGGCGCAGCACGACGCCTTGCGCGTCGAGCACAACCGCGCCGTGCATCTGGCCGGACAAGCCGATCGCGGTCACGCGGCCCCAGGCCTCGGTGCTATCGGCCCGCAGGGTGGCAAGCGCCTTCAAGGTCGCCGCCCACCAGTCGTCCGGATCCTGTTCGGACCATCCGGGGTGTAGCGATCGCCGGCTGAGGCGCGCCTCGCCGCTGGCGACGACGCGCTGAGAAGAATCGACCAGGACCGCCTTGACGGCCGAGGTGCCGAGGTCGATCCCGATGAAGTGCATCGTCAACCGCCGCTCTTCAGCCAGCGCTGCAGCGTCGCTGAGACGCCGTCGGACGCCAGCGACCGCAGTGCGTCCTCGAAGGACGAGACGAAATCGGGGTGATCGCCCACGGCGCCGTACACATCCTGCATCGCCAGCCATGCGGTCGGCGTGGTTTGCGCTGCTTGCGCAACCCTAGAAAGACCTTCCCAGTTAGGGTCGTTCGGCGCAATGGGCCGACCGTCCTCGGTTCGCCCGAGGCAATACCTGCACCATAATGCCGACACGAGCGCGAGCCCACTGAACCGACCGCCGTTCGCGAGTGAGTCGGCGATGGCCGGAACGATGAACTTCGGTTGCCGGTTCGATCCGTCGAGGCACAGCCTTTGGACGGTGTCTCCGACCTCCGGATTGGCGAAACGGCGGGCGATCTCGGCTTGGTAGATCAGCAGGTCCGTGCCGGGCACAGGGGGAGTTTGCGGGATAATCTCGTCGCCCGTCAACTTTTCTAGAAAGCCGGCGATGAGCGGGTGCCTCATGGCGTCATGGACGAAATGAATGCCCAGAAGCGCGGCCGGATAGGCGATGGCAGCATGCCCGCCATTGAGGATCCGGATCTTCATGATCTCGAACGGCGTGACGTCCGCAACGAACGCAACGCCGGCATTCTCGAGAGGCGGCCGTCCGTTGCAGAAATCGTCCTGGAGAACCCATTGCCTGAAGGTCTCGCTGAATACCGGCGCGGCGTCGGACAGGCCATGGTTCGCCTCCAGCCATTGGCGCTGGCCATCGGTTGTCGCCGGCGTGATGCGATCGACCATTCCGTTGGGAAACCTGACCTCGGCGGCGATCCACTCGGCCAGGTCCGGATCGATACGACGTGCGAACTGTAGGACGGCATCACTCGTAACATCGCCGTTATGAGGGATGTTATCGCAACTCATGATCGTGAACGGCGGCAAACCCGCAGCCCGTCGTAGCCGAAGACCCTCCACGAGGTAGCCGAAAACCGTTGTCGGGTTGGCAATGTCAAGGGCGTCGCGCTGGATATCAGGATGCTCGACATCGAAGCGGCTCGTGGTCGCGTCGATGAAATAGCCGCCTTCGGTGATGGTCAGTGACACGATGCGGATCTGCGGATCGGCCAATTTGGCCAGAAGAGCCGCAGTGTCTCCGGGCCGAACGAAATCGATTATTGACCCGATGACGCGAACCCGGCGGCCGTTCTCGTCCTGCTCAACCAGGGTCGTCAGGAAATCCTGCGACGCGAGGCGCTGCGCCATCCCGGCGTCGGACACAGTCACGCCGGCCCCGACGATGCCCCAGTCCAGCGCTGCGCCAGCGTTCATCAGATCGTCGAGATAGACGGCCTGGTGCGACCTGTGGAAATTGCCGACGCCGAAATGTACGATACCGGGGGTGACGGCGGCCCGGTCGTATCGGGGCGTCGCCACATCCGTCGGGAGATCGCGGAGGCTTGCGGTCGATAAGGGCATCGGCGTGGATGCCGCGGGCGTGCGCATCCGCATCAGCTCATCCATTGTCCGCCGTCGACGTTGAAGGTTTGCGCCACGACGTATCGGCTCTCGTCTGAGGCCAGAAACACGGCGCAGCCGACATGGTCCTCCGGCGTGCCCATGCGGCCGAACGGGACGGCCTCGCCGACGAGGCGCTTCTTCTCGCCGGGCGGCCGGTCCTCGTATTTTGCGAAGAGCGCGTCCACCTCTTCCCACATCGGCGTGTCGACCACGCCGGGCGAGATGCCGTTGACGTTGATCCCGTGACGGATGAGCGCGAGACCGGCCGATTGCGTCAGGCTGATCACCGCTGCTTTCGAGGCGCAGTAGACGGCTACGAGTGGCTCGCCGCGACGTCCGGCCTGCGACGCCATGTTGATGATCTTACCGCCTTTGCCGCGAGCCACCATGGAGCTGGCCGCCGCCTGCAGCATGAACAGCGTGCCCTTCACGTTTACGGCGAAGAGACGGTCGTAGCTCGCCTCGGTGATCGCATCGATAGGACCCATGTCGAAGATCGCGGCGTTGTTCACCAGGATATCGACCCCTCCGGCGATCCGCTCGACCTCGGCGACGCATTGGGCGATCGACGCCGATCGGGTTACGTCGAGTTCGATTGCGAAGGCATCGGCGCCGATCGCGGCGGCGACCTTGGCGGCCTCCGCGCCATCGATGTCGGCGACGCAAATCCGCGCGCCCTCGCGGGCGAAGCCCTCAGCCATTGCCCGCCCGATTCCGCGTGCGCCGCCGGTCACGATGGCGGTCTTCTCAGTCAATCTCATACGCGAAGAACCTTTCCGGAAGCGTCGAAACGATGGATGCGTTCGAGGGGAAACGACACGCTGACTAAGCCGCCGGGTTCGGTGGGGAACTCGCCCTGCGTGCGCGCCACCAAAGGCCCGAGCGGCCCCGCATCAAGATGGAGGAAGGTGTCCGAGCCCAAATGCTCCGCCAGCCGGATCACGCCCGTATGGGGGCCGGCTGCACCTAATGCGACATGTTCGGGCCGGATGCCGATGGTCGCCGCGCCGTGCCGCTCGGCCTCCGCTCCTTCGACGAAATTCATCCTGGGCGAACCGATGAAGCCGGCGACGAAGAGATTGTCGGGGCGGTGGTAGAGTTCCAGCGGCGTGCCGACCTGCTGCACGACCCCCTTGTCGAGCACCACGATGCGGTCAGCCATCGTCATGGCCTCGACCTGGTCGTGCGTGACGTAGATCATCGTCGCATCGAGCGATTTGTGCAGCTGCGTGATCTCCAGCCGCATCTGCACGCGAAGCGACGCGTCGAGGTTAGAGAGCGGCTCGTCGAACAGGAAGGCCTTGGGTTCGCGGACGATGGCGCGGCCGATGGCGACGCGTTGGCGCTGCCCGCCCGAGAGCTGTCCGGGCTTGCGGTCGAGATAATCGGTCAGGTTCAGCGTCCGGGCCGCCTTCTCGACCTTCGCTGCGATCTCGGGCTTGGGCACATTGGCCATTCTGAGGCCGAAGGAGATATTGCCGCGCACGCTCATATGCGGATAAAGCGCGTAGGACTGGAACACCATCGCCAGGCCTCGCTTGGCCGCGGGGAGATCCGTCACGTCGACGCCGTCGATCGAGATCTTCCCTCTGGTGGTGTCCTCCAGCCCGGCGATCAGCCGCAGCAAGGTGGACTTGCCGCACCCCGAAGGTCCGACGAAGACGACGAACTCGCCGGCGGCGACGGCGAGGTCGATGCCCTTGATGATCCTGACGTCGCCGAACGCCTTTTCCACGCCTATCAGTTGTATCGAGCCCGTCATTTCACCGCTCCAAATGTGAGGCCGCGGACCAGCTGTTTCTGGGCGAACCAGCCGAGGATCAGGATCGGGCCAATCGCCATCGTCGAGGCGGCCGAAAGCTTCGCCCAGAACAGCCCCTCGGGACTCGAATAGCTCGCGATGAACTGCGTCAGGGGCGCTGCGTTCGTCGTCGTCAGATTCAACGTCCAGAACGCCTCGTTCCAGGCGAGGATGACGTTCAGGAGCAGCGTAGAGGCGATGCCCGGGAGTGCCATCGGCGCGAGAACGAAGGCAAGCTCCTTCCAGAGGGAGGCGCCATCCATGCGCGCCGCCTCCAAAATATCGACCGGGATTTCCTTGAAGTAGGTATAGAGCATCCAGATCACGATCGGCAGGTTGATCAGGAACAGCACGAGGACGAGGCCAGTGCGCGTGTCCAGCAGGCCGAAATCGCGAAACAGCAAGTAGAGTGGGATCAGCGCTCCGACAGGCGGCATCATCTTGGTCGAGAGCATCCACATGAGCACGTCCCGCGTTCGCTTCGTCGGCTGGAAGGCCATGGCCCAGGCGGCCGGTATGGCGAAGACGAGCGCCAGTAGCGTCGAGCCCAGCGCGAGCACCACCGAGTTCATCGCGAACCGCGCGTAGTTCGACCGCGCCTGAACCTCCGCGTAGTTCTCCGTCGTCCACTGGAAGAACAAGAACTTCGGGGGGAGCGAAAAGGCGTCGAATTCGGTTTTGAAGCTCGTGAGGATCGTCCAGAGCACGGGGAAGAAGATGACAAAGCCGACGCACCAGGCGAGCGCGGTGACCGATACGCGATGCAGGGTCGAGGTGCGGCGCGCCATGATCAGCTGTCCAGGTTTCTGCCGATGATGCGGATGAGAAATACGGCGACGATGTTGGCCAGGACGACGGCGACGATGCCGCCGGCGGACGCGCCGCCGACGTCGAAGTTCAGCAAACCCTGGAAGTAGACGAGGTAGGACAGGTTGCCGGCGGTGCCGCCCGTGCCGGTCACGTAGATCTCGGCGAAGACGTTCAGCAAGAAGATGGTCTCGATCAGGACGATAACCGCCATCGGGCGGGCCAGATGCGGCAGCGTGATGAAAACGAACTGCGAGACGAAGCCCGCGCCGTCCATTTCGGCTGCATCCTTCTGCTCCTGGTCCAAGGATTGCAGCGACGTCAAAAGGATCAAGGTCGCGAATGGCAGCCACTGCCAGGCAAGCATGATCGAGACTGAGGTGAGCGGAAGATCGCCGATCCAGTCGATGGGCGTCAGGCCAAGAGCCGTCATGCCGGCGGCCAGGATTCCCGACACCGGATGCATCATCATGTTCTTCCACACCAACGCCGAAACGGTCGGCATGACGAAGAACGGCGAGATGATCATGATCCGCACGATACCGCGGCCATAGATCGGTTGGTCGAGCAGCAGCGCCAGCAGTATACCTCCGACGACGCTCGCCCCGACAACGTTCACGACGATCGCCAGCGTATTGAAGAGCGCCTTGAAGAAAGCCGGATCGGACAGGAAGTACCGATAGTTGCCAAGGCCCGCAAAGGATTCCGTGCCGGGATCGAGCAGATTGTAGCGCAGTAGCGAGAACCAGACGGTCAGCGCCAGCGGAACGATCATCCATACCAAAAGCACCGTCACGGACGGCGCGACTGCGATGCGGCTCAGGCGGTTGGCGTGGAGGGTTGCCATGGCGGCCTCGCGGCTCCCGACGACGATCTGGCGCCGGACACGTTGGGGGATCGACGAAGGGAGGCCCGCCCCTGCGCCGGGAGGAGGAGCGCGGGGCGGGCCAGACCTGCTTCCAGGCTACTTGATATAGCCGGCGCGGGTCATCTCGCGGGTGCTGATCTCCTGCGCCTGCTTCAGGGCGGCATCCACGGTCACGCCGCCGGACAACGTCTGGGAAAAGATCTGCCCGATATTGGTCGCCAGTCCCTGGAACTCGGGGATGGCGACGAACTGCACGCCGACATACGGCACGGGCTTGACCGACGGCTTTGCGGGATCGGCCGCGTTAATGGAATCGAGCGTCATCTTTGCGAAGGGCACTTTCGCATATTCGGCGTTCGCATAGAGCGAGGTGCGGGTGCCGGGAGGCACGTTGGCCCAGCCTTCCTTGGCCGCGACCAGGTTCCCGTACGACTTGCTCGTGGCCCAGGAGATGAACTTCTGCGCCTCGGCCGACTTCTTGGAACCGGCGGGCACGGCCAGCGACCAGGCCCAGAGCCAGTTGCCGCGCTTGCCCAGGCCGTTATCGGGCGCCAACGCGAAACCGACCTTCGTCGCGACCTGGGAATCCTTCGGATTGGTCACGAAGGATGCCGCTACGGTGGCGTCGATCCACATGCCGCATTTGCCGGAGTTGAACAGAGCCAAGTTCTCGTTGAAGCCGTTCGACGAGGCCCCGGGAGGGCCGGCGTCCCGCATCAGGTTGACGTAGAAATCGAGCGTCGCCTTCCACTCCGGCTGATCGAACTGCGGCTTCCACTGCTCGTCGAACCAGCGCGCGCCAAAGGAGTTGGAGGTCGCGGTGAGGAACGCCATGTTCTCGCCCCAACCGGCCTTGCCGCGCAGGCAGACGCCGTAGACGCCGTTGGCCTTGTCGGTCATCTTGCGTGCGGCCTCGCCGACGAACTGCCAGGTCGGGGCGTCGGGCATTTTCAGCCCGGCCTTATCCATCAGGTCGGTGCGGTACATCACCATCGAACTCTCACCGTAGAAGGGTGAGGCGAAGAGCTTTCCGCCCTCGGAAAGCCCGCTCCGGATGGCCGGGATCAGGTCGTCGACGTCATAATCGGCGCCCAGGCCGTCAAGCGCGACGAGCCAGCCGCGCTTGGCCCAGATCGGAACCTCGTAGGTGCCGATCGTCAGAACATCGAATTGGCCGCTCTTCGTCGCGATGTCGGTCGTGACGCGCTGCCGCAGCACGTTCTCCTCCAGCGTCACCCATTCCAGGGTGATGCCGGGATTTTTGGCGGTGAAATCGGCGGTCAATCCCTGCATTCGGATCATGTCGCCGTTGTTCACCGTCGCGATAGTGAGCTTGGTCTGGGCCATCGCGCCGGTCGTAAACAGCGAGACGGCGGCGGCAATCGCAAGAAGCCTCTTGGTGGGTTCCATGTCGCTCTCCCTGATAATTGGTGGGCGCTGATATCGCGTCCTTGGTCCTGCGGTCAGCCGCCGACGCTGTGATCCCAGGACTTCCGTGGGGTCGCAGCGGGCAATTGCCCAAGACACAAGCAAATGATCACTCGGCCATCTTCAAGTCAAGCCGAATTGCGAGCGTCGGTCGTCGAGGGGGAAGCGATAGTGCGAGCGTCCGAGCGGGAGAACCGATGCCTCAGGCGACGAGCCGTCTGGCCATCTCCTCGCTAGTGATCAGGCCACTGAGCAGCCGCCCGGCCAAGGCTGCGCGGATCGCGCGAAGGCGGCCGGGTTCCATGGACACGCCGATGACCGGCGTCTTGGGGTCGCGCTGCAAGCGAACGCCGGTGGCCCGGTCGTTCGTCAGGCCCTCGATGAATTCACCGGCATCGTCATAGGCCCATCCGGTGATCTCGCCCGCCGAGCCGATCGCCATCATCGCGCGCATCTCGGCAAGCGACAGGAACCCGTCCACCACCAACGGGGCATCCTCTACCATCGAACCGACGCCGACGAAGGTCACGTCGGCTCCACCCGCGAGCGCGTGCACCTGCCTCACATGGCTTTGCGACAGGATCTTCTCGCGCTCGGCCGCGGACGCGGCGATGACCGGACAAGGCATCGGGAAATGGGGCGCCTTGACCATGTCGGCCGCGCGACTGACGGAGTCGAGAAGCGAAGCGGAACCGTCCGGTGCGATGTTACCGCACAACGAGACCAGCTTGTGCTGCGGGCATTCCATCGGCCTGATTTGAAGCGCCGTCGCGCGCATTTCCTCGCCCGTGCCCATGCCGATTACCGTAGAACCGGGCCGGGAGAGCCAGCGCTCGATCTCGGCGGCTGCCGCGTTGGCGATCCCCAGCGTCGTCGAGCGATTGTCGGGATCGCTCGGCGTCACCTCGCAATGGACCAGGCCGAACTTGTCTTTCAGCACGTGCGCGAGCTCCATGCAGACGCCAATCGGGTGGTCTATGCGCACCTTGACCAGACGAAGTGTGACTGCCAGCGCAACCAGACGCTGCGCAGCCTGGCGCGAGATGGAGAGCTTTCGCGCGATCTCGTCCTGCGTATTGCCGCCGACGTAATAGAGCCAGCCCGCGCGCGCGGCATCGTCGATCCGGGCACTGGCCTTGTCGGCCGGTTCAACCTCCAGCAGTTCCTTGCGCATGCGGGATCTCACTCCAATCTGGTCGACACACCTGCGCTCGGTATTGAAACCGTTAAGCGGCGCCGACGCTATCGATAGCAGGGCGCGCCTGGGCAGGGCAAAATGGCTACCGCCGCCAGGATGGGCGGACCCTGCTGACCCGCCCAATCGGCGCGCTGCGTCGAGGCGGCCGGTTATGGGCCGTTCCCGGCTGCGCCCTTGATGAAGTCCAGGAAGGCGCGAAGCGGCGGCGGAACGAGGCGGCGGCCGGAATAGTAGAGGAATGGTCCGGAGAAGGATTGCCACCAATCCTGCAGCACGGGTTCGAGCGCTCCGCTTTCGAGGTGGGGCCGCAGCCAGCCTTCGAAGAGCTGGATGACCCCGCTGCCCGCGATCGCTGCATCGACAGCTAAATCGATGGCCGCGCCCACGCGCACCACCAGCGGTCCGCGAGGCTCAACGCACAGCAACTCGCCGGCGCGCTCGAACTCCCAAGGGGTTGTCTGAGCGCCGCTGGCGAAGCGGCCGCGCAGGCAGGCATGGGCGAGCAGGTCGCGCGGATGCTCAGGCCGGCCGTTCCGATCGAGATAGGTAGGCGAGGCGGCCGTGGCGAACCGCTGAAAGCGGGGGCCGATTGGGACCGCGATCATGTCCTGCTCCAGCCGCTCATCGTAGCGAATGCCGGCGTCGCAACCCGATGCCAGCACATCGACGAAGCTGTCTTCGGCGACGATCTCGACCTCGATGTCGGGATAAGCGGCCAGGAAGGCGGGCAGGATGGCGGGGAGCACGTGGCGCGCGGCGCTGACGGGCACGTTTAGGCGAAGCTTGCCCGCCGGGCGGTCGCGAAAGCCGGTCACGACGTCAAGCGCCGCTTCCACCTCGGCAAGCGCCGGGGTCAGCCGCTCGATTAGCCGTGCGCCCGCCTCGGTCGGCGTGACGCTGCGGGTGGTGCGGTGAAACAGGCGGACGCCCAGGCTAGCCTCAAGACGCCGCACGGCCTCGCTGAGGGTGGAAGCGCCCGTGCCGTGAGCTGATCGCCGACAGAGGCTACAACAGCACTCCGTTCCGCCAGGCACTCGCAGCCAACGGCATCGAACCCTGCATCCCGTCGAGCAGAAGCCGGAAAGTCCCCTACGCTTATCGACCCGCGGCACGCCATGCGATTGCGGGAAATACCCCGCGATCTGCGCCATCGGGCGCTCGCCCAGAAAAAACAAATCACCCATCACAGCATCGTCCCGGACACCGTGAATTATATATCAAATCGGACAATTAGGTCCTGAGCCTAGCCGCCGCTCAATAGCTCGCCCTGCCCCCCGACAAATCGAACACGCCGCCTGTTGAGAACGAGCACTCGTCCGACGAGAGCCAGAGCACCAGCCGCGCCACCTCGTCGATCTCGACGAAGCGGCCCATCGGGATGCGGGCCAAAATGTCTGCGCGGCGTTCGGCGGATATTTGCTTGGCCATCGCGGTCTCTGCGGCGGCCGGTGTCACTGCGGTGACGATGATGCCTTCGCGAGCGCATTCCTTGGCGACGCTCTTGGTCAGCGCGATCAGCCCCGCCTTGGAGGCAGAATAGGCAGCGGCCATTGCCATGCCCTCCTTGCCCTGGATCGAGGCGATGTTGACGACATGGCCGCGCAAGTGATGCGGCGTTGCATCCCGTGCCGGCTGCACGCGCATGCGCCCGACGATGGCGCGGGTGACGAGATAGGCCCCGAACAGATTAACCTGCAGCACACGCTGAAAGTTTTCGGGGGAGGTTTCCCAGACCGGCCTCACCTCGCCGAGCATCCCGGCATTGTTGATCAGGATGTCGATGCGCCTATGTGCCGCGAAGGCGGATTTGGCGGCCGTGTCGACCGCCGCAGCGTCAGTGATGTCGAGTTGCCGTGCCTGCGACCTCGCGCCGAGTTCGGCCGCCGCTTCGTCCAGAGCTACTTCATTCTCATCCCAGAGTTCGACGCTTGCCCCCGCCTCCAGCAGCGCCCGCGCGATGCCGCGCCCGAGTCCGCCCGCCCCGCCGGTGACGATGGCGACGCGGCCCGTGAGGTCGTAGGTCGCGCCCATCAGCCGGCGCTCCAGGCGGTCTTGGTCCGGGTGATCTGGTGGCGGTAGAGCCCCAGTGAATACGGGCCCCGCGCCCCAAGCGTATCCATCTTCAAGGAGGCCAGCTCGGCCTTGGCGAGCGCGACGAAGTTGTCCTCGTCACCCCAGCCTTCTAGCAGCAGCACCCAGCGCGGCACGACATTGGCAACGCCGCGCGCAGTCTGTTCGGCGGTTGCGACGCCGCTCGCCTGCGCGTCCGCCGTCAGCAGGTGCACGCCGGCGACGCCGGGCATGGCCAGCAGATCGGGAATGGTCTGGCGCAGCAGCGCGCCCTTGTGTTCGGCCGTATTTTCGTCGGCCACGTCGTAGCGCAGCGTGGCCATCAGACCGCCTTGCGCGGGTCCCGCGCTATGAGCGACGCGGCAGATCGAGCGCGCTACGTCACGGAATGCCTTGACGGCGTCGAGCGTCCATGGGGTAGGCGCGTTAACGCGGGCCGCATAGTCCTGGCTCTTGAGAACTTCGACGCTCAACGCCTCGTAGAGATTGAAGAATTCCAGATCCGCCTCTATCGCGACATAACGCCGTCCGCGCAGGAAGCCAGGAATGCCGACGCGCTCGGGCATATGCTCCTGCCCATGCCAGGCATAGAAATTCGCACGCCCCTCCGGCGCGATGTCGTGCCAGATCGCGACCGCCCCCTCACCTGCCAAGCTCACGGCAATCCTCCGGTTTTTTTCTGGTTTTGCAACTTTGACTAGACGCGTTGACTCCGCATCTGGACGCCCTTATACGAAACTCAATTCTGAATTGGAATTTAATTCCAAAAATAAAGCGACAGGGATGGGACAGTGACGATCGCAGCGGTGGAGCGAGCGTTCAAGATGCTGGAGGCGCTGGCGGGCGAACCCGACGGCGTCGATCTCAGCCTGCTTGCCGAACGTCTCGACCTGCCGGCCAGCGCGACCCACCGCCTGTTGACGACCTTGTCCGAGCGCGGTTTCGTCGCGCGGGATGCGGCGTCGGGGGCCTATGGTCTGACGCTGAAGCTCTCGCAGCTCGCCTTCCGCAATCTCGATCTGCGCAGCCTGCCAGATGCCGGACAGATCGTGCTCGATGAGCTCGCCCGCGCCACCCGCGAATATTGCCGCCTCGCCGTCGTCGAGGACGAGAACCTGGTCTGGATTGCCCGCGCCCAAGGCGCCACAGCCGGCCTGCGCTACGAACCGCCGATGGGCACGGAGATCGTGTTGCACGCGACCGCGACCGGCAAGGCCTGGCTCGCCTCCCTCCCCGAGAGCGAAGCGCTGCGTATCGTCTGCGCGCGCGGCTTTGACGCGCAAGGGCGCACCGGCCCCAATGCCCTCTCGGATGTCGATGCCTTGCGCGACCATCTCGCCGAAACCCGTAGGCGCGGCGTCGCGCTCGCCGTCGAGGAAGGCGAGATCGGCACGGTCGCGCTGGCTACGACCTTCCGCTCCGGCCCCGAGGCCGATGCGCCTATCGCCGGCACGCTCAGCGTTGCGGGCCCGTCGCCGCGCATGACCGAGGAGCGGCGCGGCGTCATCGCGGACGCACTCCGCCACGCGGCCGACGAGATGACGGCGATCTGGCCGCTGCGCCGCCGTCAGATCCGGAAGCTGGCGACGCCGTCCCTCAACGGCCAGCCTCGACCGACACTCGCACTCTCCACGCTTGCAGGAACATCGGCATGACCGACGACGCCGCAATAGCCGCGCCGCGGCCGCCGGCCGCGCAGGACGCCGGCCCGGGCAAGGCCGCCGAGTTGGCGTCTGCTATCGCTTGGCCTTTGGCGAGCTTTGCCGTGCTGCTGCTTGCGTGGGAGTGGCTCGTGCCGCTGGCCGGCGTGCCGGAATACATCCTGCCGATACCAAGTGCCTTCTTCGAGCGGCTCTGGACCGACCGCGCGCTGATCTTCCAGCACACGCTGGTCACGGCCAATGAGATCGTGCTCGGCTTCCTGATGGCGGCGGTGATCTCGATCCCGCTCGGCTACATCATCGTCTCGGTCCGCATTCTGGAGAAGGCGGTCTATCCGGTCATTGTCTTCTTCCAGCTCGTGCCGAAGATCGCGATCGCGCCGCTCTTCGTGGTCTGGTTCGGCTTCGGCCTGTTCCCGAAGGTGCTGCTGACCTTCCTGCTCTGCTTTTTCCCGACGCTGGTCGCCAGCATGACCGGCTTCAGGGCGCTCGACGAGCGCGTGCTTTATCTGACCCGCTCGATGGGCGCGACCGCCTGGCAGACCTTCCGCTATGTCCGAGTGCCCGCCGCGCTGACCTACATCTTCTCCGGCCTCAAGGTCTCGGCCGTCTTCGCGGCGACCGGCGCGATCGTCGGCGAGTTCGTCGGGGCCAACGCCGGGCTGGGTTACCTGCTGCTGCGCGGCACGAGCTTCCTCGACATGCCGCTCATCTTCGCCTGCCTCGTTGCGCTCAGCGTTGTCGGCATCCTGTTCAGCTACCTCGTCGACGGGCTCGAGGTGCTGCTGATGCCATGGCAGCGCAAGAGCTGAGTCTTACCGCCGACCACCAATCATCGAGCCGGGCTCAACCGGACTTTCTCAGGGAGGATCGAGACCATGAACCGCCGAACGCTTCTGACCACTGCCGCCATGCTGGCGCTGAGCGCGACCACAGCCTTCGCGCAAGGCGCAGGCAAGCCGATGAAGATCACGCTGAACTTCCTCGCCGCCGCGCCCAATGCCGGCTTCATGATGGCCAAGCAGATGGGCCTTTACGAGAAGGCCGGCATCAACCTGACGATCGAGGAGGGCAAGGGCTCGGGCACCACCGCCCAGATGGTCGCCACCGGCCAGACCGATATCGGCTTCGCCGACGCGCCGGCCGCCATGCAACTTCGCACCAAGGGCGCGCCGGTGAAGATCATCGCGCCCGTGCTCCAGACCAACGGCTTCGCCATTATCGCGCTGGAGGACAGCGGCATCGCCTCGCCCAAGGATCTCGTCGGCAAGAAGGTCGCGGTCCAGCCCGGCACGGCGCAGACGACGCTGCTGGAGGCCATCCTTGCCAGCAACCAGATCGACAAGACCAAGGTCGACGTCATTGCGATCGACCCCGGCGCCTTCGTCGGCGCGCTGCTGGAAAAGAAGGTCGACGCCATCCTCGGCGGCGCGGATTTCCATTCGATCCAGATCCGCGAACGCGGCTTCAAGATCCGCGATCTGTTCTACCGCGACATCGGCGTGCCGACCGTCGGCCTCTCGATGATAGCCCGCGACGACCGGATCAAGGCCGATGCGGAGCTCTTCAAGAAGTTCGTCGAGGCTAGCCTCCAGGGCTGGGACGCCGCGCGGAAAAACCCCGATGCCGCCGCCGACGCCGTCGTGGCGCAGTTCCCGGCGGTAAAGAAGGCGCAGGTGCTGGCGCAGTTCGAGGTCGTCAATAAGCTGCTCTGCGCGCCGGGCGCAACCGCGCTTGGCCGGGTGCCGGACAAGAACTGGACCGTCAGCTACGACCTGTTGACCCAGTATCTCGGCCTGCCAAAGGACAAGCCGATCACCGACTACTACACCACCGAACTGCTGCCGGCCTCCGCGGCAGCGTGTTCGTGAGGCGCGCGTGACCTCGGCCTCGGCCACCGCCGCCTCGATCACCGGGCGCGGCATCGTCAAGACCTTCGGCGGCTTCACCGCCGTCGATGGCCTGACCCTCGACATCCGGTCCGGCGAATTCGTCAGCCTGATCGGCCCGTCCGGCTGCGGCAAGAGCACCTTCATGCTGATGGCGGCGGGGCTGATCCCAGTCACCGCCGGCGAACTGCTGGTCGATGGCCGCGCGCTGACCTCGCCGCTGACCGATATCGGCATCGTCTTCCAGGACCATCTCCTGCTGGACTTCAGGACGGCGCTGGAGAACGTCATGCTGCAGGCCGAGATCCGCGGGCTGCCGCTGGGCGCCGCCAAGGCGCGCGCGCTCGAACTTTTCGGCAAGCTCGGAATCAGCCATGCCGCCGACCGCTATCCCAAGCAACTTTCCGGCGGCATGCGCCAGCGCGTTTCGATCGCGCGCGCGCTGATCCACGACCCCTCCGTGCTGATGATGGACGAGCCCTTCGGGGCGCTCGACGCGATCACGCGCACGCAGATTCGGCACGACCTCGAAATGCTCTGGCTGGAGACCGGCAAGACCGTCGTCTTCATCACCCATTCGATCGACGAGGCGATCGGCCTGTCGGACCGCGTGCTGGTGATGTCGCCGACGCCGGGCCGTGTGGTCGACGAGATCGCGATCGAATTGCCGCGTCCGCGCCCGGCCCATCTCGGCGACTATCCAAGCTTCAACGCCTATGCCGACCGCATCCACGACGCCTTTCGCCGTTTTGGCGTGATCAAGTATTGAGCGCCGCGCGCCATGCGTATCGCGATCACTGGCGGCGCTGGCTTCCTCGGACTTGCCTCGGCCATGAGGCTCGCCGGCGACGGCCACGAGGTGCAAGCTCTCGACATATCAGCCCCCCCTGCCCGGCCCGACATCACCTTCCGCGCATGCGACGTCGCCGAGATGGGTGACGTCACGTCGGCCTTCTCGGCGTTTCGGCCCGACATCATCGTCCATCTTGCGGCCCTTCTTACGCTCGACGCGAAGGCCGACATCGCCGCGGCAACCCGGGTCAACGCGCTCGGGACCGCCCATGTCTTTGCCGCCGCGCTCGAGACCGGCGCAAAGCGCATCGTCTATGCAAGCTCTGTCGCGGCGCTCGGCGACGCCGACACAGTGCCGGGCGATGCGGCCATGGCGCGCCCCGCCAGCGTCTATGGTGCGACCAAAGCCTTTGGCGAACATCTCGCCCGCGCCTTTGCAGCCGACAATCCCGACCTGACCCTCATCGGCCTGCGCTTCGGCTCGGTCTACGGCCTCGGCCGGGCACGCGGCTGGCGCGCGATTCAGACGCTGGTGGAGCAGGCGGCGAGCGGGGCCGGCGACCTCGCCTTCCCCGATTTTCGGGAGCCGATCGACTGGACCTGGATTGGCGACGCCGCCGAGGTCACGGCCTGCGCGGCGACGGCCTCGCTCTCAGGCAACCATGTCTTCAACGTCGTCGGCGACAAGCGCCTGATGCGCGAGGCGGCGGCGCATTTAGCGACCCGGTTTCCGGGACTCAGGCTCGCGCCGCAACCAGACGTCACGCCGCCATCGGCCTGGAGCTTCGCCAACGACGGATTGCAGGCGGCGCTGGGTTATGTGCCGCATACATGTATGGAGGACGGCATCGACGCCATGCTGGCGGCCATGCCGGCGCGCTGAGGTGTGCTGCATTGCATCGGCGGCGCTTCCCGGATGCGGCCGCCTCTTCTGACGTTACAACTCCGTTCATGGCGGAGAACAACTCTCAAGAACAAAAGCTAGGCTCAGGACAGGCCCTCCCCGTGCTGGGGTCCAAGATTTAACAATGTGGTAGGTGATTAATCTCGATCTGAGGACTCGGCGCTTAGACTAGTCCCTTCGAGTACGGAGAAAGCAAGAAAATACCTTATCTGCCGGTCCAAAGAACTGGCAGCAGTCCAGTAGACCGCGCCAACGTCTCTGTGCCGGCAAGTGTGAAGGCTTCCAACAAAAAGAGGCGCGAGCAGTGGTGACGGTTCGCGTCATGCCAAGATTTTTGCCAGATCGACTACCAGAACCGACTACCGGGGATGCCCTTGAACGGTCCGGCGACGTGGGATGTTATCCAGCCGCCATAGAAGCCGCCGGGCTGTGGGGTGACCACTTCGCCATCGACCAGGCATTCGTCGAACGGCTGTGCGTAGAAGGCGATGAAGTCGGCCAGGATTGCGAAGGCAGGCGTCGGCGATGGATAAAGCCAGCCGACTTGGCGCAGCGTCTCGGACCCAAACACCAGATCGATATAGCTCGCCTGCCCTTTCCACTCGCAGATCGAACGATGCGGCGACGGCAGCAGCCGAGCGTTCACGCTGTCTGGCGGAATATAATAAGTCGGCGGATGGCTGGTTTCGATTACGCGGACAGAAGCCGTCGTGTCGGCAACTGTCTCGCCGCGATGGCGGATTACGATGCGTCGGTCACAGGGCTCCGCGATAGCCGGTCGCGGGAAGGTCCAGACGCTGTCCTGACCTGGCCGAGTTGGCTCCGGGACGATGCTCATTGGCTACCTGCGACGTTTCCGAAGTTCACCATGTAGGCCAAACCCTCGTCCATGGCGAGGCTGCTCCTAATCGGCGCATCAAGCGACGTCGCCCATGCAGCGGTCGGCGACGAGAGGTGCGCCGGGCAGATGGCCAGCTCTCAATCCGGCTTATAACGCGATCACTCGCCAAGGTAGGGATCGTTACCACTCCGTTTCTGAAATGCAGCGATGAGCGCGCGCTCCGGCCTTATGCTGTTTGAGCTGGCTCATATTTCATGGAGGATGGAGCGGCTGTCGGCTCGGCGTGACCCGCTCG
Organism: Bosea sp. PAMC 26642; assembly: GCF_001562255.1. Lineage (NCBI taxonomy): Bacteria > Pseudomonadati > Pseudomonadota > Alphaproteobacteria > Hyphomicrobiales > Alloboseaceae > Allobosea > Allobosea sp. PAMC 26642. Next base: position 1,417,738 of record NZ_CP014301.1, on the reverse strand, counting down.
GCCGTCAGTCAGACCATCCGCCGCCTGGAGGCGAGCCTGGGAGTTGCGCTCGTCCGGCGCACGACGCGCAGCGTCGGCCTGACCGAGGCCGGGGAGCGTCTCGTCGCCTCCGTCGCGCCGGCCCTCTCCGACATGCGTGCGGCGGTCGAGGTGGTCGGTAGCCTCGAGGGCCGTCCGCGCGGGCAGTTGCGGCTGGCCGTCACCTCCATCGCGGAACGGTTCCTCTCCGGCTCGTTCCTTGGTGGGTTCACGGCCGGCAATCCCGATATCCAGCTCGACGTCACGGTCACCGACGAAGAGTTCGACATCGTCGCCGAGGGCTATGACGCGGGTGTCCGGCTCGGCGAGGTGATCGAGCAGGACATGATCGCGGTGCCGGTTTCGGGCGAGCAGCGCCAGACCGCGGTCTGCGCGCCGTCCTATCTGGAACGCTTTGGCGCGCCGCAGCATCCGCGCGAGCTTGTGGCGCATAGCTGCATCGGCTGGCGACCTGCGCCGAAGTCCGCGCCCTATCGCTGGGAGTTCGGGGAAGGCGGCCGGGAGTTCGACATCGCGGTCGCGCCCGAAGTTACAACCAACGACATGGCCCTGATGATCAAGCTCGCCATCGCCGGCGCCGGCATCAGATTCGGCATGGAGGAGACGTTCGCGCCGGCGGTCGAGAGCGGCGAACTCGTGCCGATCCTGACCGACTACTTTCCTCCTTTTTCGGGCTTCTATCTGTACTACCCGAACCGGCGCAACCTTGCGCCCAAGCTGCGCGCGCTCGTCGAGCATGTGCAGCACATGAAGCTGTCGCGATAGGTGCGAAGCTCACGATACAGGCCGGACCATCGTCATCCGCGGCAACCTCCGGCCCTCGGGCGCAGGCATAGGTTTGCGCCTCTACAGTCCCGGCAGCGTGAGAACCAGAGGCCCGTGTCGCGTGGCGACAACCGTGTGCTCATACTGAACGGTGGGGGCACTGGGCCGACTGTAGAGGGTCCAGGGGTCGTCGCCGTCCTCGGCAAAGTCGGCACCAAGGGACAGAAAGGGCTCGACGGTGAAGACCAGACCTTCGCTCATGATCCGACGCTCGGAGGCATCGGGCCAAGTCGCGATTTCCTTCGGATCCTCGTGCAGGGACAAGCCCACGCCGTGGCTGGCGAGGTTGCGCACGAGCGTATAGCCATTCCTTCGCGCGAAAGCGCCCACAGCGCGTCCGATGTCGGCCAGCGGCTTATTGGCGCCCACTTGGCGCAATCCCATCCACATCGCCCGGCGTCCATCCCGGCACAGCCGCTCAACCGCCCTTGTAGCGGGCGGCACGGCAAACGACGCTCCGGTATCGGCGAAGAAGCCATCCTTGTCGGCCGAAACGTCGATGTTTACCAGATCACCCCGGCTGATCCTGCGAGTACCTGGGATGCCATGCGCGATCTCCTCGTTCACGCTGATGCAGGTCGCTCCGGGAAAGCCGTAGACCAACTCTGGAGCCGGGCGGGCTCCGGTTGTTTCCATGAATGACCGCCCGATCTGATCGAGTTCGCGTGTGGTCATGCCGGGCTCGATTGCCCTCCCCATGAACGCGAGCGTATCGGCAACGATGCGCCCGATCTGCTTCAACCCTTTGAGGTCCTCATCACTCGATACCGTCATCGCGTTCCTTGTCGTCAGGGCTTTTGGGTCTGGAGCCCCGTCCAGCGGGCGGCGAAGGCCCACATGTCGGCGGCCTCGGCGATAATCTTGTCCAGCGGCTTGCCGGCGCCGTGGCCAGCGCGGGTCTCGACACGTAGCAGGCGCGGCTTGGTGCCAATGCCGGCAGCTTGGATTGCGGCGGTGTATTTGAAGCTGTGCGCGGGCACGACGCGGTCGTCGGAATCGGCGGTCGTGACGAGGATAGCAGGGTAGGATTTCCCCGCATCGACGTTGTGGTAGGGCGACAACGCCATGAGGTTGTCGAACGCCGCCTCCTCGCGCGGGTCGCCGAAATCATAGGTCCAGAAGCCGCCGCCGGTGAAGTGGTGAAAGCGCAGCAGATCCATGACCCCAACGCCCGGCAGGGCAGCGGCGAACAGGTCGGGCCTCTGGTTCGTCACCGCGCCGACGAGCAGCCCGCCATTGGATTCGCCCTGGATCGCGATGCCGTCCGGCTTGGCGATGCCTGCGTCGCGCAAAAACTCCGCGGCTGCGATGAAGTCGTGATAGGAGTTCTGCTTGTTCGACAGGCGGCCGGCTTCGTGCCAGGCGCGGCCGTATTCGCCGCCGCCGCGGATATTGGCGATCGCCAGCGTGCCGCCCTGCGTGACCCAGGCCAGCTTCGCTGGATCGTAATAGGGCGTCATGCTGATGCCAAAGCCTCCATAGCCGTAGAGCAGCGTCGGGGCCGGCGCCTGCACGCCCTTGCGACGGATGACGAACATCGGGATCGAGGCGCGATCCTTCGAAGCATAAAAGCGCTGTTCGACCACGATCTCGCTGAGGTCGAAGCCGAGCCTGGGCTGGGCCCATACAGTCTGGGTCCCGGCCTCCACCTCGTAGCGATAGACCGTCAGGGGCGCGTTGAAGCTGGTAAAGGCGATGAACGCCTCATCGTCGGCAAACGTGCCGCGGATGCCGGCGCTGCCGATGCCGGGAAGTTCGATCTTGCCCTCCGGCGTCCCGTCGAGCGCATGACGGCGAAGTTCGGTGCTGGCGTCGACCAGATAGCTTGTCACGAGACGGCCGCCGACGAGCCAGGCATACTGAAGGACCGCCTCGTTCTCGTCGACAAGATCGAGCGGCTTCGGATCGGTCTGCGCGAGATCGATCGTGACGATCCTGCGGCGCGGCGCGTCCAGGCTCGTTAAGACGAACAGGGTTTGCCCGTCATTGCCGATGGCTGTCCATTCGGCGGCGAAATCCGCCCCGGCTACGGTTCGGACCGCCCACTCTGCCGCCGTCAGATCGACCGCGCTCAGCATCGTCATCGAGGAGCCGGGTGTCGACACGATGACGAGGTAGCGCCCGTCCTCGGTTACGCTGGCGATGTGCAGCAGATCGGGACGGTCCGGTGTGGCATGGACGATCCTGTCCTCGGCTTGGCAGGTGCCCAGCCGATGGAAATACACCGCATGATTGGCGACGGCGGCCTGCGAGGCCGTTCCCGGTTCAGGCTCAGGATAGCGCGAATAGAAGAAGCCCGTCCCGTCCTTGGCCCAGGAGACGGCGCCGAAGCGAGCCCATTCGACGAGGTCGTCGAGGGTCTTGCCCGTGGCGACGTCGAGCACCCTGATCTCGCGCCAGTCGGCGCCGCCGCGCTGAACGCCGTAGACGACATGCGAGCCGTCATACGACGCGTTCCATTCGGCCATCGCATCGGCACCATCCTGCGACCAGCCGTTCGGGTCGAGCAGAAGCCGGTCAGGCCCCTCGACCCCCACCCTCACATGGAGCGACGCCTGCTGCTGCAGTCCTTGCCGCAGCGTGTGGAAGTAGCGATCGCCACGCTTCTGGGGGACGCTGGACTGCTCGAAGTCGAACAGCTCTTTGATCTGGAGGCGGAACATGCCTTGCGCGGGCAGGCTATCGAGATAGCCCCGCGCCAGGGCATCCTGCTCCTTGACCCATCCGGCGACCTCGCCGTCGCGGCGCACATCGTTCTCCAGCCAGCGGTACGGGTCCGCAACCTTGTGCCCGAACTGGCTCTCGGTCACATCAACGCGACGCGTGTGCGGATAGTCCATAGGGGTCGGTGCCCGGTCGATGTTCATCTGCAATAGCCTCTCTTGATCCTGCCGGGCATCTGCTGCGGCAGGCCCGCATGTCATTTAGTGACAGATAATATGGCTTGATATGTCTTCAATAGGGCGGCTTGAATGATGTGTGTTTGCGATCAGATAACAGGACCATGAGCAGGAGCCTCACCCGAGAGAACACCCGCCTGGAGCTGTCCAGACACGCGGCCCGGCTGTTCCTGGAACGCGGAGTAGCCAACGCCAGCGGCGATGAGATCGCCGCTGCGGCCGGCATCGCGACGCGTACGCTCTGGCGGCATTTCCGATCCAAGGAGAGCGCCGTCGAGCCGCTGTTCGCGCAGTCGTCGCTTAGATTCGCCGCCATCCTGCGGCGATGGCCCCGGGAGATCTCGATCGAGGATCTGTTCGCCGCGCATCTTGGGCCCGACAGGCAGGCGGATGAAGACACCGCCGACGACATCCTCGTGGTCAGGCTCCTTGCCAAGTTACCGGAGGAACCGGCTCTGCGAAGCGCCTGGCTGATGTCCTGTCAGATCAGCGAAGAGCACCTGATCAAGATCATCGCCGAGCGCCTCGATCGTCCCCGGGGTGAGTTCGAGGTACGCCTGTGCGCAGCGACCGTGACGGCCGCGATCAGGATCGTCGACGAGACCGTCAGCCTGGCGGCGGTCAAGCATGGGCTGAAGACGACGACCGCGAAGGTGAACGCACATCTGGCTCAGGCCATCCGCCAAGCCAGCACCCTGCCCTTCTGCGACCCGGTCACGCCACGGATTTGGCCGGACGACCAGGGCGGGCGAGAGTGAGCCGGCCGGCGCATCGACGATCCCAGGCGCTGGGGAACGCCCGGGCCCCTGTGCTGAAGCCAACCAGCACACTGCGCCTTGTCTGCGCGTCATACGCGCAGTCCGTGATGCTTCATTCGGTCGATGACTTATCGGGGATCCGGGCGATCACCTTTATCTCGAAGTCGAACCCCGAGAGCCAGGTCACGCCGACGGCCGTCCAGGTCGGATAGGGCGGCTCACCGATTTCCTCGGCTCGAATGGCGAGCATCCTCTCGAACTGCGTCTGCGGATCCGTGTGGAAGGTGATGACGTCGATCACGTCGTCGAAAGTCGCTCCTGCGGCGGCCAGCACATCGCGCAGATTTGCGAAGGCGCGCCGAACCTGATCCTCGTAAACGGGTTCGGGCGTTCCGTCCTCGCGGCTGCCCACTTGCCCGGAGACAAAGAGCAGATCGCCCGAGCGGATCGCGGCAGAATACTGATGGACATCGTAGAGCGCGTGCCGGCCCGCGGGGAAAATGGCGTCGCGTTTGGTCATGGCGGTTCCTTTCACGAACAGGGAGCAGGCGGCTGATCCGCAAGCTTCGCTCTCGCCGACATGAGATAGCGGGTGATGATTGATCCGATTAGCCGTTGAATTCGGCACGAGCTGGTGCAAAATCACCAGCAATGATCCGCCCCTCGCTCCACGATCTGAACGCTTTTGTGACCGTCGCGACCCGTCGCAGTTTTCGGCGTGCGGCAGACGATCTCGGCACCGCCCCATCCACCTTGAGCCATGCGATGCGCGCGCTGGAGGAACGCCTGGGCGTGCGCCTGCTTAACCGCACGACGCGCAGCGTCGCGCCGACGGAAGCCGGTTTCGAACTGCTCGGTCGTCTTCAGCCGGTTATTGCGGGTCTGGACGAGGCGCTCGACGCCGTACAGTCTTTCAGCGGCAACATTAGCGGAACCGTCAGGATCAACGCGCCGCGGCTGGCGGCGACGCTCCTTGTCCGCGACACCCTGCCGGCGATGTCCGAGCGCTATCCTGATGTGGTCGTCGACCTGGTCGTTGAAGGCAAGCTGATCGACATCGTGGCGGCAGGGTTCGATGCCGGCGTGCGCTTGGTCGATTCCATTCCCAAGGACATGATCGCCCTGCCCTTCGCCAGCGCGGTCAGCTTCATCTGCGTCGCGTCGCCTGCCTATCTCGAGTGCTTCGGCGAGCCGGCCACGCCCGATGACCTGAAACGACATCGCTGCATCGGTCATCGCCTACCCAGCGGCAAGCTCTACCGCTGGGAGTTCGAGCGGGCCGGACAAACACTGACGCTTGACCTGAACAGCTCCCTTATCCTCGACGACGAGGAATTGATGGTTGATGCCTCAATCAACGGGCTTGGCATCGCCTATGTCGCAAGTCCGGCAGCGGACCCAGCCCTGCAGGATGGCCGACTGCGCCGAATTCTATTGGCCTGGACGCCGGCCTCCGAGAAAATCGGGATCTATTACGCCGGACATCGGGCTGTTCCGCCGCCGCTGCGTGCCTTTCTCGATGTCGTGAAGGCGAGGCGATTAGAATAGTGCGGCTTCCGATCGAGCGCAGCGATCTCGCAGCAAATCCGTGTAGTGGAAACTCCACGGGGCCAATCCAAAGGGTGCGAGCGGTCCGCTTTCCCCACCATAGCGAGACGGCCGGGGTCGCTCCCTCCAGGAACATCCGTCTGCTCCTGACCGTTCAAGTCGCAGATCAAGCGCCGCATTGGCTAGAAAACGCAACCTAGGAGACTTCAATGAAACTGAGAAAACTCACTTTCGGCGAGGCGGAGATGGAAGCCACACCCGGCGAGAGGGGCGAGATCTTCGCAGGTAACCTCGTCGATGAACGTCATGGCGGGCCGGTCACGGTCGGCTACGGCCGTTGGGGCGCAAATTCCATTCTTGAGCAGGTCATGGCGGTCGACGATATCATGATCGTGCTAACGGGGCGGCTGTCGGTTTCGAGTGCTTCTGATACTTTTGAGATTGGCCCGGGCGAGATGGCCTATATGCCCAAAGGCGAGCGGGTAACGATCCGTGCCTACGAACAGGAGGCAGTCACGGCGTATGTCACGTTTCCACACTGGCGCGAGGCGGAAGCTTAGATCTGAGTCCCTGAACGGGATGGCTTGGCGACGACCGATGAGCTGAGGCGTTTCGATACCCGGCTGATCTGGATGCCTCGTTTGGCGTATTTTTCAACTCTATGATTTCCGCAACATGACCATCTTCTCCTGCGTCATGTCGCGCATGGTGAAGGGGATGCCGCCGGTGCCGTATCCCGACTCCCGCCGTCCGGCGAAGGGCATCCAGTCCGTCCGAAAGGTCGTCGGATCGTTGATCATCACGGCGGAGGCATCGAGCCGGTTGGCGGCGCGCATGGCGATGCCGATGTCCTGCGCGAAGATGCTGGCCTGGAAGGCGACCGGCAGCGCGTTCGCCTGCGCGATGGCGTCATCGAGCTTCGCATAGGGGTAGACGCAGACCACGGGCCCGAAGATCTCGAGCTGCGACACCTTGGCGTCGGCGGGGGGCGCCAGGAGCACCGTCGGCTCCAGCGTCGTCTCCGACAGGCGCCCGCCGCCGGTCGCCAAATCCGCGCCCGCCTGCACGGCCTCATCGACCCATGATGCGATGCGGTCGGCCTCCTTCGGCAGGATCAGCGGGCCGACCTCGGTGTCCTTCAGGACGGGGTCGCCGACCCGCAGCGCCTTCACCCCCGCGACCAGACGCTGGGTGAACGCATCGGCGATGTCCTGATGGACATAGATGCGCTGCGTCGACACGCAGACCTGGCCGGCATGATAATAGCCGCCCTTGACGATGGGGCCGATGATGGCGTCGAGATCGGCGCTGCGATCGACGATCGCGGGCGCGGCTCCGCCATGTTCGAGCGCCGAGCGCGCGCCATGCGCCAGTTTTGAATGCAGCGACCAGCCGACCTTGGCCGAGCCGATGAAGCTCAGGAAGGCAATGCGCGCATCGGTGGCCAGCTTCTCGGCAAGTTCGGTCGTCTCGGGAATGAAACTCTGGCACCAGTCTTCCGGCAGCCCCGCCTCATGCACGAGCGCCACGAAATCGAGGCAGGAGAGCGGGGTCGTGCCGGCCGGCTTGACGATAACGGGACAGCCGACCGCGATCGCGGGCGCGACCTGATGCACGATCAGGTTCAACGGATGGTTGAAGGCCGAGATCGCCGCGACGATGCCGATCGGTTCCCTGGTGGTGAAGGCCCAGCGGTCGGTGGCGGCCGGGGACAGCCCCATCGGGATCTCGCGGCCGGCAAGGTTACGCAATTCGTCGGCGGCGTTGTGGATGCCGTCGATCGCGCGCGTCACCTCGACGATGGCGTCGGGCAGCGGCTTGCCGCCCTCGCGCGCGATCTGCAGGGCGAGATGGTCGCGCTTGCCCTCCACCAGGCCGGCGAGCCGGCGCAGGATCGCCATGCGCTGATGTGGCTTGAGCCAGCCGTCGCGGTCGCGGAAAACCCGCTGCGCGGCTGCGAGCTTGGCTTCGAGAGCGGCCGCGTCATCGGTCGCGATCTCGGCGATCGGGGCGCGGTCGAAGGCCTGGACGACCTGCAGCATCGGATATCTCCTCAGGCGAGCTGGATGTCGGGGGTGCGGTTGCGCAGCTCCTCGACGAGCACGCGGGTATTCTCCGAATAATCGATGGGAATCTCGACGAGATGGACGCCGCCTCCCGCGAAGGCCGCCTCCAGCGTGGGGACAAGCTCGTCGGCAGCCGTCACGCGCGAGCCTTTGGCGCCATAGGACTGCGCGTAACGGACGAAATCCGGGTTGCCGAAGGTCATGCCGAAATCGGGAAAGTTGTCGACCGACTGCTTCCAGCGGATCATGCCATAGGCGTTGTCGTTGAGGATGACGACGACGAGATTGAGGCCGAGCCGCACCGCGGTCTCCATCTCCTGCGAGTTCATCATGAACCCGCCATCGCCGCACACGGCCATGACGCGGCGCTCAGGATGGAGCATCGCTGCCATCATCGCCGAGGGGAGGCCTGCGCCCATCGTCGCCAACGCGTTGTCGAGCAGCAGCGTGTTGGCGACATGGGTCCGGTAGTTCCGGGCGAACCAGATCTTGTACATGCCGTTGTCGAGGCAGACGATGCCGTCCTCCGGCATGACGGCACGGACATCGTGGACGATGCGCTGCGGCGTGATCGGGAAGCGGTCCTCCTCCGCGCGCTCGTTGATCTTGGCAAGAACCGCCTGGCGTAGGTCCAGCATCGAGGCATCGGGCTCGATCTTGCCTGCGAGCCTGTCGGAAAGCCCCGTCACGGTCGCGCCGATATCGCCGATCACCTCGGCATCGGGGTGATAGACCTGTTCGACGCTGGCCGACTGGTAGCCGATATGGATGACGTTGCAGCCGCCGGCGTTCGTCATCAGGAAAGGCGGTTTCTCGATCGTGTCGTGGCCGATGGCAATGATCAGGTCGGCATGCGCCACGGCCTGGTGGACGTAGTCGCGCTCGGACAGGGCGGCGGTGCCCATATAGAGGTTCGAACCGCCGGTGACGGCGCCCTTGCCCATCTGCGTGTTGAAGAAGGGCAGCCGCGTGCGCCGCACGAAGGACGAGAGTTCCTCGACCAGCCGGGGCCGGTTCCCGGCGGCGCCGACCATCACCAACGGGCGTTTAGCGGCCAGGATCATCTGCGCAGCCCGGTCGAGCACCGAGGCCGGGGCGACCGGCCGCTCCAGCGCATGGACAGGGATGACGAAGGCGTCATCCACCTCTTCGGCCGCCACATCCTCGGGCAGTTCGAGATGGACCGGACCCGGCCGCTCCTCCATCGCGACGCGGAAGGCGTCGCGGACCATGGCCGGGATGCTGGCGCCGCTGACGATCTGGCGCGTCATCTTGGTCAGCGGCTTCATCGAGGCGACGACATCGACGATCTGGAAGCGCGCCTGCTTGGCGGTCATGATCGCCTTCTGCCCGGTGATCATGATCATCGGCATGGCGCCAAGATGCGCATAGGCAGCCCCCGTCGAGAAGTTGAGCGCTCCCGGCCCCAACGTCGCGATGCAGACCCCGGGCCTGCCCGTCAGCCGGCCATGGGTCGCCGCCATGAAAGCGGCTGCCTGCTCGTGCCGGGTCAGGATCAGCTTGATGCTCGACGTGCGAAGCGATTCCAGCACGTCGAGATTCTCCTCGCCGGGAACGCCGAAAATGCGATCGACGCCTTCATTCTCCAGCGCCTTTACGAGGAGGTCGGAACCCTTGAACATCGCGCAGCATCCTTTCGATCAAACGACAAGGTAGTGACACACCCGGGAGATTTCAGCGTCGGGGGCCATGGCAACTTCGCGGCTGTCACCGCCTGCGGCGGTGTCGAGCGAACGAAGATGGCGAACGCCGAGCCATAAGAGATAGATGGCCCCGCAAGACGAAAGGCAGTGAAGAGCACAGCGTTGGCCGCAAGCAGCGCGCCGACGCCGACCGCCGACAGCGACGCCAGAATGATGATGGCCGCAAGATCGCCGCTCAACGCCACGATGGCACGCCGCGGACCGTAAGTGATCGCGTTATTGACCGGGAAGACCGTCGACGGGCCAGGCGTCGCGACCTGGGCAGTGCTGATCAGCACAAATGTCGCAAAGTCGTGAGGCTTATCCTGCGCACCAGACATCAGAGAATGATAGAGGCGTCACGACCGCTCGTCGGTCGGGACGTGCACGACGACTGGCTCGCCGGCGAACATCGGTTCGAGCGCCGCGATGAAGCGCGCATGCGCGTCACTCGGTTCGAAGGCCAGGGTGTGAGCGGCCAGATCCCGCCACTCGACCTGGAGCAGGTAAAGCTCAGCATCGTCGAGACTGGGAACGAGGCGGTGCCGCACGTAGCCGTCGGCACCCATAAGCAGTGAAGCGACGCGGGCGAAGGCGGCCTCAAAAGCGGGGCCGGCGCCCCGTTCCAGGCGCAGGAGCGCGAGTTCGGTCACCATTGGATTTCTCCCAAATAAGTGGAGGACGGACGACCGAGGTAGAGGGTACCGCCGGTCTTCCGTCCGAAGCGTCAAGCCCCTGGTATGATGGGGGGTAACGCAAGCGACTGGCCCGTCACGTCGATCGCGACCTTGCCGCGCAAGCCCCGTGCGGTGCCGTTCTCCAACAGATCGTGGGCCTCGCTCATTCGTGCGAGCGGTAAAGTCGCGCCGATCACGGGCTTCACAAGACCGCGCTCGACAAGCTTCGTAAGGGCATCGAGCTTGCCCCGGTTTTGGCGAGTGAACACAAAGTGATAGGCGGCGTTCTTGCCCCACGCCTCGACGAGGTTCTGTGGTTTCGCGATGTCGACGATACTGACTACGCGCCCAAACGCCGCCAGCGCCAGCGGGCTTCTCGTGAGCGCATCGCCGCCAATCGTGTCGAAGACGACGTTGACGCCCTGTCCGCCGGTTAAGCGCGCGACCCCCTCCACATAATCTTCGACAGTGAAGTCGATGGCGTCATCGGCACCAAGCGAGCGCACGAAATCGTGGTGGCTAGCGCGCGCCGTCGTGATCACCCGGGCGCCAATTGCCTTAGCGACCTGAATCGCGATCGTACCCACGCCCCCTGCCCCGCCATGGATGAGGATTGTCTCGCCCACGCTTAACTGCGCGCGCTGAACGAACGCCTCCCAGACCGTGCCGCCAACGAGCGTCAGGCTCGCAGCCTCGAGGTGGGTTAGATTTCGGGGCTTGCGGCCTACGAGCTCGACGTCGGCGACGTGCTGCTCGGCATAGGAGCCCGCACCGCCGAAGATCTTCGGCGTGTAGTACACCTCATCGCCGACCGCGAACTCGTGAACATTCGACCCGATCTCCTCGACGACGCCCGAGATGTCGTGGCCGATGATGGCGGGCAGCGGGACGTAGTCGACATAGTCGCCGCGGCGGATCTGGTAGTCGAGCGGGTTGACCGCTGTGGCGTGGACCCGCACTCGAACCTGGCGCGGGCCGACCGGCGGCACCGGCACCTCACGCAACTCGAACGCGTCCGGTCCCCCAAAGCGAGTGAGAACGACGGCCTTCATGGTCTTGGTCATGTGAACTCTCCTTATGCAGGAAGGTCGGCAAACAGGCTCAGCGGCTCGCCAAGACCTCGACGGAGCCGGCGCCGGTCGGGCGGCAGACCCGGACCTCACGGCTGACCGGCGTCGGCGGAAACTTGCCCGGCGGGCCGTTGTGGCGTAGCTCGCGGCGCATTTCGATCCGGCAGCCCTCGACCGACGTGACTTCGGTGGGACCGGACACAGATGTGCAAGCGGCGAGAGGCAGGGCGATTGCGAGGAGCGAAACGCGCACCGTCGCACCGCCGGCAATGAAACCGGTTTTCATTCGAGATATCCTTTCCAGATAAGATCAGCCGATCGGCGGAAGGCCCGCGATGTCGATCACGATTTTGCCCAAGGCCCGTCCGGCCTCGGCCTTCTGGTGTGCGCGGGGCAGATCTGCGAGCGCGAAGTGCTCGGGTTCGATGAGCGGCCGGAGCTTGCCGGCCTCCGCCAGCGCCGCTGCCGCGCGCAGCAGGCGGCCATGCGCCTCGCGGCCGATGTCGTGGAGCATCGGGATCAGCATGAACACGACGTGGAGGCTCAGGCCCTTGGCATGCATGAGCACCAGGTCCGCCTCGTACTGCGAGACGATCGTCACCACGTGGCCGTTCAGGCGAGCCGCGGCGAAGGAGGCCGCGATGTCGTTGCCACCCGTGGCGTCGAACACGACGTCGAAGCCGCGGCCGCGGGTCAGCCGCGCGACGTAATCGGAGACACCCTCCTCGCGATAGTTGATCACGTGATCGGCGCCGAGGCGGTCGGCGATCGCCGCCTTTTCGTCGGAGGAGACGGTGGCGGAGACGGTCGCGCCCCGTGCCTTGGCGAGCTGGATCGCGATATGCCCGACGCCCCCGGCGCCGCCATGGATGAGCACGCTCGTGCCCGCGCCGACGCTGGCGCGCTCGAGGCCTTCCCAGGCGGTGATGGTGACGAGCGGAAGCGCGGCGGCTTCGCGCAGCGTGAGATTCGAGGGCTTGTGCGCCAGAAGGCGCGCGTCAGCAGCGATTTGCTCGGCATATGACCCGCCGCTCACGCCCGCCACGCCGCCCGCGCAGCCATAGACCTCGTCACCGATTTTGAAGTCAGTGACACCAGCACCGAGTGCTACGATGGTTCCGGCGACATCGCAGCCTAGTACGGCCGGCAGCGCCGGTGCGATGGAGGGGCCATGACGCCTCAGCTTGTAGTCGACCGGGTTGACGCTTGTGGCCGCCAGCGCCACGACCACCTCGCCAGGCGCAGGCCTCGGCTCGGGCAGCGACGTGAGCCGGAAAACGTCAGTCTCGCCGAAGGCATCGATGATCTGGGCACGCATGACCATCTCCTGTTCGTATCGGCAGGCTCGCAGGGCCGCCGTGGTGTCACGCCATTTGAAATTTCGCGATTGCGCCCGGTAGTGGCCGGAAACTAGGATGAGCTTCAACGAAATCTTGAAAGTGGACCGTGAATCTCGACGATCTCAGGCTGTTCACACGTATCGCTCAGTTGGGGAGCATCAGCGCGGCGGCTCGTGACCTCAGCCTGACGCCAGCCAGCGCCAGCGCGCGGCTCGCGGCATTCGAGAGGCGATTGGGCGCGCGGCTACTCCATCGAACGACGCGACAGGCGACGTTGACGGTGGACGGTCTTGCGTTCTTGCCGCATGCCGAGCATGTCCTCGACGCGGCCCATGCCGCTCAGGCGGTGCTGGGGCGCGAGCAGGCCGCCCCGCGCGGCACGCTCCGGGTGGCGGCTCCGGCCTCGTTCGCGCGGATGCACATCGTACCGGGCCTACCGGACTTTTGCGTCCGCTACCCTGACCTCGCGCTCGATTTTCGCATCTCGGACAGCGTGGTCGACCTCGTCGAGGGCGCATTCGATGTGGCGGTCCGCTACACTGAACTCGGCGACTCCTCTTTCATCGCGCGGCGCCTCGCGCCGGATCGGCGCGTCCTAGTCGCGTCGCCCGAGTACCTCAAGCGCCGCGGACGGCCGAAGACGCCCGACGATCTTGCCGGGCACACCTGCCTGGTCGTCAGCACGCTTGATCTCTGGACCTTCCTGGATGCGGATCGAAAACCGATCGTACGAAAGGTTTCACCCGCGCTGCGCATCAATGACGGAGCAGCCGTGCGGGATGCAGCCTGCGCCGGGCTTGGCATCGCGTGGATGGCGACCTGGTGCGCTGCCGACGAGCTTCGCAGCGGCGCCCTTGTGCCAGCGCTTCCCGAATTTCCGCTCGTCTCCACCCAGACCCTATGGGCGCTCTATCCGAGTTCGCGAGAGCTCGCGCCGAAAGTGCGGGCGTTCATCGACTGGATGGTCGATCGAATAGGACCCGATCCGTACTGGGATCGCGAATTGGAAGCTCTTTTTGGTCAAGAGGGTGGCAGGTTGGGACGCACGAATTCCGACTAACTTAGGCCGGCAGCCCCCCTTGGCCAACTACGCAAAGAGCGGCACATTCAAGCGCCGGCCCATGACCTCGGCAGTATCTCAAACAGCGACGCCTTCTTTGGCAGCGTCGTCCAAGGTCGATCCTACAGGGGCCTCCGCCATCGGCTCCTCGCGATTAGTGCAGACGGGCCTTCGTCCGGATCCAACATCGGTATGTCGTCGGAATGGGAGACGCGGCCCGCGAACGAAGACGATTGAAGTACGCTCAACGCCAGGCAGCGCCCACTGCCGACGAACTCTGCCGGCGGCGACCTTCCTGTGGAACGACTGGAAGCCCGTCCCGCGTGCAATCGACGTAGGTAGGCTTAAGCCCGACATCGGCACGATGGGCCCCAGAGAGTCGGATCCCGACGGCGTCTCCGGGCGGCACATGAGCCGTTAGCCTGAGGGGGAGGTCTGCGGCAGCGAGCGCGCCGTGTCGACGATCAGCGTCCGGAGCCATTGATGGGCGGGGTCGTGGCGGTAGCGCACATGCCAGGCGAGTTCGACCGGGAAGGTTCCGAGATCGACGGGGGTCGCTAACACTTTCAGGCGCTGGTCGCGCTGGAGACCGCGACAGATCAGGCTCGGCAAGGTCGCACAGTAATCCGTGACGGCAATCATCTCGGGAACCGCGAGGAAATGCGTGACCGAGACCGCGACCTCCCGTTTGAGGTTTTGCTTTTCCAACGCCTGGAACAGGCCGGCTCGGATTCGCCCCGGCGGCAGGACGTTAACGTGCTTCAGGCTCTCGAACTGATCGCGTGTGATATGGTCACCGACATCGGGATGGTCGCTTCGCACGATGCAGGCCAGTCTGTCGTCCATCAGATGCTGAACGACGAGATTGTCTGGGGGATCGACGACCCGTCCCAGAACCATCGCCGTCGTTCCCGACATGATCCCGGTCTCGGCGAGATCGTTCCCGAACGGCTGCATCCGCAGTTTGATACCGGGCGCCTGCTCCCGCAGCCTTGCGACCAGCGCCGGCATCAGGGTCAGCTCCACATAGCTGTTGGGCGCGATCAGGAACTGGCGCTCGGCATTGGCCGCGTCGAAGTCCTGCTGATGGACCACCAGCTCGTCCAGCTGGGCAAGGGCTGCCGCGATGGTCGGCGCGAGTTCCTCGGCCAGTTGGGTGGGCCTGACACCGTATCGTTCGCGGATGAACAGCGGATCGCGGAGCATGTCGCGCAGGCGGTTCAGCGCGTTGGAGAGTGCAGGCTGCGTGATCCCGAGCCGATTGGCCGCCCGCGTGACGCTCCGCTCCTCCATCAGGGCCATGAAGACCGGCAGCAGGTTGAGATCGTATTTCATCGAGATATGCTCTCACATGGATATCTAAAATCCAACAAATCAATTTGTTGAATAGCTGCGCGAATGACATCTTCCTCCCATCGAAAGGCCGATCCGGCTGATCGAAATCAGCCCGCCCCGGCGGCGATCAAGATGAACGCGGCACCAGCAAAGGATACGACGATGAAAGTTCTCATGGTTTTGACGTCTCACGACAGGCTCGGAGACACGGACAAAAAGACCGGCTTCTGGCTCGAGGAATTGGCCGCGCCCTACTACGTCCTCAAGGACGCCGGCGCGGAGATCACGCTGGCTTCGCCTGAGGGCGGCCAGCCGCCGCTGGACCCCAAGAGCGACGAGCCGGACTTCCAGACCGAGCACACGCGGCGTTTTAAGGCCGACGCCGACGCCAACGCCCAGTTGGCCCGGACGGTCCGGCTCGACAGCGTCGATCAGCGGGATTTCGACACGGTGTTTTATCCCGGCGGCCATGGCCCAATGTGGGATCTGGCCGAGGACGCGAATTCGATCCGGCTGATAGAATCCTTCATCGCCGCCGGCAAGACGATCGCGCTCGTCTGCCATGCCCCCGGCGTCCTGCATCACGTCAAGAACCCTGACGGCTCGCCATTCGTCCAGGGCCGTTACGTGACCGGCTTCACCAACACCGAAGAGGCAGCCGTCGGGCTCGACAAGGTCGTGCCGTTCCTGGTCGAAGACGAGCTGGTCAACCTCGGCGCGGTGTTCTCGAAGGTCAAGGACTGGGGCGTCCACACCGTGGTCGATGGCCAGTTGATCACCGGCCAGAATCCGGCCTCATCGGCTGAAGCCGCGGAAGCTCTCGTGGCGGCCCTGGGCCAGGCGCGGGCGCGGGTCGCCTGAGCCCAATCCAGCTGATGGACCGCCGCCGAGCCCAGGCTGGCGGCGGTCCACTTGAAGAACGGAGATCGCAATGGCCACGCTTTCGCTTACCGACGCGCGCGCGAGGATCGACAGAGCCATCGCCGCGGCCGAGGCCCTGAATGTCGCCTGCTCGATCGCAGTCGTAGGGCCGACCGGAGATCTGGTGTCCTTCGTCCGTCAGGACACGGCCATGTCGGGCTCGGCCGAACTCGCGATCAATAAGGCATTCACAGCCCAGATCTTCAACACGAGGACTGACGCGCTGGCGACCCTGGCTCAGCCCGGAGCGGAGCTGTTCGGCATCCAGCACTCCCATGGCGGCAGGATCGTCGTCTTCGGAGGCGGGGTCCCGATCAGGTTCGAGGGCGAGACCATCGGCGCCATCGGCGTCAGCGGCGGCAGCGTCGCCGAAGACGTCGCCATCGCCGAGGCCGGCGCCGTCCAAATGCTGGGCAGATCCCGAACAGGCTAGCGCCGATCTGGCACTACGCCCCGCCGCTCCCGGCGGCCACCGGCCTGAACGGCCACCACTTAACCCTATGGAGTTGAAAATGAGCGAAGGAATCGAAGGCAAGGTCGTCCTGATCACGGGCGGCAGCACCGGTCTGGGCGCCGAAACCGCGCGGCTGCTTGCCGCGCGCGGGGCAAAGGTCGCAGTCGCTGCGCGCCGCAAGGACAGGCTGGACGGTGTCGTGGCGGACATCGAGGCGTCGGGCGGAACGGCTAGGGCCTATGCGCTGGACGTAACCGACAAGAGGCAGGTCGAGGCGGTCGTCGCCGGTGTCGTCGCCGATTTCGGCCGGCTCGACGTGCTGGTCAACAACGCCGGCGTGATGCCGATCCGCCCGATGTCGGAGGTCAACACAGACGAATGGGACCAGATGATCGACGTGAACCTGAAGGGCGTCCTCTACGGCATCGCCGCGGCGCTGCCGCGCTTCCTGGCGCAGGAGAGCGGGCACATCATCAACCTGAGTTCGGTTGCCGGCATCAAGGTGTTCGCACCGGGCGGCACCGTCTATTCGGGCACCAAATTCGCGGTCAGCGCGATTTCGGAGGGGTTGCGGCAGGAGGTTGGCGACAAGCTGCGCGTGACCTCCATCGAGCCGGGCGCCGTCGATAGCGACCTCAAGCACGGCACGTCGGGCACCGCCACCGACACAGTGCTCGACTTCTATAAGCAGGCGATCCCGGCATTGTCGGTCGCTCGCGCGATCGCCTTCGCGATCGAGCAGCCGGCGAATGTCGACATCAACGCCATCGTGCTGCGGCCGACGAGCCAGCAGTTCTAAGGCGAACTGGTGCGCCAACAGTAAAAAAGGGGGCTTCGCCCGTGTAGGTATTCAAGATCGCCATAGCAGTTTTTGGATGCTGATGAGGAGATGAAATTGATCTTCAAGAGCGATGAGCTTCATCAAGCAAAAACGGCTGTCGCGATAAGCGTACAGTTGACAGCACATACTGCCGACGAGCTACCCGCGCAGCGACCATTCTTATTGGAATCCGGCCCACTAAATATTGATTCTGGCCCGCTTTGACCTGGTATCACCATTACAGGCTGGAGAGAGCCGGATTACGAACCGTGCGTAGGGAGCCCGACCGCGACCTGATTCTTGATAAATATTCGAGCGAGTACCTGGTTCGACGAGTAGCCGACCTCGGCTGCGATTTCCGTGACGGGAAGATCTGTCATTTCGAGAAGCTCGCAAGCTCGCTCCAGCCGCAGGCGCGTCAGGTAGACACGCAGCGGCACGCCGGCGCTCTCCTTGAACATGCGTGCAAAATGAAACGGCGAGACCCGCGCCTCTGCGGCCAGCTCGTCGAAGTTGATGTCCTCCGACAGCCGCTTCTGCATCAGTTCGAGGCAACGCCGCTTGGCCCACGGTGCGAGCCCGCCCCTTACCGGCGCGAGCGAAGCGTCGCTCAACTGGCACAGCTCGGCGAGAATCTCGCAACCCGCCGCGCGCGCCAGCAGACGCGACGCGCTCCCTCCTCGTCGCTCAACGCCCACAGGTTCCTGAGCGTCGATTGGATGGCCTGCCAACGAAACGGCCCCCTGAAGAGCTGCAGGCTCCCCAGCAAGTAGTCTCCACCGGCAGCTTCGTTAAGCACGCTCTCCCATTGCGCGCCGCTCGAGACGCAAGATCGGCACCCTCGACGCAGGGCCTGCAACGCATCGCGCCTCGGCCCCCAGTAGATTGCGTCGACGCTCGCAAGCGGCGATCTCTGCAACGGAGGCCTACCATGATCGGCACACGCGCAACTGCTGCGGCAGGCAAACCTGATATCATCATCGTCGGCGCGGGCTCGGCCGGCACAGTGCTGGCGACCAGGCTTAGTGAGGATCCTGCGCGCAAGGTGCTGCTGCTCGACGCTGGCCCGGATTTCGCGCCGAACGCCTATCCAAACGGCCTGACGGACGCCGGCAACGTCGCCAGTCCAGACTTCGACTGGAAGTATTCGAGCGACGACAAGGCGAAGCTCGGCCACGATATCCCAACGCCGCGCGGCAAGGTCATAGGCGGCAGCTCCGCCGTGAACGGCACCGTCGCGATACGGGCGCGGCCGTCCGATTTCGGCCGGTGGAGCAAGCGCGGCATTGAGGGCTGGTCGTGGGACGATGTGTTCCAAGTCTATAAGGCACTCGAGAACACGCCGGCCGGCGATGATCGCTGGCATGGGCGCACCGGCCCGTTCCCGATCCGCCAGCGCTCGATGGAAGAATTGACGCCCTCCGCGCGCGCATTCGTCGAGGCCGCGCGTACCAAGGGTCTGGCATCGGTTAGCGACTTCAACAGCGACGTGGCTGATGGCGTCGGACCCTATTCGCTCAATGTCATCGACAATGTCCGAATGAACACTGGCATCACGTACCTAACCGACGCGGTGAGGGCGCGGCCGAACCTGACGATCCGCGCAGGCGCTGAAGTCGATCAGCTGGTACTTGAAGGCAAGCGGGCGACCGGCGTGCGCCTGGCATCGGGTGAGGTGATTTCGGGCGGCGAGGTCATTTTGTCAGCCGGCACGTTCGGCAGCCCTGCGATCCTGATGCGCTCTGGCATCGGACCTGCCGCACATCTGCGAACCTTGGACATCCCGGTTGTGGTTGATCTCCCCGTCGGCAAGAGGCTTCAGGACCATCCGATCTATTATCATGTCTATGCGCTGAAGGCGGCGTACAAGTCGCAGCTGCCGGCCGCCGGGGCGTTAGTCTGGAAGGGCTCCAAAGGTGCAGCCGCCGGGGATCTCGATCTTCAGATCTCGGCCACTCATTTCTTCGATCCCAAGAACAGCCCGACCGGCGGCGCGATCGTGCTGGCATCCGCGGTGGTGCTTCCGCGCTCGGTCGGCTCGTTCCAACTCACCTCGAGAGACCCACGCGCGGCCCCACGCATCCACTACAACTTTCTCGACGATCCCAGCGACATGGACCGGATGATCGAGGTGGTCACGCTTGCGGATGCGATCGGGCGTAGCGAGCCTTTCGCCGGGATGGTCGAGGCGGACATCTTCCCGCCTACGCCGATCGCGGCCAACGAATTGCGAGAGCATCTGCGCACCAACGTCCAGACCTACGCGCATCCAACCTCGACCGTGCCGATGGGCTTTGACGGCGATCCGACGGCGGTTGTGGACCCCTGGGGCAAGGTTCGCGGCTTTGGAAACCTTCACGTCATCGATGCTTCGATCATTCCCGAGGTCCCCTCGACGCCGACCAACGTGACCACGATCATGATTGCAGAGCGCATCGCCGGCCGCTTCCGGGTCTAAGCCCGGTCCAATCGCGCGGTGCATGCCCCCGCGCCATTAAGACAGCCCCCCGGAAAAACCTAGGAGTTACATGTGACCACGAACACACAGCAGGATTCAGACATCGCCCTCAACTGGATTGACGGCGAATGGGTCGGCTCGGACACGATTTTAGAGTCGGTCAATCCGGCCACCTACGATGTCATCGGGCGCTATGCCGATGGCAACGAGGAAATCGCGAAGGCTGCGATCGTCGCGGCGAAGCGCGCGATGAAGGAAACAAACTGGGTCCATGACCGCAAGCTGCGCGCGCGGGTTCTCGACAAGCTCGCCGATGCCTTCGAGCGCAACCGCGAGGAGCTGATCAAAATCCTCTACACGGAGAACGGCAAGATCCAGATGGATGCGACGTTTGAGGTTGACCTGTGCGTGCCCTCGCTGCGCTATTTCGCGGCGGTCGCGCGAACCGAAGCGGGCCGGATCGTCGATTCCCGCCCAGGTCGCATCGCCATGATGGTTCGCCAGCCGATCGGCGTAGCCTGCATTATCGCGCCTTGGAACTCGCCCGTCATCCTGATGGTGCGCTCGCTCGGACCGGCGCTCGCCGCAGGCTGCGCCGTCATCATCAAGATGCCGGGCAAGAGCGCACAGATCAACGCGACGATGTCAAAAATATTCGCCGACGTTCCGGAACTGCCGCGCGGTGTCATAAACCTGTTTACCGAGCAGGAAGGCAACGGCGCCAAGCACCTCGTCGCTTCTCCTGACGTGCCGGTGATCAGCTTCACCGGCAGCACCGGGACCGGCAAGGCAATCGCGGCCAGCGCCGCAACGCAAGTGAAGCGCATCGGCCTCGAACTTGGCGGCAAGACACCGTCAATTGTGTTCGATGACGCTGATCTCGATCTCGCGATCCCTGTACTTACGACGGCGCTGACGCGCTTTGCCGGCCAGTTCTGTGTCACCGGCCAGCGCGTCATTGTGCAGGCCGGCATTGCCGATGAGTTTAAGATGCGCTTTGCGGAGCACCTCCGTGCGGTGAAGGCAGGGCCAGCCGCAGATCCTTCGAGCGAAATGGGGCCGATGATCGACCGCGAGAATGTCGCGCGGGTCGATGACATCGTTGAACGCGCCATTTCCGAGGGGGCCGAGGTCATTGTTCGTGGCGGTCCGGTTACCAAGGGGCCGCTCGGCAAAGGGGCGTTCCACTTGCCGACCTTCCTGGAAATTACCAATCCCAAGATGCAGGTCGCGCAGGAGGAAACGTTCGGCCCCGTCGTGACGATGCAGCGGTTCACAACGGAGCAAGAAGCGCTCGATCTCGCCAACGACAGCATTTACGGGCTAGGTTCGAGCATCTGGACGCGCGACGTTGCCAAGGCGCTGCGCATCGCGCCGAGCGTCGAAGCCGGCCTGGTGTGGATCAACGAGTGGGCTGCGCTCAGCGAGGACACCGAAGAGGGCGGCTCCAAGCACACCGGGCTGGGCCGCTTGAACGGCGCCACCGCGATCGACGACTTCACCGAGATCAAGACGATCACGCTGAGCCCCGGTCTGATGGAACGCTGAGACGACCTCTGGGTCGCACCATCGCCTGCGGCCGCGCTCGCCAGCGTGCGGTCGCAGTGCGGCGGGGTTGTCGAAACGGTGGAGCGGGCGCGCCAGCCGAGCTGACCGCAAGACGTCTGAGGAACCGACCTGGCAGACAACAAGAAACGGCAATTCCTGCTCAGCGCCCGACCAGAAATTCGGGCAAAAGGAGCGATTTGCCCTAATCTGTGTTTCGTCAGAACATTTGGCACAACTCGCGGCTTAGATTAGCGGAGTGCGGCCTCGTCTGAAGGTTGAATTTGGGCGGCGAAATTTCGGTGAGCTCCAGCAAGCGCCGATGCTCGATGGTCTGTCGCTTTATCCCTTCGTGCTGTTTTCGATGATGACTGGAGCCCTGTCGACGTAGGCGTCGGCGGGCGTCACGTTGTCCAGGCTCGCGTGGTAGCGCCGTGGATGTAGTGCTCGACGAACGCGCCGATCTGAGCTTCAAGATCGCCGAGCAGGAAGTAGTTTTCCAGCAGGATGCGGTTTTTCAAGGTCTGGTGCCTACGCCCAGTCTTGCCCTGAGTCTGAGGGTGGCACGGGGCGCGGCGCACGGGGCTCAACTTCCGGACCTCGATGTATCCGTCAGTTCCCCGGCGATGCAGCTGGGGCCATTCTCGCTGAGTAGCCGGGGCTTTGCGCAGCACCTTGGCGCTGTCGCAGCCCGAGGCCTTGAAGGCGGTCTAGCGTCTCGGTCACATCCTCGGCCCGCATGTTGGTGCACCGCTTTAAAGCGAAGATGTTGACCGTGATCTGGAGGAGCCCGGAGCGCTCGCCGCGAAGGGCTGAAGCAGCGATTATTGCTGCACCGACGTGGGCGAGCATGAAAGGATGAAGCCTCGGATCGACGCGCACCGTAAGGCGCCGCCAATCTGAGGGCTTTAAAATTCGCGTCAGGAGATTTTGTATTGTCCGCCGTCGACCGGCAGTGCCTGCCCGGTGATGAAGGCTGCATCCTGGCTCGAGAGGAACACGGCGGCCCCGGCGATGTCGCCCGGGTCCGCGAAGCGCTTGATCGCCTGACCTTTCCAAGTGCGTTGCTTCTCCTCCTCCGGCATATCCTTCACCAGCGCGGTATTGACCAACGATGGTAGGATGGCGTTCACAGTAATGCCATTCTCGGCAACGTCGTTAGCGAGGCCGCGCACGAAACCGAGGACGCCCATCTTGGTCGCCATGTAATGGCTCATTCCGGGGATCGCGATGCCGATCGAGTTGGATGAGATATTGACGAACCGACCCCAACCCTTCTGACGCATCTGTGGCACAAATTGCTTCGCGCTCAGGAAATGAGCGTCGAGGTTTATCGAAAAGATGTAGCGCCACTTCTCTATGTCCAATTCCTCGATATCGGTCGGGCCGCCGATACCTGCGTTGTTCACGACGATGTCGGTGCCGCCGAACTTTTGTTGGATCGTGTCATCGATCCGCTTCCAGTCGCTCGCGCTAGATACGTCGGCAGCGATCGTCAGGGTTTCCTCGGCGATGAGGCCTGCCGTCTCGCTCGTTTCCGCCAAATCTACCAGCACCAGGCGCGCACCATGTTCGGCGAGCCTCAGTGCAATCGCCTGCCCGATCCCCCGGGCTGCGCCCGTGACGAGGGCGACACGGCCCTCGTGACTCAACTTTGTTCCAGCCATAGCTAGGTCCTTCAGCTCGGAATTCACGATGTAATTGAGAACATAAATCCAGTCAGAAACGAGCGTCGCCCATGTTCTTGATGAACGTCATCGGATCCCAATACTCGCGGTAGTTAGTCATCAGCCCGTCGCGGAAGGTAACGAAGGTCGCGTACTTCATGTCGTAAATATTGCCATTGGGCAGAACCTCCCCAGAGACGCTCCATTCGATAATCGCGGTGTTGGGATCGTCGGTGGCGTAGGCCTTCCACGTCGGCATCGAGCGTATGTCGATCACACTCGGGTAATTCTTGATATACTCGTAAAGCGCGTCGCGCCCTTCCAGACGACGCGGCGAGCCCTCGGGGGCGAACGGGAATTCAGTCAGGATGTTCTCATCGGCGAGGGCAACCCAGCCCTTAACATCCTTTGACACGAAGGTCTCTACGCTGCGCTTTGCGAGCTCTACGGCGGTTGGCAGAGCCGCAAGGGTGGTGAGCTTGATCATAGTAATCTCCATTTGCATCATTGTTGATTGCTCGGCAGAGCAACGCGTTGCCTGTTTTCATCAAGTAAATGTCGATTTATATAGACATAATCTGAGATGTACGTGACATTCGATAGAACTGATCAGTATTAGAATCGTCGATCTATGCATGAAATCTAGCGGAAAATTGGTATGAGCGCGTATCTGATCCTGCTGCGAGAGTGTCGATTTTGCGGTTTCGTATGCATGAGTTGCAGTGTGTTGTCCCCACAGCAACACGGGGCTGGTGCTTGCACATCACCGGCACCCTGATCCGCCGCCATTGAAGTGGTCCGCCCTTAGGTATGGCTCGTTGAAGCCGAAGGAGGACGGAGGGATGTCGCGGAAGAGACATAGGTCCGAGGCGATCGTCGCGAAGCTGCGCCAGGTGGACGTTCTTGTCTCACAGGGCAGAGCCTGGCGGATGCCGTGCGCCCGATCGGGGTGACGGAGGTGACCCATAGCCGCTGGCGCCAGGAGTACGGCGGGCTCAGGTCGGACGAGATGCGGCGGATGAAGGAGCTTGATCTCGAGAACCAGCGGCTTCGCAAGACCTTGGCCGACCTCACCCTCGACAAGCTCATCCTGGCGAAGGCCGCCCGGGGAAACTATTGAGTCCCGCTCGCCGGCGCGCCCGCGTCGAGCCCGTGATGCTGACCCTGAACGTCTCCGAGCGCCGCGCCTGCCGGGCGCTCGTCACGGTGCAAGGTGCCGCGGGGCAGAGATGACGAGGAGCAGCTCACGGCGGAGCCGATCGAACTAGCCCGCCGCTACGGCTGGTATGGCTATCGCAAGATCAGCGCCCTGCTGAAGGATGCGGACTGGCTCGTGAACGACAAGCGCGTGGAGCGGATCTGGCGGCGCAAGGGCCTCATGGTGCCGGCCCGGCAGCCCACGCGCGGACGGCTGTGGCTGAACGACCGCTCCTGCGTGCGGCTTCGGCCCGAGCACCGGGATCACGTCTAGAGCTATGACTTGCTGTGCCATTCGTTGTAGAACGAGCAGGCACGCATGATCGTTCTCGTCTGAACTGGCTAAGTCGCTTCTTTTAGACGATCGGTACCACGGCTACCTAGTCGAATGGACGACTGGCAGGGCTTCAGGTGCGACGCGTCCCAACTACGTGACTGACTGGGCGACGCATTAACAAAAACAGCTCAACGCCGACCGCCAATAGGCTCCGCGGCTGAAGGAACTCGCTGGAGATCGTGCCGCTCGCCGGAGCGCGTCGGATCGCGGACCGCACGACGGTAATCGGTAGGGGTCATGTTCTGAGAGGCGAGGAACACGCGTGCGAGCACCTGGCTCGACGAGTACCCGACCTCGAAGGCGATCTGCGTGATGGGAAGGTCTGTCGTCCCGAGGAGCTCGCAGGCTCGCTCCACCCGCAGACGCGTCAGATGGACCCGAGGCGGCACGCCGACACTCTGCTTGAACATGCGGGCGAAGTGGAACGGAGAGAGCCTCGCCTCGGCCGCGAGTTCGTCGAGACTGATGTCATCCGCGAGACGCGCCTGCATCATGTCCAGACTGCGCCGTTCGGCCCACGGTGCGAGCCCGCCGCTCGCCGGCGCGATCGACGCCCCGCCCAGCCGACACAGCTCGGCGAGTATCTCGCAGCCGGCTGCCCGCGCCAGCAGACGCGACGGAGCGCCCTCCTCGTCCGAAAGGGCCCACAGTTTTCGAAGCGCGGATCGGACAGCCGGCGAACGGAACTGTCCCGAGTGGATCTGCGGCAACTCCAGCGTGAGCCCTCCATCGGCGGCATCGTCGAACACGTCCCGCCACTGCCCGACGGGAAACGACAGCGCGCGAAAATGATGCTCCTTGTCGATTACAACGCTGTTGGCGAAGTCGGGCGCGGCGACGAAGAAGCAACCCTGCTCGCTCCCCGCTCGAAACTTGCCCGATCCCAGATCGGCGTCCACGCGGTTGCCGCCCCGCATGTCCAGGTAGACGGTGATCTCCGGCAGGGCGGGCCGTGACACGTCGCCCGCGGGCTGCACCACCTCGATCAAATTCAGAACGCCACCAGGCGATTTCATCGAGCGGACGTACTGCGCAAGCTCGCCCTCCTTATACC
Organism: Bosea sp. PAMC 26642; assembly: GCF_001562255.1. Classification (NCBI taxonomy): domain Bacteria; kingdom Pseudomonadati; phylum Pseudomonadota; class Alphaproteobacteria; order Hyphomicrobiales; family Alloboseaceae; genus Allobosea; species Allobosea sp. PAMC 26642. The sequence continues at coordinate 1,391,964 of NZ_CP014301.1, read as the reverse complement.
ACCGGACGAAAGACTGATCCGCAGAGGTTGTCATTTCGTGCCTCCATGCGGTTGGATGTCGCTGCCGCTCCGGCGGCGGCGCCTCGATCGCGCCACCGCCTCCAGGTGTCGGCAATTTATCTCCGTAGTACCAACCATAGTGCGCGATCGAATACCAAGTGAGAAGGGGTTCAGGGAGGCCGGCGCGAGCGGCTCGTACTGCTCCTGGCCGAACACGACCTTTTGGGTCATGACGGTCAGGATCAATCTCACCAGCTTTATCTCGTCCTCCGGCACGCCGGAAATAGTCGCGGTCGAGGACTGCGAAGTCCGCCAGATGGCCCGGAGCAATCATGCCCATCTCGGCCTGGGCGTCTGTGAACCACGCGGCTACCTTGGTGAATATGCCCAGCGCCTGGACGCGGGAGAGGCGATTGTGTTCCCCCAAGACCTCGGCGCCCGAGACGGAGTTGCCGTCACAGTACAAGCCATGACGACACACATATTGTACTTGGTGACTGGGAACGAGTCCATGGTCACGGCCAAGGGTAGCCCGCTGTCGAAGAGCGCGCGCAGGCGCGGTCTCCAGCGCCTTCTCGCGGCTGTAGGTCTCGATGAACGCATCGCCGTGCAGGGCCGCGCCTTATAGCGAGCGACTTCCCCGCCGCCCGCTCGAGGTAGGGCGCGGCCGCGAACCGAGAACGAGTCCTGTTCGTGCAGCACTAATTGGCGAAACAGCAAGATCGGCACCGTCGCGAGGAGTTCCGCGCCGCAGGCATCGCCATCGCTCGCTAAATTGAACTCACGGGCGCGGCGCTTCTGCCGCCTCGCCATCCGCCGCGCCCGCGTTCAGGCGAGACTTCGTGCTCGCCAGAGAGCGCCATTCGCAAAAGAGCCTCCCTCGGACAACAAGGCGCGACCCCATGGACAAGACCAAGCTCGGCATCATCATCGGCAGCACGCGCCCCGGCCGGTTCGCAGACACGCCGGCAGCCTTACTCGAGCGACTTGCCCTTGAGATGGAGGGCTTCGAGGTGGACGTCCTCGACCTGCGCGCGTTCGACCTGCCCTTCTTCGCCGAGGAGGCGTCGCCGGCGCGCGGCAAGCCGGCCTCGGATGCCGCGCGCGAGTGGGCCGCCCGGCTCGCCTCGTGCGACGCCTTCGTCGCGACCGTGGCGGAATACAACCACGGCCCCACAGCCGTTCTGAAGAACGCCCTCGATTATGCCTATGCGGAGTGGAAGCGGAAGCCCATCGGCTTCTTCGGGTACGGCGGCGTCGGCGGCGCGCGCGCGGTCGAGCAGCTGCGGCTCGTCGCGATCGAGCTTCAGATGGTTCCGGTCCACAACGCCGTCCATCTGCAGATGGCGGATTTCATGGCGGTGATGAAGGGGACGACCCCGCTCGGTGACCTCCCGCATATCCAACGCAGCGGACTGGACATGCTGGCCGAGCTGCGCTGGTGGGCCGAACTGCTCAAGGACGCGCGCCAGCACGCGCGAGGAAGGGACGACGGAGAACAAGACGGCCCTCGGCGGCAGCGTGAAGCGTTTTAAAGACGCCTCCGTATCCAGGTGAAACCTAGCGCACAGCTTCGGATGTCGGGCCGCGGCGAACGCCAAAGAGAGTGCAGCTCCCAGCGCCCGCTACATGACCAAGACGGGCGGCGATGTGGACGACTTCTACAGAGAGGCCGGCCCAGCGATGCGCCTGTGATCCTGGTTCTGCACGGCTTTCCGACTCGGGAGCCGTGGCGTCCGACGGCTATCTGTTGGACACCTTCTTCATGCACCGACCCAGGCACAGGAGATCCAGCTCGAACTGATCCTCAGCTACCGAACCAACGTCGCGCTCTATCCGGGTTCCCGGAAATACCTGCGCACCCACAGGCCACCCCTGCTGGCCGCCTGGGGCAGGCACGACGTCTTCTTCCTGCCACCGGGCGCTAGGCCAGTCGGCGCGACGTCGCCGACTCGGAAGTCCACCTGCTGGATGCAGGCCACTTCGTGCTGGAGACCCATCTCCGGGAGACCGCAGCGCCGATGCTTGACTTCCTCGGCCGCAAGCTCAGCACGTGAGGAGCGAGAACCGTGACAGTCTGCCCTGAGTCCTTCTGCCCGACGCGGCTGCCCAATGGAGATCCGGCCTCAGCGCGACGTAAGCCGGCGTGCCCTGGCGAGGTTGGCGATGAGTTCGGGCTTGGTCTGTTGATTGAGCGCGACCCAGGCCGGCTGACCGGGAGCGCTACGCCAGGCTTCGCTCAGCGGACTATTGTCGACGGTGTCGAAGCCGATGCGGTCGAGGAGGTCGGCGACGAGCGCGATCGCCTCGGGATAATTGCTCGAGATCGGCAAGGCGATCCGGTCCGGAGCGCCGGCCGGTCGCGCACGCGCGGCCATGTGCGGTGCCTGGATATGGGAGAAGGCCTGCACGATTTTGGCCGTGGGCAGTTGCTCCTGCCGCAGCTCGTAGATCGTTTTCTCGCCGGAATCGACCCGCGGATAGTTCCCGTCGCGCCAAATCATGTAGTTGTTCGTGTCGAGCACGATCTTACCCGCCAGTTCCTCGACGGGCATGTGGTTCACGAGCTTGAGCGGCACCGCGATCACGGCGAAGTCGCCAGCTGCGGCAGCCTCGGCAGCCGTTCCGGCGCGTGCGGACGGACCGAGTTGGTCAACCAATTGCTTCAGGGTCTCGGGGCCGCGCGAGTTCGCGATCACGACCTCGGAGCCAAGCCGGACCGCTGCCTGTGCAATCGCGGTGCCGACCTCGCCCGCGCCAATGATACCTATGGTCGTCATGGAGATCCTTTCCAGATTAGGTCGGGGCGGCGTAGGCCGCCGCCGCGCGGACTTCAGGCCGCAGCGACCAGTTGCTCGCTCTTTGCCCACAGTCGCTTCGCCTTCTCGCTATCGAGGGCGTAGAGGCGAACTCCATCGGCGAAGGGGTTGGGCGTATCGTCGATGGTCGCGACAGCGACGTCCTCGAGGTACTTGCCGCCAATCTCCTCGGGATCAGCAACGACCGCGGCCCAGACCGTGGTGGCGGCCGCTTGCGAGATGTCCTTCAGTTCCGCCGGAGGCAGCCCCGCCTCGGCGCGCGCGCTGCCCACGGTGGCGAACAGGTCCTGCAATTCCTCCTCGGAAAAATGCCGGGGAAGGTCGGTCAGGCTGTTGCCCGGCATAACCGAGGCCGCTCGCACACCACGGTGGCGGTGGCGGCGATCGAACTCGACGGCGAACAAAGCGTTGGCTGTTTTCGAACGACCATAGGCCACGAACGGTTCGTACTCCTGCCGCTCGAAGTTCGGATCTTCGAGGTCGACATCCGAAACGCGATGAGCCTGGGACGAGAGCACCACAAGACGCCCGCCGTCCGCGATCAGCGGCTCGATGGCCGTGATCAGGGCGAAGTGACCCAGATGGTTGGTCCCAAACTGCGTCTCGAAGCCGTCCACCGTCCGCCCCTCGGGTGTCGCCATCACGCCCGCGTTGGCGATGACCGCGTCGAAGCGCCGGCCGTCTCGCAGAAGCCTCTCGGCGCCAGCGCGCACGCTCGCCTGAGAAGCAAGATCAACCTGGACCAGCTCGAAACCACCACCAGCGTGCGCCGCCGCGTCCCGCACCTCGGCCGTGGCGGTCTCGGCCTTGGCCCGATCCCTGACCACGCCCACGACTTCGGCGCCGTGAGCCGCCAGCGCGCGAGCGGTCTCGCGTCCAATGCCGGACGCCGTGCCGGTCACCAAGAAGCGCCTGCCCTGCAGATCGGCGCCCTCGAGCACCTCGTCCGCGTTAGATTTCGCGTCAAAAACCTTCGTCATCTTTCGCTCCTCTCGTTTAAGCTGGAACAACCGGCGGCCGCGGAACGCTGGCCGCCGGTCGGTCGTCAGATGCCGAGTCCGCCAGCGATATCGTGCGTGCCGCCGGTGATGTAGCCGGCGTCCACTCCCGCGAGGAAGCAGACCAGGGCGGCCACTTCGTCGACGTGTGCGATGCGGCGCACCGGGTGCATGTCGAGGAAGGCGTCGGGCGCTTCGGTACTACCGAGAGCGTCCACCATCATATCGGTCGGCATGGCACCCGGCTGCACCACGTTCACGGTGATGCTGCGCGAGCCCAGGTCCCGGGCCACGCCCCTCGCATAGCCGTTGAGCGCCGCCTTCGACCCGGCATAGTCGGCAACTCCGGGGAACAGGGCGTGGCTGCCGTTGAGCGAACCGATGAAGATGATGCGCCCGCCATCGGACATCACCGGCGCGGCCGCACGGGTCGTGGCCACTGGACCCATGACGTTCACCTGCCACATTCGGTCCAGCGCGGCGGTGTCGAGATCGGGGTCGTCGATCTTCTTCCCACTCACCACGATCGCAGCGTTGTTGACCAGGATGTCGAGCTTGCCGAAGCGGCTGACAACCTCGTCTATAAGCGATTTTGCGGCCGCGAGGTCCGACTGGTCGCTGCGGAATGCCGCGGCTCGGACGCCCTTGGCCTCGAGCTTCGCGACGACCTGCTCCGCCTTATCTGCGGACGCGACATAGCTGATCGCCACGTCTGCACCGCGAGCCGCCAGAGACTCCGCGATCGCGGCACCCAGGCCTCGTGACCCGCCGGTTACCAGCGCAACCTTGCCCCTTAGTTCATCAGACATTTTCACACCTTTCCAATTTCATCGGCTCTCTCCGCGGACTACGACGCAGAAAAATCATAACGTTCGTTATCGTAACGGCAATTATGATACTGGACAGCGCTTGTCAACCTTTTTATAACGGTCATTATGGAAAATAGGGAGGTGTTCTGATGGGCCGCCATCGCGAGTTCGACGAGGAGAAAGTGCTGGACGCGGCCGTTTGCGTATTCTGGCGCAAGGGCTACGAGGGCACCACTTACGCTGACCTTGTTGAGGCGGCCGGTATCGAGCGGCCCGCCTTCTACTCCGCCTTCGGCAACAAGGAGGCGCTCTTCCGCAAGGCGCTCGTCCGCTACGACGAGCAGTTCCTCGAATACACGCGCGAAGCCTTGAAGGCGACGACGGCGCTCGGGGTGGCGGCGGGCATTCTGCGCGAGGCGGTGGAGCACAACACACGGTTCCCGGAACGGGGGGGATGTCTCGGCATCAACGGCGCGATCGCCGCGTCGGACGGCGCCGAGCCAATCAGGCAGGCGTTGGTGGATTTCAGGGCGGCAGGTCGCGAACGGCTACGCGAGCGCCTAGAGCGTGCGAAAGCTGAGGGTGACCTGCCGGCGTCGGCTAGCGCTGAAGCGCTCGCGGCCTTCGTGATGACGATCACCCAAGGAATAGCAGTCCAGGCGAAGGCGGGCTTGAGTCGCGATCTGCTTCATCAGGTTGTGGAGCAGGCGCTGACCTCCTGGCCATTGCCTGACGTGTCCATGACCTAACGAAAGCAAGTTCGCCTTGCTGGGAGCGCAACTGGCAGAATTCAGTGCCACACCGGCAAGCCGGCGTTGGATGCTTCGAGAGCCACGCGGCGCATATCGCTCCGCAATCCCTCCTCTCGGGCCCTGGTATCTGCTAACCCACAGGCGCAATTTCACCTCACTGAAGGCACCTCCAGGTCCTTAGGCTGGTGAGATAATGTCTCTAAGCCAACGGGTTGTTTCCACGACATCTTCGTCTGCCAGTTCATGACCCGCTGGAACGTCCCGGAAATCCACGCGGGCGCCACGGCCGATCAAGGGAGCCTTCAGTTGCGGCGCAGTGCGGACATAGGGATCGTCGCGCCCACTAAGCACCAGCACGTCGATCCCTGAGAGGTCTGCTTCCGGCGGGCTGTCCAGGGCCTGAAGGCCGCGCAGCAGCACGGCGCGGCGAACGAGATCGGGATGAAGCTGAATGACCGCCGCGAGGAAGTTCGCCCCGTTGGAATAGCCCAGGAAAACGACCCTGTCGGGGTCAAGCCCGTAACCCGTCACAGCGCCATCGACGAAGGCCGAGAATGCTTCGGCTTCGCTGCGGATATCCGCCTGGTCGAACGTCGTCGCATCGAGGCGACGGAACCAGCGATTGGTGCCTTCCTCGGTCGCCCTGCCACGCACACCCAGCAGAGTCGCACGTGGCGCGATGCGGCGGGCGATCGGCATCAGGTCGGCCTCGCTCCCGCCGGTGCCGTGCAGCAAGACCAGGGTCGTGCCGTCGGGGTCTTCCGGCCGATTGAAGCGATGGACGAACGGGAGGTCTCGAACCGGAAACCTCTCCTCGCCAGGCAAGGCAAACTGAGGGAGCATTGCTCTCAGATCCTGGGCGCGATCGGCCTCACGCGGTGGTAGAAACAGGGTCCGCCCAAGCTCGTCGGGGGTCTCGTCGACGGTCATGCCCGGCCCATCGGTCGCATATTCCATGAGGATGCCGGCCGGCTCGCGAACGTAGAGCGACAGAAAGTACTTTCGGTCGTGAACCTCGGTCGGTCCGTGCTCCTGCAGCGAAAGCCGCATCGACCGGATGGCCTCGGCATCCGGTGCGCGGAAAGCTACATGATCGGGCACGCCCGCCCCCGGCACGGACCGCACGAAGCCCGATACCTCCCTGACATCGGCGATATCGGTATCGGAGACCATCCGTTGCGTCTGGCCGGCGCGCTCGCCCGTCCTGTAGCCGAAGCGCGTCAGGAAGCTCGCGGTATCGGTCGCCTTGTCCGTCAGAAGCGTAACACCCCGGATCCGGGCGGGCGAGCCGGCAGTCGGAGCCGGCGTCGCCATATCGACGCCCACCAACTTCACGATCAGCCCATCCGGGTCCTTCAACCGGAGGGCTGACTCTCCAAACTCCCGAGTAGGCCCCTCAAGCGGGATGTTGGCGGCAAGCGCCTTGGTGAGCCAATCGCCAAGGGAGCTTGGCGGCACCGCCAGCGCAACCTCCGAGACCTGTCCAATGCCGGTGCCGCCACGGCCGGCAGCCTCCCAGACGAGGAAGGTCAGCAACGAGCCGGGGCTGCCGAGCCCATCTCCATAGATGAGGTGCAACTGCTCGGCATCCGCAAAGCCTCCGGTTTGCTTCACGAGCCTGAGGCCAAGAAAGCCGACGTAGAAATCGACGTTCGCCTGAACGTTGGACGTGATGCCGGTAAAGTGGTGGATGCCGCTGGTCATTCGTTTGATGTCCTTCGACGGTCAGCCGCCGGCCTCGCGTGCCAGCACTTTCCGCACGCTCGGATCGGCGGCCAGCCGGTCATGCAGCGCCAGTACATTCGGGTACCGGTCAAGGCCGCCAGGCAGGAGCTTCATCGCCCATCGGACCATCGGGAAGGCGTAAGCGTCAATCACCGAGCGACCTCCATCGAGGATATACTCCCGCCCGTCGAGATGGCGGTCCAAAACGTTGAGCTGCTTGGCGACCAGCCTGTGCCCTGCTTCGACAACCGACGCTCTGGCCGCCTCGCTTTGGTCTGTCGTGTAGCGATACGGCATGAAGATCGGCCAGAAGGCGGCGTGAAGGTCCGAGGTGAAGAAGGCGGACCAGCGATGTGCTTCGGCTTTGGCCCTCGCGCCGGCGCCGCCGGCGAGCCTGGCCTCGGGATGCTTGTGTGCCAGATAGTCGAGGATGGCGCCGGCCTGTGTCAAAAGCCAGCCGTCATCTTCGCGGAAGGTCGGCACCGCGCCAGCGGGGTTCACCGCAAGCAGCTCGTCGGAGCCGTATTGCACCTTGACCGCTTCGTACGGCCTACCGATCCATTCGAGCGTGATGTGGGGAGCCAGCGAGCAGGCGCCTACGGCATAGTAAAGTGTTGGCATTGAAGTTCTCGATCTCCGTGTTTCCTGTTGCCGGTATTGTCAGTTGTGGGGCGCCAGGCGGCGACGCCGTCCTCACCGGCTCCAGGCGGACTGGATGTGACCATCTCCTGTTTGGATCGGCGACACCGCGCGCCGCCTTGGTGGCAGCCCATTTGACATTTTTCCAGTTTGCGCCCGGTGGCGGCCTTAAAAACTAGGATCAACTTGACCGAAATACTGAATGTGGGCCGTTGGGTGCAATTATACTCTGGTGTCGTCCGTCTGAGTCCCTAGTTGTGCGGCGACGAACCTATCGGCAGTCCGCACGACGTCGGCGACCGAGTTCGCCCGCAGCTTCTGCATCACCTGGGCGCGATGGGCAGCGCGCCGTGAGCCGCAGCCATCCAGGGCGAGCGCCATCGTTGCGATCAACGGCCCTGGTTCAATCCACCGTTTCGTATCACGGAACGAGCAAGACACGTCCCAGACGCGTGCGCCCTTCGGCATAGCCATGGGCTTCCGCGGCTGCGGCGAGCGGGAACCTGCGGTCCACCATCGCGTCCAGCTCCCCATTTGCCGCCTGCTCCAGCATGCGAGACACCGCTTGATAGACATCTGGCTTTTCGAATTGCGTCCCCATGAAGACGCCGAAAGGCAACTGGTTCGCCTGTAGCGCAGGCCAGAGATCAAGTTGAAGCTTCGATCCGCCCGCGTTGCCGACGAATACCAGTCGCCCCTCGGACCTCGGCACGGCCAAGGAGGTCCGCAGGGTCGCGCCGACCGGATCCACGACGAGATCGACGCCCCGCCCTTCCGTCAGACGCTTAAACTCTTCGAAAACGTCCACCGCACGATGATCGATCGCGTGGTCGAGGCCTCGCAGGAGCAGTTGTCCGGCTCGCTTTGAGCCGGAGACCGTTGCCAGCACGGTGGCCCCCGCTCGACGGGCAAGCTGGATGGCGACAACTCCGACGCCGCCGGCGCCCGCCTGTATGAGGACCGTCTCTCCACTTTTGAGCTCGCCGCGGGCGAAGAGACAGTGCTGGGCGGTCCCGAAGGCGATCGGCAGCGCAGCGGCGGCTGCTATGTCAAGCCGATCAGGCACCAGCCAGGTCCGGCTGGCGGCAACGGCGCGCAGCTCGGCATGCGATCCCGACAGATCGAAGCTGGTCACCTTCTGCCCGATATGACGGGCGCCGACATCGTAGCCCACGGCAATGACTTCACGAGCGGCCGCATAACCGCCGACATAACCGGGGTGCGGTGGCGGCGAGGATGCCCGGTTGATCAGGTCGCCACCTTCAATGGAAACTGCCTGAACGCGGATAATGACACCGTTGGCTGGACATGCTGGATCAGGAACGTCCGCCTAATGCAGGACGTCAGCTGCTCAGCGTCGGTCGTAGATGGCTGCTTTCATAGCCTCCTCGATCAGATCCCGTCGCATCCGGTCGGTCTAGCGGTTTGGTGTGCCTAGGTGTTCAGTCCCAGCATGTCATGGCTTGGCTGACGAACGAAGAGCTCTGGCTTTTCGACGCTGATGGTTTTGATGGCCTCGAGTGGCGTTTTGAAGCGGAGTGCCTTTAGCTGTTTGGCGTAGTTGTAGGCGAGCAGCCAGTCCCGGACGTGGCGTCGCAGGTCGTCGATCGAGGCGTAGTGGAAGGCGCGGACGGTCGCCTCCTTGATCGTGCGGACCATCCTCTCGGCCTGGCCGTTGGTCCACGGATGATAAGGCTTGGTGAGCCTGTGCTCGACGCCGCGCTCGGCACAGACCCGCCCAAAAACATGAGCGACAGAGCCGCACTCGGCCTTTTTGTCGTGCTGGACGAACTGAACACCGTTGTCGGTCAGCACGGTGTGGATCCGGTAGGGAACGGCCATGAGCAAAGCCTTGAGAAAGCCGGCCGCGACCAGCTTCGTCGCCTTCCGGTATATCCGGGCGAAGACGAGCTTGGAGGTCCGATCGACCGCCACAAACAGGTAGGCCTTGCCGCCCTCGTAGCGCAGTTCGGCAATGTCGATGTGGAAGTAGCCGATCTCGTAGGCCTTGAACCGTTTGGGCTTCTCGCGGTCGGCCTTCGGCAGGCGGGAGATGCCATGGCGCTGCAAGCAGCGATGCAGCGACGACCGCGTCAGATGCGGGATGACGTCCTTCAGCGCGACGAAGACGTCGTCCAGCGGCAGACGGGCCTGGACGCGCAGCGCCACGATCGCGGCCTCCTCAATCGCGGAAAGAACTGAGCTACGTCGCTCCTTAGGGCCCATCGGCTCGTCCTCGACCACCGCGCGCGACCGCCACTTCCTCACGGTCTTCTCGTTGATCCCGAAGCGCCTTGCGAGCTTCGCGGACGAAGCTTGCGATCGCTGTAGCTCCGCTCGAACGGTGTGCGTCGTCTTGGCGCTCCCGTGAAGAACCTGGCCCATAGCGCGTCCCTCTCCAACGGCGACAAAGATACGCCATCACACTGCGGGACTAAACACCTAGGCCGCATCGCGCTCTTCACCAGCAGCGCCCGCCGTGACCTATTTCCCAAGCGGATCGCGCCACCGTCGATGCTGCGCGTTAAAGGTGCCGACCGAGAAAAACCCGGATGAACTGAGCTATTTCGTTAGCGTGCGTCTCGAGCGCGAAGTGGCCGGTGTCGAGCAGATACACCTCGGCATGCGGCAGGTCGCGCTTATAGGCTTCGGCGCCGGCCGGGATGAAAGCCGGATCGTGCCGGCCCCAGACTGCGAGGAAAGGCGGCTGATGATCACGAAAATACGCCTGGAACTCGGGATAACGCTCCAGATTGGTGCGATAGTCTCGAATGAGATCGAGCTGGATGTCTTCGGCTCCTGGCCTGGCCATCAAAGCGATGTCGAGCGTGTATCCGTCGGGGCCGAGGCGGCGCGGATCGGTGCCGGTACGATACTGCCAGTTCTCGATCACGTCTGCGGAAAGCGATGCCCTGCAGGCCTCGCGGTTCTCCGCGCTGTCGTCGCGCCAATAGGCTTGCCACGGTTCCCACTCGTCGCTGAAGCCGTCCAGATAGGCGTTGCCGTTCTGGCTGATCAGCGCCGTCACGCGTTCAGGATGCGCGGCCGCCAGCCTGTATCCGACGGGCGCGCCATAGTCGAAAACATAGAGCGCATAGCGGTCTAGCTTCAGGGCTTGCGTGAAGCCCTCTATAACTTTGGCCAGATTGTCGAAGGTGTAGTTGAACTCGCCACGCGCGGGGGCCTTCGTGCGGCCAAAGCCTGGCAGATCCGGCGCGATCACGCGGTAGCGGTCGGCAAGCAGCGGCATGAGCTCGCGAAACATGTGGCTGGACGTCGGAAAGCCGTGAAGCAGGAGGAGCGTCGGCGCATTCGTCGCACCGGCCTCCCTGTAGAACACATCAACATTGCCGACCTTTTGGGACTTGTAGCTGACCGTCATCGCCGCGTCCGATCGTTTGGCCGCCGTATGGGCCCGTCCCAACGGCTTCATGTCATAAATACTACCGATCGGTCGTTTGTAAAGAGGGGAGCAATCTGTTAGTGCCTGTTACGGCATCGCACTCGATCTTGCGGCAGTGGCGCAGACCGTTATCCAGGTAGCATCATGAAGGTCACGAAGGATGAGATCGTCGCTGCTGCGCGGCATCTGTTTCGCGAGAAGGGATACGCCGGCGCCTCGATGCAGGACCTTGCAAGTCTCGTCGGCTTGCGGAAGGCCTCCCTCTACATGCGTTTCCCCAACAAGGAGGCGCTCGTGCCCGAGGTGCTCGCGCTGACGCTTAGGGACACTTTTCCCGACGCACGTCTCATGACTGGTCCCTGGCAGGTCGCCTATGAAGCAGCTATCCGAGGAATTGCTGCCAATCTCTCGACAGGCAAGCGCTGCGTCGGCCTGCACCTTGCCTATGGCGTCGGTGACGACACTCCCGTTGCGAAGGAGGCCGTCCGGGAATTCTTCCAGTCAATGCGAACTTTCTTGAGCGATATTCTGGCCAGAGCCATGCCTCGGGAAACCGCCGACATAGTCGCTGCCGATGCGCTCATTCGATTGGAGGGCGCGACACTGCTGATCACGGTCTTCGACGATACCGAGACGATGCAACGGACCGCGCGAGCGGTAATCAAGGACGCGACCGAAGCGGCGTGGGCGGCGCGCTGAGACGTAGCGCTTGCCTTGGATGCCCTTAACGCCAACGACGACTGCCTAGTCCGTGCGCAGCCGCCTCATCGCCGGGTACGAATGAAGCGCTTAAAGCCGGTCCGACGCGACAGGATCGGAACTTGAGCTGCCGTTGGCAAGCGAATTGGTACCCTTAAGAGACGTCCGTGTCCCCCGCCCGAGCCCCGAGCCCGAGAGGGACCAGACGAGCAGGCTTCAAAACATCAAGCATCAGCTTCGGTCCGATTTGTGTTACCCAGTCAACGGATAGGGGCCACTTCTGGGCCGGTCGTGCATGGCGATGTGCGAGGTTTTGTGAGCGCGAACAAACTGATGCCCGGCGGGCTCTCGCCGCTGGCATCGCCGCCAGCCAGGAGCCAGTTGCGGTTGGCGGCGTGCCTGTCGGCCCTGCTGATCGGCGCGCTGCTCGTGGCCGCGCCCTACGCGCGCCAGCCCACCGTCAACACCGAGGCTCTGCTGCCCGCCTATGCTTCAGCCGTGTTGGTCGTCGAGCTGCTGACGTCGGCGCTGCTCATGGCACTGTTCTCCATGCATCGTTCCCGGCCGATGCTGCTGCTCGCGGTCGGTTATCTGTTCTCGGGTGTCATGGCAGTGCCGTGGGCGCTGACCTTTCCCGGGGTGTTCGATGAGCTGATGCTTGGAGACGCCCTGCAGAGCACAGCTTCAATTGCGGCGATTAGGCGCCTGGGTTTTCCGCTCTTCGTCATCGGCTATGCGGTGCTGTCCGATCGCAAATTTCCGCCGGGTGCCGCGAGAAGGATCATCCTTCTCAGCATCGCCGGCGTCCTGACGATCGTGAGTCTAGTGACACTGGTCATCGTCTCGAACGACGATGCACTACCGAAATTCATGGTCGATGCACGCAATGTCAGCGGGCTTTGGCACTTCGTGCCTGCGACGGCCATCGGGCTTTATTCAATCGGCCTGGTGACGCTCGGCCTGCGCCGGCGCTCGATGCTCGACATCTGGCTGATGGTCGTCCTGTTTACCCTCCTGATCGAGGTCATGCTGATCTCCTATATCAGCGGGGGCATCCGTTTGAGCGTTGGCTGGTGGGCGGGGCGATTCTATGGATTGGCTTCCGCCAGCCTCGTGTTGCTCGTTCTGTTGTCGGAGGCGACCACGGTCCATGCCCGCCTGGCGCTCTCGGTCCTCGCCGAACGGCGAGCCCGCCAGAACCGGCTGACTGCGATGGAAGCACTTTCGGCGTCGATCGCGCACGAGATCAACCAGCCGCTAGCCAGCATGGTGACGAACGCTTCGGCCGGGTTGCGCTGGCTTGAGCGCGATCAGCCGCGTATCGACAAGGCACAGGCGGCTTTGGGCCGGATCGTTTCGGAAGGTCACCGCGCCAGCAAGGTCGTCACCGGCATCCGCACCATGTTCCTTAAGGGGGCCCAAGAGCGTGAGCCGCTCAATCTCAACGATCTCATCGCAACTGTGCTGGCGCAGTGTGAGACTGAAGCCCGGCTCGGCCGCATCACCGTCTCGACAGCTTTGGCGAACGACTTACCTCACGTTGTCGGCAATCCGCTGCAGTTGCAGCAGGTGATCACCAATTTGGTTGATAATGCCATCGATGCCATGCGCGGCATCACGGACCCGCGCCAAATGCGCGTTACCACTCAGTGCCATGAGTTCGGCGAGGTGCTCGTCATAATCGCCGACAATGGGGCGGGTTTGGCCGCGATCGAGAAGGATCGTATATTTGATCCGTTCTACACGACCAAGCCGGATGGGATGGGCATGGGCTTGATGTTCTGCCGCACTGCTGTTGAGGCACATGGCGGACGACTCTGGGCGTCGGACAATGCGCCGCATGGAGCAGTATTCCAGTTTACGCTGCCTGCCTCTTTAGCGAAGCCAAACGATTCGGAGCTGGTCCGATGAGCAAGAATGGCTCCATCGTCTTCGTCGTCGATGACGATCCCGCAATGCGGATGTCGCTCGAAAGCCTGCTGCAGTCAGTTGGCCACACGGTTGCGGCCTTCGAAACCGCGCGTGAATTTCGCATGGCTCCGCGTCCGGACTTGCCGAGTTGCCTGGTGCTCGACGTCAGGCTGCCGGGGCAGAGCGGGCTGGAATTCCAGCGCGAAATCGGCCGCACCGCTAGTCCGCCCCCCATCGTCTTCATCACCGGGCATGGCGATGTGCCGATGTCGGTCGCCGCGATGAAGGCGGGTGCGGTCGAGTTCCTGACCAAGCCTTTCCGCGATCAGGATCTGATCGACGGCGTGCACCGCGCCATCGAGCTCGACCGGCGCCGGCGCGCCAAGGCGGCAATGCTGGGGGAGCTGCGCGAGCGCGTCGCGACGATGACGCAGCGCGAGCGCGAGATCCTGCCGCTCGTCGCGGCCGGCCGGATGAACAAGCAGATCGCCCAGACGCTCCAACTCAGCGAGGTTACGGTGAAGGTCCATCGCGCGCAGGTGATGCAAAAGCTCAAGGCGAACTCGGTGGCAGACCTCGTCCGGATCGCAGACAGGCTCGCCGCTATTGAACCCGAGGCTCAGATAGACGACACTATCGTATAATTGCTCCAGCGCATCCGCATCTCCCATGCTTGGCGCACTTGAACCCGGCGGTGGATCACGATCTAGCCGGATGCGCTGAGGCTAAGCCGTAACGGATGCCTGCTATTCTCCCGATCGCGGTGGTCGACGACGACGCCTCGGCCCGCGTGGCGATGGTCGATCTGATCATGGCCATGGGCTTCACGGCGATCGGCTTTCCAAGCGCGGCCGCCTTCCTCGGCTCCGATCAATTCATCCATGTGTGCTGCCTGATCGCGGATATGCGCATGGCCGGAATGAGCGGCCTCGAACTCTGCCGGCGCATCGCCGCCTCCGGCAGAACGCTCCCCACCATTCTGATGACGGCATACCCCGATCACGCGACCCGCGTGTTGGCGCAGGAGATCGGGGTCAGATTTTATCTGACTAAACCGTGCAATCCCGATGAGCTGCTGCAAGCACTGCGCTCGACCCTTGCCGGCTGACATCGGCCGAAGCCCATATCCCAACGCACAGGGTACGGGACACCTCAGGATAATTGTCCCGACCTACCGTCCATTCGTAAAACCTCATCGCCGTTCGCAATATGGCGATGGACGAGAAGGCGCTGGCCGCGAGAGCGCTGCTCGAAATTCTGGCATCCCGTCGAGGCTAGAACCAAGACGTCTCTCCCCAATTGCGGGAGAGAGTATCATAGGGCGCCTGCCGCTTACGCTTGCGTCGCGGCGGGACGCTGCGGTCCATCGTGAAAGGCGACGTTTCGCGTATTCCGATGCAGGAAGCGCATTCCGAAGTCGCCTCCCAAGGAGATATCCCGTGTGCCGCTTCCTGGCCTACCGGGGCAAGCCGGTCCTGATGTCGGATCTGGTGTGCGCCCCTGCCCATTCTCTCGTCCAGCAGTCCCTGCATGCTCACGAGGCGAAGACAGAGATAAACGGCGACGGTTTCGGCTTGGGCTGGTACGGGGAGCGTGAGACGCCCGGTGTCTTTCGCGAGGTCCGCCCCGCATGGTCTGACGAGAATCTCCGGTCACTCTGCGAACAGGTCCGCACACGGCTATTCTTCGCCCACGTTCGTGCCGCGACTAGTGGGACGGTCGCCAGGGCCGCCTGTCACCCGTTCGCCTATGGACGTCACCTGTTCATGCACAACGGTCAGGTCGGCGGCTATGAGCGGATCAGGCGGCGGCTCGAGAGCCACATACCGGACGCACTCTACGCCCACCGGCAGGGGACAGGTGACACAGAGGTTCTCTTCCTAATCGCGCTGGCTCAGGGGCTTGCTGACGACCCCATCGGGGCCGTGCAACGAACTCTCCGGCTCACCGTCGATGTCATGACGGAGGCAGGCATCCGTGAACCCCTCAGGTTCTCGGCTGCATACACGGATGGGTGTTCGATCCATGCGTACCGTTGGTCAACGGACTCGAGGCCGCCGACCCTCTACTACCGAGATGGGACCTCTGGCCTTATCGTGGCGTCGGAACCGTTCGACAACCAAACGGTCGGATGGAACGCGATCCCAAAGAACGCGGTTCTATCGGTGCATGGGGATGGCTCATTAACCATCCAACCGATGCGAGTGCATCCGAACCGGGTTGGAGACGTCACAAGCCGGCCTGCTGCGGCAGGAGCAGCCCAAACACATTAGGGTTAGTCCACTTCTACGGGGTCATGCCACGTCATCGATGCCCCCGCCGTCACGTCCGTAATGGGGGGCACAAGGGTAATGTGGCACAAGGGTAATCCGGTCCACCTTCGACACATCCAATGATGGCGCGCGATCGGACGGGTGTCACATGGGGCTGATCTCGCCACTCGGCCTGCGAGGCGATGGTTGGTCTGATACGGGCTTTAGGCTTCGTGGCGGTCGGTTATCCGAGCGCGGCTGCCTTCCTCGGCTCTGAACACTTTCTCCATGCATGCTGCCTGATCGTGGACATGCGGATGGCCAGCATGAGCGGCCTCGAGCTCTGCCGCCACATCGCCACCTCCGGCCGGGCGCTGCCCACCATTCTGATGACGGCATACCCCGATCACGCGACAAGGGTGTTGGCTCAAGAGATCGGGGTCAGATTCTATCTGACAAAGCCGTGCAATCCCGATGTTCTACTGAAAGCACTGCGCTCGACCGTTGCCGACTGACATCGGCCCAAGCGCCTATCCCAATGCACAGTATACGGGACACCTCAGGATAATTGTCCCGACCCACCGCCCTTTCGTAGAAGCTCATGGCTGTCAGTGAGCTGTCGAGACGAGAACGCGAGCGCCCTGGATCCTATTTGCTGGCGTTAGTGACCTCGGTTTGTGAGACGGACCATTTCTCGCGACCGGCGTCACGACGACTGACACTTCCGACAATCCATCCCCTCGTGTCCCTTTACCGGAGTCATCCACATGCCAACCGCTGTCGCCGCTCCCGGCAAGGCTCTTCTCTCGCCGCAGGACCACGCGCTGATCCTGATCGACTTCCAGTCGCAGATGTCCTTCGCGACCAAGTCGATCGACGCCGTCGCACTGCGCAACAACGCCGCTCTGATCTCGCATGCCGCCGCCGGGTTCGGCGTCTCGACGATCCTGACCACGGTCGCCGAGAAGAGCTTCTCAGGCCCGATGTTCGGCGAGATCACCGAGGCCTTCCCAGGCCAAGCGCTGCTCGACCGAACCTCGATGAATACCTGGGAGGATGCTGGCGTTATCGACAAGGTCAACGAGATCGGCAAGTCACGCATCGTGCTGGCCGGGCTCTGGACCAGCGTCTGCATCGTGGGCCCTGCCCTATCGGCGCTGGAGCAAGGTTTTGATGTCTACGTCATTGCCGACGCCTGCGGCGACGTCTCGACTGAGGCGCATGAGCGCGCCATGGAACGCATGATCCAGGCCGGCGCACGGCCGATGACCGCCTTGCAATACCTGCTCGAACTACAGCGCGACTGGGCCCGCACGGGGACCTACGACCTGACCACCGGCATCGCCAAAAAGCTCGGCGGCGCCTACGGACTCGGCATCGTCTATGCCAAGACCATGTTCGGCGCTCAGGAAGGTCACTGAGCCATGCCGACGATCACCACGAAGGACGGCGTCGCGATCTTCTTTAAGGACTGGGGTCCGAAGGATGCCAAGTCGATCATGTTCCATCACGGCTGGCCGCTGAGCGCCGATGAATGGGACAACCAGATGCTCTTCTTCCTGTCGAAGGGCTATCGCGTCGTTGCTCATGACCGGCGCGGCCACGGGCGCTCGGAACAGGTTGCCGATGGACATGACATGGACCATTACGCCGCCGACGCCTCCGCGGTCGTCGAGCATCTTGACCTGCGTGGATCGGTCCATATCGGCCATTCCACCGGCGGCGGAGAGGTCGCCCGCTATGTCGCGAGGCATGGCGAGCCGCAGGGACGGGTCGCTAAGGCGGTGCTTGTCAGCGCCATCCCACCGCTGATGGCGAAAGCCGAATCCAACCCGGGCGGGCTGCCGATCGCGGTCTTCGATGGATTGCGCAAGGCACTCGCCGATAACCGCGCACAGTTCTTCCTCGATCTGCCGACCGGTCCATTCTACGGCTTCAACCGGCCGGGCGCGACGGTCTCCCAGGGGGCCATCCAGAATTGGTGGCGCCAGGGCATGAGCGGCGGTGCCAAGGCGCATTACGACGGCATCAAGGCCTTTTCCGAGACCGACCAGAGCGAGGACCTAAGGGCAATCACCGTACCCACGCTGGTGCTGCACGGCGAGGACGATCAGATCGTGCCGATCGCCGCTTCGGCCCACCTCTCGGTCAAGCTGCTCAGGAACGGCACGCTCAAGACCTATCCGGACCTCTCGCACGGCATGCTGTCCACCCACGCCGACCTAATCAACGCGGACCTCTTGGCCTTCATCGAAAGCTGATCGGCAGGGGGCCGTTTTGGCCGGCCAATTATGGCGGAGATTGGAGGGCACAATGAAGCTGTACCTGATGGCGCTCAGTGCAGGCCTGCTGGTCGGCGTGATCTACAGCCTGCTCAACATACGCTCGCCAGCGCCACCGATCGTGGCGCTGATCGGACTGCTCGGCATTCTTGCCGGCGAGCAAATTGTCCCTGTCGCAAAGCGCTTGATGGCCGGCGAAAAGCTCAGCCTCGGCTGGCTTAGAAGCGAATGCGGCGAGCATGTCTTCGGGGCCTTGCCCGCTCGCACCGCTCTTAACGATCGCGCGAGCGACTCCGGAGGCACACCATCATGAACCCGACACGCAGACAGACGGCGCTTGGTGGCGCAGCGGGCGCACTTTCGGCCCTTATCAGCGGATCGACCGCCGCCCAGACTGCCGGTTCAGGAGCGATTGCCATGATCGCAGACCTTATTCTTGTAAACGGCCGCTTCACCACGCTCGACCAGACAAACCCAAACCCGCAGGCCGTCGCCATCGCGGGAGGGCGCTTCATCGGCACCGGTTCCGAGCCGGAGATGCGGGCGCTTGCCGGTCCCGCCACGCTGGTGGTCGATCTCGGCGGCCGCCGCGCGGTGCCGGGACTGATCGACAGCCACATGCACATCATCCGCGGCGGGTTGAACTACAATATGGAGCTGCGGTGGGACGGGGTGCGCTCGCTCGCCCAGGCCATGGAGATGCTGAAGAAGCAAGTCGCCGTGACGCCGCCGCCGCAATGGGTGCGCGTCGTTGGCGGCTTCACCGAGCATCAATTCGCCGAGAAGCGTCTGCCGACACTGGACGAGATCAACGTGATCGCGCCGGACACGCCGGTCTTCATCCTGCATCTTTACGACCGGGCTTTGCTCAACGGGGCCGCCCTGCGCGCAGCCGGCTATACCAAAGACACGCCCAATCCGCCGGGCGGCGAGATCCAGCGCGACAATGCCGGCAACCCGACAGGCCTGCTGCTGGCCAAGCCCAACGCCACGATCCTCTACTCGACCCTGGCCAAGGGCCCCAAGCTGCCGCCCGAGTACCAGCTCAACTCCACCCGGCACTTTATGCGTGAGATGAACCGGCTCGGCGTCACCACGGTCATCGACGCCGGCGGCGGCTTCCAGAACTATCCTGACGATTACGCGATCATCGAGAAGCTGCATGCCGAGGGACAGCTTACCCTTCGGATCGCCTACAACCTATTTACCCAGAAACCGAAGGAGGAGTTGGCCGACTTTGCTGGCTGGGCCAAGCAGGTCAAGCCTGGACAGGGTGACGATCTCTACCGCCATAACGGCGCCGGGGAGATGCTGGTCTACTCGGCCGCCGATTTTGAGGACTTCAAGTTCGAACGGCCGGAGATGCCGCCGTCGATGGAGGGGGATCTCGAGCCTGTGGTGCGGCTGCTGGCGGAGAACCGCTGGCCCTGGCGTCTTCATGCCACCTATAACGAGACGATCACGCGGGCCCTCGACGTCTTCGAGAAGGTCAATCGCGACGTGCCGCTGCAGGGCCTGCACTGGTTCTTCGACCATTGCGAGACCATCAGCGACCGAAATATCGACCGCATCGCCGCGCTCGGCGGCGGCATTGCTGTGCAACACCGGATGATGTTCCAGGGCGAGGATTTCGTCGAGCGCTACGGCGCCAAGGCGGCCGAGCGCACGCCGCCGATCGCGCGCATGCTGGAGGCCGGCGTCCCGGTCGGCGCCGGCACGGATGCAACCCGCGTCGCAAGCTACAACCCCTGGGTCTCGCTGGCCTGGCTCGTCACCGGCAAGACGCTGGGCGGCCTCAAGCTCTATCCGCAGCGCAACCTGCTCGACCGCGAGAGCGCGCTCCGGCTTTGGACGCAGGCCAATACCTGGTTCTCGACCGAGGAAGGCAAGAAGGGCCAGATCAAAGCCGGCCAGCTTGCCGACCTTGTCGTGCTCGACCGCGACTATATGAACGTGCCGGAAGACGAGATCCAGGACATCGAGAGCGTGCTGACGCTGCTCGGCGGCAAGGTCGTCTTCGGCGCCGGCGATTTTGCACCGATGAGCCCACCGTTGCCGCCGGTGATGCCGGACTGGTCGCCGGTCAGGAGCTTCGGCGGTTACCAGAAGCGCGCCGCGCTGGACGACCGCAAATACGCATTCGCGGCGTCGTGCGGCTGCGCCAGCGCCTGTGGCGTCCATGGCCACGCTCATGCAACCGCACTGACCGCGGCGGCGCCGGCCCGCGATGAAGGCGCCTTCTGGGGCGCGCTCGGATGCTCGTGCTGGGCCTTCTAAGCAGTACCTCTCAACGAAGGATTTGCGTCATGTCGGCTTCGCCGCTCTCCGCCGTCCAGTCGGCCGCCGAAAACCTGCTCGGGCAGTCTTGGCTGGCCATGATCGCTCGGATCGCGGTCACCCTGCCCTTCCTGCTCAGCGGCGTCGCGAAGCTCGCTGATTTCGGCGGCGCGACGGCCGAGGTGCGCGGCCTGACCGGGTTCGAGCCGGCGGCGCTCCTCGCCGTCTTAGTCATCATGACCCAGCTCGGCGGCTCGGCCCTGCTGATCGCTGGTGGGCGTTATGCCTGGATCGGCGCCGCGGCGCTCGCCGGCTTCACCGCCATCGCAACGCTCTTCGCCCATGCCTTCTGGTTGAAACCGGCGACTGAGCGCTTCCTGCACCAGAACATCTTCTTCGAGCATGTCTCGATCATCGGCGGCCTCGCCCTGCTGGCGATCCTCGCGGCCCGCTCCTGCAGAGGCCGAGCCCGATGACCGAAGCGCCACATGCCGCCCCCACAGCGCCGATCCCGTCATCGGCATTTTCGCCTTTGCGGCAGACGGTCTTTGCCGTGCTCTGGGCGGCGACCATTCTGGGAAACATCGGCACGTTCATGCGCGATGTTGCCAGCGCGTGGCTAGTGACGGATCTGTCCGGCTCGCCCTCTGCGGTGGCGATGATCCAAGTCGCCGGCACCCTGCCAATCTTCCTGCTGGCGATTCCTGCTGGCGTGCTGTCCGACATTGTCGACCGCCGTAAGCTTCTTATAGGCGTGCAGATCCTGCTCGGTCTGATCAGCGCATCCCTGCTCGCCCTGGCGCTTACCAACAGGCTGACCGTCGAGATCCTGGTCGGGCTGACCTTCCTTGGCGGCGTCGGCGCAGCGTTGATGGGGCCGACCTGGCAGTCGATCGTGCCCGAGCTCGTACCGAGATCCGACTTGCGCAACGCGATCGCGCTCAATTCACTCGGCTTCAACATCGCCCGCTCAATCGGTCCGGCGCTCGGCGGGGTCCTGCTCGTCACCTTCGGAGCGGCGGCGACCTATGGCGCGGACGTGCTCAGCTATGTCCTTGTCATCGCCGCCCTGGTCTGGTGGCGGCGTCCCGCCGGAGCCGATGACGAGCTGCGCGAGCATTTCGGTGGCGCCTTCCGAGCTGGGCTGCGCTACGCCCGCGCCAGCCGCGAGCTGCACCGGGTGCTGCTACGCGCAACGCTCTTTTTCATTTGCGCCAGTGCGATCTGGGCACTGCTGCCGCTGGTGGCCCGCCGGCTGCTTGAAGGCGGTGCCGGCTTTTACGGCCTTCTCCTCGGCGCGGTTGGCACCGGAGCGATCATCGGCGCGATCGTGCTGCCGCGGTTCCGGGCGCACATCGGCGTCGATCGCATAATGCTCGGTGCAACGCTCGTGACCGCTGCAGTCACCGCGGCGCTTGCGGCCGCGCCACCGCAATGGCTCGCGGTCATCCTGCTCCTCATCCTCGGCGGCGCCTGGATTGCGGCCCTGACCACGTTCAACGGCACGATACAGGCGATCCTGCCGAACTGGGTGCGCGGCCGGGGTCTGGCGATCTACCTGACGGTGTTCAACGGCGCCTCGGCTGCCGGAAGCCTTCTCTGGGGCCTCATTGCGGAAGCGATAGGACTTCAAGGCGCATTGGTCGCGGCGGCTTTGGCGCTGGTCGTCGTCGCCTTCGCAGCGTTACGCCTACCGCTGCCGGAGGGCGAGTCCGACCTGACCCCCTCGTCGCATTGGCCGGAGCCCGCCATCGCCGAGCCGGTCGAGCATGATCGTGGCCCGGTGACGATCACGATCGAATACCGCATCGCCCGCGAGAATCGCGCAGCCTTTCTGGCAGCCATCGCCCGGGTCGCCCCCGAGCGGAGGCGCGACGGCGCCTTCGCGTGGGGCGTCAGCGAGGATGCGGCCTCGCCCGAGCGCATCGTGGAATGGTTTATGGTCGAGTCCTGGGCGGAGCACCTGCGGCAGCACAAGCGCGTGTCGAAGGCCGATGCCGACCTCCAGGCCGAGGTGAGGCGCTTCCATGCTGGGCCTGAGGCACCGATCGTCACGCATCTGCTCGGGCTTTCGCCGCAACGGGAGGGCCGCAAGACTGGTGCGGCGGATCACGAGTCATGAGCTCGGCATGGTCGGATTCATGGCCGGATTGCCGCCTCCGCGATGTCGCCGGCGCAGCGCTGGTCGCGATCCTCGGACTGAGCGAGACCGCCGCCCTCGCACAGACCCCAACCAACCGCCCTGCCTATGAAAGCCACCGCTTCAACGAGGATTGGACGCCCCTGCGCGACCCAGCTCTGCAGACCGACCCGTTCGACCCGGTCAAATGGATTCCGCTAAGCGGCGACGGCTCGGTGTATCTGACGCTGGGCGGCGAGTTCAGGGCGCGCTTCGAATCCTCGCGCGATCCGGTCTTCGGACTCGGTTCGCCGCGCCGTAATGACTATACGCTGCTGCGCTCCTTCCTGTTCGCCGACCTCCATTTCGGCACCAATGCCAGGGCCTTCGTTGAACTGGCCAGCGGCCTCGCACCGGGCTGGGCCGGCAAGCCGCCGCCGACGCAGAAGGACCAGGTCGATGTCCTGCAGGCCTTCGGCGAGCTGTCGCTCCCGGCTGCTGGCGGCGAGATCATGCTGCGCGGCGGCCGCCAGGAAATGAGCTTTGGCTCCTCACGTCTTGTCTCGGTCCGCGAAAGCCCGAATATCCGCCGCGCCTTCGACGGCGCCCGCGCCGCCTGGATTGGATCAGGCGAGTCGCGGATCGACGCCTTCCTGATGCGTCCGGTCGCCCCGCAGCTCGGGGCCTTCAACGATAGCAACGATCGGGCCCAGCTATTTTGGGGCGCCTATGCGACAGCGGCGATCCCCTTGATGCCCGGCCTCAAGGCCGATCTCTACTATCTCGGCCTTGAGCGCGACGAGGCCCGCTTCGCCCAAGGCACAGCGACCGAGCGCCGGCACACGCTCGGCACCCGGCTCTTCGGCAAGCGAAGCGGTTTCGACTGGAATATCGAAGCGGCCTTCCAGTTCGGCAGCTTCGGCACGGCCGATATTTTCGCCTGGACCGTCTCGGGGAACCTTGGCTACCGCTTCGCCGATCTACCCTTCTCGCCGCGCCTCGGACTGAACGCCGACGCCATCAGCGGCGACGGGAACCTGCGCGACAACCGACTCGGCACCTTCAACCCGCTGTTTCCGAAGCTGCCATACTTCTCCGAGGCCAATCTCGCCGCGCCGGCCAACCTGATCGACATCCAGCCGAACCTGACCCTGTCGCTCACACCAAAACTCAGCGTCACGCTCGGTTGGAACCCGCTCTGGAAACAGGCCGAGGCCGATGGCTTCTATGCGCCGCCGCTCAGTCCGGTCCGCGGGACCGCCGGCGGAACCGGCCGCTTCATCGGTCAGCAGACCAGCGCGGCATTCGAGTGGAGCGCGACGGAGCACCTGACGATCGGCGGGACCTATGTCCACTACACGCCCGGCGAGCGGCTGAAGCAGGCCGGCGGGCGCTCGGGTGATTTTGTCGCCGGTTGGGCGCAGTTCATATTTTAATCGTCAGGCGTTGGCACACCGCGTACGCCTTCCCCATTACAGTGCGACAAGTGTAACTGCGGGGGCACGATCGCCAATCAAACCGGCCGAAGAGGACGTTCCTAGAGTTAGCTATGGGCCAGAATCGCTCTTGTTTCTCCCGGGTTTGATGCGCCAAACTCCGGCGGACGTGAAACTGGCTGGGGGACTAGGACTCTGAGACATTTCCAAAAATCGCCAAAAACAGCACAAATTCGCAGTTTTTGCGTGATTTCGGTCGATCCCTTCCATCTTCGCGCACCTCCAGTGGACCTGTTTGGTGGACCAACGTCAAGAGTCCGTTTCGGAAAATGCGCACCGTCGTGTTGAACGTCGATTGCTGCGATCTCCTTAGCCGAACTGCCGTGAGAAACCGGTAAGAGTCATGTTTTCGGCAATCGCATCATGCGGGATCAGCGCGTAGCGCCACGACTTGCCGCCGTAGCTTGCCGAATGATTGCTCGCGTGCCGGCACCATTCGAGCGCTGAATCGCGCTTCGCCAGCACCTCGGGCTCAGTCGTCTGGTTTGAGGCCTTGAGGGAACGGAGCCAGCCGCTACTATCTTGGCTGCATTCGACGGCAGCCTAAGCCTCTACACACCAAACGCTCTTGGCCCCTTTTTTTTGGCTTGGCGAGGACGTCGAGCCACTTGCGTCGGCAGGTTCACTGGACTGGTGCTGGCTCGTTGCCGCCAAAACTGCCGCCGACGCGTCCACCGGGCGTACTGCCGCGCTCCTCTGGATGGTCACGCCCAGATATCAAATTTGCCCCCTCCTCGGGACCACTCTAAACGACCAGTGACACCTTCCTCTCAACGAGACCGAACAATGGCCGATACACCCCCGGCAGCCGGCAAATTGGATCCAAATGGACGATTTTCGGTTTCAGCGGACGAATGGTTTGCTTTAGCCGAAGAGGCCCTTGCCGCGCTAGCTGGCGTTCAGCAGAAGCGACGCGGCAAGATTCTTGAAGATCTAAGTTCCCGCTTCGGTCCTCACCCTACGCACATTCGTCGTGCGGCCAAGGCAGGCGCCTTTTTGAGGGTCTTGGCCAGCTCTGAGCCGATCCTGGCAAAGGCACTTCAAAAGCAGTCATTTCAAGCAGTCGAGATCATCGAACGCTGGTATCGCAGCGATACAAGGGGCGCACGGCGAGCTGCACGGCGCCTCCTGAACGGGGATTATTCAATCGCGTCACTTGCTGCCGATCAGAGGAATCGCACCGTCCTGCAGGTCGACCTCGACGATGCACTCGATGAACAGCTTGTGGCGTCATTTTCGCGGCAAGCGTCACAACTGGCTCATAAAATTCTTGGGCCTCTGAGCAACGTGCAAGCGAGGCCGCCCGGTCTTGGGCTCGGATCCCTGGTCGATCAGATCGTCCGCGACGACGGCGACAAGGCCTATGCGATCTTTCTCGCCGAGCGTCTCACGAGCGCGTCAGAATTGGCTATCCGCGATTCCCTTCTCATAGGCGACATTTTGAAGTGTATCGCTTTGAACATCACGCCTGTCATCGCACACGATAAGGACCGGAACATGGGTCCCCTGCGGGATATGTTCCGGTCCTTCGGTATCGCAGAGACAAAGGCTGTCTTCGTCGCTGTTGATTTTACGCCGAGGCTGGCCACGCTTGAGATAGCTGGAGACTGAAAGTCCACGATTAGTTCTGAGAGGTGGCAGGCCCCCTACCAGCCGCTCCGATCACTTCATCCTCGATCTGGACTTCTTTCCGCACCGCCGCTTCGTGGGCCACTTGGAGATCCTGAATCGTCTGCTGGATGAAGGCGATGCCAGCGTCAGGATTCTTCTGGGCCTCTTCATAGGCAGTTTTGGACGGGGCCGCTCGTGCCATGCCGAGAGACATGGCGGCCCACTTAACAGCGACTGCCGGCTTCAGGTTCAGCTTGCCGTTGACGGCCGTCGCGTTGATCAACGCCATCGCGGCGTTGAAGATCAAGTTCGAGTCCCGGGTCGCGCTGTAGGGCTCGAATTCAACGGGCGCAGCCTGGCCCGTCCCCATAGCGAACGACTTCGATGCGTTCTCGTTCATGCGGTCGCTCCCACTAGGCCTGCGTGCCCGGCTTCTGCGAGCCGGACTGAACGGGCTGACCCGCCGACTGCGCCGCAGCGCGAGCGCGCGTTTCGGCATCGCGCTGCTGGATCACCTTGTTGACCTCATCGCGCAGCAGCTGCTCCTTCCGCATCTTCGCCTTGATCTTCGCCTCGTCGGACTTGCGCTTCCGCTCGGCGAGATAGCGGCTCTGTTCCTGCTGCAGCAGCGGCGTCCGCTCATCGAAGATCAAGCCGGCGTCGTAGGCGGTCCGCACGAGCTTTGCGACAACCTCATTCTTGCCGGCGCGGGTGGCGCGTTCGGCAATCTCCTCGATGAGGGCGACCGGCTTCCCGGCGGCGGCCCACGTCTGCCCGACACCATTCATCAGCTTCCCCTCGGCGGCGACGTCGTCGAACCGCACTCCCATCACACTATTAGCCATCTGAAGATCCTTTCACAGCCGCTGCCATGGCGACAGCACCCTGCATATGAATGATTCGCACACGGATTACAATGTATATAGTAAATCAGCAAATACCGTGTAGGGTGCCAGGAGGGTCCAGTGGAGGACGGCACGTCCTCCCGGCCCGCCTAGGCAATCCGAACAGCTCCAAGGTCGCCGTTCCAAATTGCGCGTGCCTGGCAGGGGCCTGTGAAGATCTTGATGGAGGAATGCGTGTTCCACTTCGGTGCCCGATGGGTTCGAGCTGATCCTGCGAAAGGCTCTTTCTCGGCGGGCTCAAAATCCGCTTATATTGCCGGCGAAACGCATTGGCTCGGACGAGCTTTGTCGCGTCCTCACCATCCAAGCGAGATCGCATGCGTCGGCATTAGCGTTCCTGCTGGTGTTACGCGCGACAAAGTGCAGCTTTGGCAGGCCGCTGACCAGATGGAGCGCCGGAAGGACGGCGAGTATCAGCGCCGGGCGGGCAAGGCGCCACGCGTTGCCGTTCATATTGACGCAGCCCTTCCATACGGGCTGACAACGCAGCAGGCTCAAGCAGCAACCGAAACTTTCGCGGCCGCGCTGGTCGGTCGGTTCGGTGTGTTCGCGCAGTGGGCGGTGCATCACAAGGAAGGCAGCGCTAACGACCATATGCACATCCTTATGTCGACCCGACGATTTGCGGAAACCGATTTCGGGCGCAAAGTTCGTGCGCTAGACGGCATCGCGGCCCGGAAGAAGGAACTTGCCGAGGGCAATCCGCTCATCGTCGAGACCCGCAATGGCACACGACAAATCTCCGGAGAGATGGAGTGGATGCGCTCGACCTGGGCTGATCTTATTTCCCAGTTCACCCTCGAGCGTGTCGACCATCGGTCCTTCGCACGCCAAGGCATTCCGGATGAACCGGTCACCATCCTCCGACGTGGCGAGATCGAATATCAGAAAAGGCTCGAACGTCGCGGCATCCCTCACATATCATGGCGCCAGACAAGGTCTGTCGAGTTGGAGGCGCGAGAAGTAACATCCTGGGGTTCGCCGTTACTCGCGTCGACATCGAACCTGAGCGCGTCCGACCGATCGCGGTCGCGGAGGAACCGGCTACGTCAACTGCATCGCGATGAACTCACGCCGATGCAAGGCGAGGTCGTTGCGGCGAGCACGACCCATCAGCACGATGTTTTGCTGGGCGCGAGCTCGGATGTCGATCTGTCAATCGTCACCGCCTCCTCCGCCTCAGTCCCAAACGCTTCATTATCGACGCGCTCCCGTAATGCTAAGCGCCGTCGGGCACGCATGAGGCAAAGCGGTATTGAGCGGCTTACCGCTAGGTTGGATGACGCGCCGCTGCTGGTTTTGCCTCCCCAGCGAAACCGCAGCGATCGTCTTGTTTCGGATCAGACAAGCGCCAGGCGCGCACGTCTTCGGCTGCAAAATGCTGCAGCGATGGTCGCCGTCGCTGCGCCCGATAAGCGAACAAGACAGTTTCGGGACGATTGCATCAAAGCGCTGAAGAAGCGGGGTAGAGCGATCCTTTTAGCAAAAATCAGCAAGGATGGTAGGCGAGCTGGCGACCTTGAACCAAGCCGTCTGAGGACGGCTATGCAACACGCAATCGAGGCCCAGATCGAAGACGCCAAGGGATCTTTAGGGAACGACACAAGGATCATCGATTTGTTTCGCCAGGCCGAACGTGAACGGCAGCGCCTCATTGTGGATCTGCATCGAGCTGCTGGAGTCCTAGCGCATCTAGGAAAGCGCGGCCGCAGGGCGACATTGGAGGCATTTAGGATCTTCCGCACATTGGAGGGGCGGCGCCTCGCTCTGGATCTCCGCCATGACGACGAAGCTAAAAATTTGATGGTTCAGACCATCAATCAACTAGGTGAGCTCCCGACTTGGGCGCAGGTCAGCCGGTCCGTGCCCGCGATCCAGCCCGACGCTCATTTCCTTTATCCGGTTTCGGTAGTTGATAACGCCGCGCCCACTCGTAACGCCGGGCCCACCAGCGCGCCTGCGGCTTCGAGGCGATCGGAATTCGAAGAGGTCCTTGGAGAGACCGCGTATCGAATGCATATCCATAACAAGCTGACAGGGCCTCGAATGGTCGCGATGTCAGCGGCAGCTAGCATAAACGCAAACGACCTTGCTAAGGCCGCACAGCGGTGGGCAGACCGGGGATCTGCTCCGCGCAGCTGGGGAGATCTAACCGAGGCCCTGTCTAAATTTGGTCGGGAGGGTCGACTCGTTTCTCAAATCGTCGCCAGCGTCCAAGTGATCCATCAACATCCGACGAAGCCCTTCGCAAAATCCGAAAACGCCACCGCACCCAAAAGCGCCACTAAACTGCCGGAAATTTAGCGTCCTCACGTCAGCCCAACCACACGCAGTCGAGATAATCACCTCCTCGTCTCGCAGGGCGAGGCCTGCGTAAAACGCGGGCGAACGAATGGTTCGCTGATGCGTTCGCCATGCATTTGCGCTACACGCGCCCTGCTCTGCACCCGGGTGGAATGCGCCAACAGCTGACGCTGGAGTGCCACCCAGGAACGGACTTTGAGGTTTCGAACAGTGTCGAATTACAAGCCCTCTAGATTGCACCTCGCTCGTCAGACAGACTTTAAGACGCGATGCTACGTCATACCGATCAGGCGCGCGCCATCGCGAAACAGCGTCTCGTCATCAGTGTTGAAATGCATCGCGGTGAGGAAATCATCGACGCCGTATTGCGGCAGTTCCGTACGGATGGCTTCGAGATGAGCCTGCGCCTTGTCGCGCCGGCCGGCGAGCCCAAGCGCCAGGGCGGCGATCGCTAGGATCTGGGCATGAGCATTCGGGCGAGCGGCGGCCTTGACCGCCCAATCAGCCGCCTCGTCGAACAGCCCAAGGCGAACCAGCGCCATGGCGCGGGCGCCGAGCATGCCGAACAGCATCGGGTCGAACGGGCTGAGCTGGCGCGAATGATCCGAGGATACAATGGCCGCTTCAGCATCGCCGGCCTGCGAGTGGATGAAGGCCAGGGCATAATGCCCCTGAGCGAAGTTGGGGCTGAGATCGATCGCCTGCTCCAGCTCCGTGACCGCCTGGTCGTGCCGGCCGCGCAGCCAGAGCGCCCTGCCCATGGCCCAATGCGCCGCCGGATCCCTGTCATCGACCATAAGGCTTTGCCCGGCCGCCTCAAAAGCCCGGTCGATTTGGGGCGCTCGGGCGGTCCAGCCCTGAAAGGCATTCTGGAAATGGGTGAAGGACAGCCCAGCATAGGCACGCGCGAAGGTCGGATCGAGCTTTACCGCCTTCTCGAAGAAATGCCCGGCCTGTTCGTTGTCGGCCTTGTTGAACCGGTACATATGCCAGAGGCCGCGGTGATGCGCCTCCCATGCGTTCAGGCTGCTCGGCGGCTTGAGGATCGCGCGGTTGCGCTCGGTGGTTTCGATCTCGCTGGCGACGCTGGCGACGATCCGATTGCCGATCTCGTCGAGCACGATGAACGTTTCGTCCAGGGCGCGGTTGAAGATCTCGGCCCACAGGATCCTGCCGCTGTGGCTCTCGCTCAGTTCGACCGTGACCGTCAGGCGGCTGCCGTGATGCCGCACCGAACCGCTGACGACGTATTCGACCTTCAGCATTCGGCCTGCCTGCTGTGGGCCGATATGCCGGTCATGCAGCCTGAAGACGGAACCCTGGGCGATGACGAAGAGGCTGCGCAGCTTCGCGAGCCGCGTGATGACGTCATGGGCAAGCGCTGCCGCAGCCCCGCCATTTTCGCCGGCCGTCACGGACTGATCGATGAATGGCATCACCGCGATGGAGGCCCGGTGCGCCGCGACGATGACCGGCTCGCTCTCGTCTGCGATGGCGTTGGCTGCAGCGAGGACGGCACGTGTTGGCGCACGATCCCCGTCGCGCGTCCTGGCTGCATGCCATGCCTTGCGAAGGGGGCTGCTATCAAACCCGTCGGCCTCGAACAGACGCATTGCTGCCGCCAGATGCTCGTCGCCATCCCGAATCTGGCCATTGCGTGCGAGCCGCTCGAACAGAACGCCGTGGGCGTTTAGATCAAACGGGGCGAGCTCCAACCAGCGATCGAGGCAACCGGCGCCATGGTCTTCGCCGCTGGCGACGAGCCTTTCGAGCAGCGCGATATGGCTGTGATGAAAACGCCGCCGTTGCGCGACGAGCCAGTTGCCATAGGCCGGACAGCGTTCGATCTCCAGACCATCAAGGATGTCGCCTTCGAACAGATCTGCGAGCGCTCTCAATCGGGCTGGGGAAAGCGCCGCGATGTCGCTCTGACTCGCGCGGACGATGTCGCGCGCATCGACGCTGCAATCCGACAGATCGAGCCGAACCGTGTCGGACTGCGTGACGACCCTTGACCGGCCCGGCTCGTCGACGAGGTGCCTGATCTTGCTGAGGCACCAGCGCAACTCACCGCGCGGGTCGTTGGGACCATCCCAGAGCAGTTCACAGAGCTTGGTCCGCGCGACCGGTTGCGGAGCGAGCACGAGATAGCCCAACAACGCGAGAACCTTGCGCGACGCAGGGAGCGCGAGGAGCGAGCCGTTGCGCCGGATCGCGAGCGGTCCCAGGAGCCGCAGCTGCAGGACCGATGCTGCACCGGACTCGCGGCTTATGTCGGATTCCACGGCCATATCCACGTCGGCTCCCACGCTCGGTTCCACGAGTGGCACTTACCGTCTGCAGTGTCGTCTCTCGTCTCGCAACGGCAGGCCAATGGACAGCCGCAGCGAGTCGAATTGCGACAGCACGACACTGCACATGGGAGAGCGATCGATGTCAGCCACAGCAGCAATCCAGGGCCAGGCCCCGCAGACCGTAGACTTCCCGGCAATCAAGGCACGCCAACAGGCGGCCTGGTCCTCGGGCGACTATGCCGTCGTCGGCACAACGCTGCAAATCGTCGGAGAGAACCTGTGCGAGGCCCTCGATCTACGCTCGGGCCAGACGGTGCTCGACGTAGCTGCCGGCAACGGCAACGCCAGCCTGGCGGCAGCCCGGCGCTGGTGCAAGGTGACGAGCACAGACTATGTCGGCGCGTTGCTCGATCGTGCTCGCGAGAGGGCCGGTGCCGAGCGGCTGGAGATGTCGTTTCGTGAAGCGGATGCCGAGGCGCTGCCGTTCGCGGACGCCAGCTTCGACGCCGTCCTCTCGACCTTTGGCGTGATGTTCACGCCTGACCAGGAGCAGGCGGCCGCCGAACTCGTGCGTGTCTGCCGG
This sequence comes from Bosea sp. PAMC 26642, assembly GCF_001562255.1. Taxonomy (NCBI): domain Bacteria; kingdom Pseudomonadati; phylum Pseudomonadota; class Alphaproteobacteria; order Hyphomicrobiales; family Alloboseaceae; genus Allobosea; species Allobosea sp. PAMC 26642. The sequence continues at coordinate 1,360,086 of NZ_CP014301.1, read as the reverse complement.
CATGGCGGCAAGATAGGCATGGCGAACTGGACGCCAGAAGGTTTCATCGGCCAGCTCTTCAAGACAATCGGCAAGCATGTCCCGCCGCCGCAAGGCGCGCGTTCGCCGGCTCTGTGGGGAACGCAGGCGCGGCTTGCCGAGCTTTTCGACCCCCGTCTCGCCACGATCGAGGCGACGGATCGTCACTTCGACTTCCGCTATCGCTCGCCGGAGCATTGGCTCGAAGTCTTCAAGGGCTATTACGGCCCCGTGCTCAAGGCGTTCGCATCGCTGGCGCCACCGGCACAGGCAGCACTGGAGCAAGATCTGATGGCGCTCATCGCCCGGTTCAACCGCTCGGGAGACGGTACCATGGTAGTGCCGAGCGCCTATCTGGAAGTTATCATCACGCGGCGTTGATAAAGGGCGTTGCAGCCGACAGAAGACGCCCGCGCTATGGCGCGGGCGCAACATGCGCCAGAAGGACACCGAGATCGCGGAGCTCACAAAAAGGGTTTCCGCCAGACGCGAGCTCGTCGAGCACGTTGGCTTTTTCTACGCCAAGAACGAGGCCGGAAAGGCAACGGGAATTCCGTTTTGCTCTGCATGCCTTGAAAAAGATGGTGCGCAAATTCGACCGGCGCATCAACTGGCGGGCGTTTACAAATGCCCGCGATGCAACGCTCTCTATGCAGACCTCGTGAAGCTGCCCTGACCTCAGATACACGCGGCCGCAGCGATCAGCCGGCCGGATTGGATCGGCGGCCTCTTGCGAGGCTGTGGACAGCCACAGTCGGGCGGTTGCTCGACGGCGCTTCATTGCCCAGCGTGCGGGTATGAGCCGATCCCTTCACTTCCGAGTTTGGGTCCCGCTTGGGCTTCTAGCTCTGCTTTTTATTCTCGGCGTCCTCTGGATCGCGGGAGGCGACGTCTGCACGGCTCGCTCTGACGATATCGAATTGAAGAAGGCCGCGAATTGCTTCGAATTTTGGTTCAATCGCTATCAGTCGCTGGCTGGAAACATCATTACCGCCGCGGTCGCCGCCCTTACCTTGCGTTGGGCTGCCAAGCAGCTGGGAGCTGCTGACAGGCAAGTGGCGGCCGCTAACCGTCAAGCCGCTGTGGCCGGCGCGGAAGCTTTGCGAGCAGTGGCTGCTGACCTCAACAAGATACGAGCCGATCTTGAGCTATGCGGTTCAGGAATCGGAAAATGGGCACGCGCCGCCGATCTCGGTGTAGAATTTGACGGAAGCGGCGCGACTGGCCTTTTGATGTTCCATCGACGCGTCGACGCAATTCTTTCCAGCGTCATCGAGGTGCTCTCGCCTCTCGAGACGGTCCAGCTTCAGAGCGGGGACGACGAGATATTTCAGCTTACGGAGCGTCTGCGGATGAGGCTCACAAGTGTGATCGTCGGCGCAGGTCAAATCAGGATATTGAGGGGCAGCGATATGCTCACCGGTGGGGATGGGCCCGCGTTGCACTCGATGACTACAATCCAGCAAGAATGCCGGGCGGGCATCGAGGTCAACAACGAGGCCCTGACGCTCATTAGGCGTCGCGTAGCGCAGACATGGAAGGCAATCAGGGCTTTTGAGGACGAGGCGATCGGACGCACCTCAGGACCGCCGCTGAAAGCCTGATGACACAATCGATTCTCAGCCCCCGAGCTCCTCCCGCTGCGCGATAAGCCTGCGAACGACCTCCCTTGTCACCCTGAGCCAGTGGTACATGGCGACGTCATCGTCAGCCGACGCTGCTGAATCCGTGCCTCGATTAGCGTCGTCTCGATGAAGTAGGCCATCGTGCCGAAGCCTCGCGCATCAGCGTCGGCTTTGACTGCCTCCAGCCTTTCGATCAAATCATCGACCCGTCGAAGCGGGATCAGCGGCACCACCGACATCACTCATCCTCACCACCAACATGCCGCCTTCGCCCATCTGCGCCGGCTTGGCCGAGAGAATGTCTGCCTTGCGGCCCTCGATCAAGAAGAGGCGGATCAAGCTGGGCGGAAGATCCCGTAGCCGGCCGGAACTGAGGTACGAGATGTGGGCAGCGGCGTCGCGGTCTGAAGAGTACCTTACGGCTCGTGTTCAAGCGCCACCCAGCGCTGGGCAATGCGCCTCCAACGAGCCCCGGACCTGGCCAGTCGTCAAGCGGCCTCTGTCAACGCGAGATTGTGCTGGCCCATCACGACTCGATTCCGGCCGGCGGATTTCGCCTGGTATAGCCCCTCATCGGCGCGGGCGATGACATCCTCGATATCCCGATCCCGCGGACCGGCCATAGCCGCGCCGACGCTGATCGTGATCGAGAGATGGGCCAGCCCCTGCGTCACGATCGTATTCTCGACGGCCTCGCGGATGCGGTTCGCCAGCAGCATCGCCCCGGCATCGTCGGTCTCGCGCAGCAGCACGACGAACTCCTCGCCGCCGAAGCGGGCGACCTTGTCCGTGGTGCGAACCTGCCCAGCGATGATCTTGCCGACCGCGCGAATGACTTCGTCGCCGGCGGCGTGGCCGAAGGTGTCGTTGACGCGCTTGAAATGATCGATGTCGAACATCAGCACGCCGACATCACGCTTGTAGCGCTTGAAATAGTTCATCGCGTCTTCTGCGAAGGGCAGGAAGGCGCGGCGATTGAAGAGGCTGGTCAGTGGATCGGTGTCGGCGAGAGCGCGCAGCGTGTGGATGTCCGCCCCGAGGCGGCGGGTCTTTTCGTCGGAGGCGCGGGCCTGTTCTTCCGCCCTAAGCTCGACCTCGCGCGCGGCCTCCCTGGCTTCCTGCGCGCCCCTTTCGGCAGTGCCGACGCGGCGCAACAGTGAGCGCACGGTTCCGGAAAGCTGAAGCAGATCGCGCGAGCCATGCTGGCGTTGGACGCTGTCGGCACCGGGATGGCGGCCGATCAGGTCGATCGCGCGACACAACCGCGTCAGCGGTCTTGTCACCGTGCCCGCGAGAAACCAGGCGAGGGCTGAGCCCAATGCCGCGATCAGCATGCCGAGCAGGCCGATCGTGAGCGCCAGGCGATTGGCCGGCGCCAGCGCAACATCGACCGGGCGCCGCGAGGCGACGATCCAGCCCAGCCCGGGATACTCGCCCTCGCCCTGTGTCGCAACGAGCGTCGTCAGCATCCGGCGCCCACCGCTCGTATCCTGGAACGTCGCCGGCTTGCCGGATCTCGCTGCATGCAACCAGGCGGCCGGCACTGCACCAGCGCGCTGCGGTCCCAGCAGGATATTGCCATCTCGGCCCAGCACCCAGATGTCGGATTCGAGCTGGCGATCGTATTTCCGTAGGAGATGAGAGCGGACCTCGCTGGCCCAGTTCCAGCTCAAATGCGCGCCGAGAACGCCTGCAAGCGCGCCGTTGGCGCCATAGACGGGCATGGCGACATCGACGAAGCGGAACGGCGCGGCGTCGGGGTCGCGGCGCAGCAGGCCGTCGAGCAGCTTGGCGTCGTGCACATCCTCGACGGTGCCGGTTGCCGAACGCGAGACTTGATCGACCGCCGGCGATCCTGAAAATTTTGATGCTACGCTCGCCGTTGACGTCGACAACGACGGCGTCGCCGTCCTTGGGCACCAGGCTACGGTCGACCGTAATCAGACTGCCGTCGAAGATGCCGACGTCGATGGCGCTGTCGCCGGCCACCGTCATGATGAAGGTCGCCGGGGCGTTCTGGATGAGCACCCGCGACAGGTCGATCGGCTGGTCCAGGTAGTCGTCAGCCGGCGACGGGAAGCCCGCGCGCACTGCCTTCAGATAGACCGGCAGGAAGATCGGCGGTCCAAGGACGGCGGGCGAGACGTGCATCGATTGCGTTCCTCAAAATGAGAACGTAATGAGAACGAACCCGCCTCCCGGAGTCAAGCCATGGCAAGCGTCGAGACCTTCTTCCTCCAGCCGTTCAAGACGCACCGCAAGCGCCTGGTGCCGGGGCAGCGCGTGCTGGCGAAGACGAAGCATCATGCGCTGCGCGATGGCGAGCGGCTCGGCCGCACGGCGGAGGGTCTGGCCGTGATCCATGTGACTGCGGACGACGAGACCGGCGAGGTTAGCGCGCTTGCAGTCCTCGCTCGCCACGGCGAAATCCCGGAGGCATTCGAGGAAGAGATCCGCGCGCTGTGAGCCTTCATCGCGGCAAAGACGTCGGCGAACCGACTGCCGGGTTTGCAAGCGGCGGGCTACGGCCTTCGGCGCGATCCGTCACACTATTGGGGCGATTCCAGGAGAGGCACCAAGGCTTGAAGGGCGCCGGCATCAGCGGTGCCAGGGATCCTTGCGGTCGGGCGCCTTGATCGCCCGAATTTTCCGCAGCAACCTCGTCTTATGCACAAACTCAAGCGTGCTCATGCCGTCACTTACACGGGGGATCCGTAGTTTCGCGCCTTCGTGACTGCCGCTAGGATTTAATTCTTAATTATATACGTGACAAAGCAGTTTTCGTGATGCATGATTCTCAGCGACAGGCCGGTGCTGAACTAGGGTGCGGAAACGTGGTAAGGCTCCCTTGCAACCGCTGGGGAGCCTTACGCGTGGAAAGAATTGACCTTTTTCAGCTCTACTCGATTGGCAGTGAGCTGCACCCAATCGCGGTGGTCGTATCGGACGACACGACGGTAGGGCGTCTGTTCATGCCCCTTATGAACGCGAGCGCTGCTATCGAACGCCTGCTTGGCCCCGATGCGCCGGCGCGTCTGGATTTCTGCCGCCCCGACGCGGCGCTTTTGCGTCGTGAACTGGGCAATTTGCAGAACACCTACTTCCGCGATGGGGAAGGGAATTGGACCTTCCCGCCTGACGGGAACCTGAAGATCGAAGCCTGGCGAATGTACGGGGCCAAGAACGCCATGGCCGCGTTTGAGGCGGTTTTCCGTACCGATATGCAGAGGTCTGCCACGTATCTTGTCCCGAAGCGCGGGACGTACGATTTGGGAGACCTTGTGGACCGCGCTAACGAGACGTTCCCGCCCGAAGTAAGAGTGACCATGGGGCCGCTTGCAAACGACGAGTATATCAGCGCCGGTCGTTGCTACGCTTTCGGGTTGTATACGGCTTCCGGCTACCATAGCTGCCGAGCGATCGAGGCTGTCTTCCGCGAGTATTACCGACTTTTCACGGGCAAGGCTGACAACGGCAAAGAGCAATGGGGCGATTTGATCGGGGGCTTGGAGAAGTGTTCAGGCGCCCTAGTCCCTGAGCCTAAAACGCTTAGCCACATTCGCCACGTCAAAGACTTTGATCGGAACCCGCTTGCGCACGTTCGCGCGGTATTGGATGCCACTGACGCGGACATGCTTTTTGCTTATTCCAAGGTCACAATCACGGCTATGGCAGCAGAAATCAACAAGAAGCGGCTGGCCGGATCGCCGGTTCTGGCGCTGGCGGTGAGCAATGCCGCAGCGTCCTGACGAAGACGAGAAACGCCGCGACGAGGTGTTGAAGCGGATGCTGGCGACGCCGCCGAAGCCGCATGATGCGAAAGCGCCGAAAGACGAGGGCAAGAACGTCAAAAAGAAAAAGAGCCCGGTCGTTAAACCGGGCTCTTAAGGTCTCGTTAACCGTATCATTCTCTAATCGGGCAGCCGTCTGATGCTGCGACAAGATTGATCGCATGCACGCAGTCGGCCTTGTTGATATAGCCTTCCCCGGAATTTGCGATCTTCCGGTTGTTGGCTCCGAAGAGCGTCCAACGCCATTGATTATTGGCGTCTCGGTAGAGATGGAACCACATGTCATCATCCTCTCATCAGCCGTTTGCGACGTTCCTCTTCGAATACCGGCACGACGGCGATGAGTGGGCTTTCACCATTCAAGCCAAGGATGCAGCCGATGCTCGTGAACGGCTGAAGGCTTTGACTTGGGCACGGTATCAAGGCCAGCTCGTCGCAGTCGTTCCCGCCGCCGCTGGCCCTTTGGCCAAAGCGGCGGTTTGGTTGAGGAACGCCTTCGTAAAGTAATACCTGATTCGCGGCGACTCGCTCCAGCGTCAACCGCCGTGGTGCACAGCCTTCGCGCGGCGTTTACGTAAAAGCTTCTTTGCCTTCTGCTTAAGCGAGCGCGGCGCCACCAATCCGCCGATAGGTGAGGCGCTTGCCGTCGATGCCCTTCAAGGCATTGTCGCGGCGCATGACGTCGTTGACGCCAAGCTTGGTGCGGTTGTTGTAGCGGAAGTCGAACTCGGCAAGGTAGCGATGAAGGTGCTTCTCAGCGCAGTGCTGATAGATGCCCTTCATGCCGCGCTTGAAGATAGAGAACATGCCCTCGACCGTGTTGGTATTCACGTCGCCGCGCGCATATTCCTTGGCTGAATGGCGCACCGTCTCATGGCGGGCGAACTCTTCGCGGGTCTTTGTGTAGAGGCGGCTTTCGTCGGTGTGTAGGCGGCTCTCGCGGCGGATGTTGGTGACGACGATCTCGCGGACGTTCTCGGCGTTGGCCTTATCGACATGGAAGGAACGGACACGACCGCCGCGCTCAACCAGCGCGACGACCGCGCGCTTACCAGACGGGCCGCCCTTGCCCTTTTTAATGAAGGGCTGGCCTCGGGTGTTCCCGCCGGCCGGGAGGGCGGTCCAATGACCGTCGCTGTCAACCCCGTTGGCATGACGCAACGTAGCATTCCGCATTCGTTCGGATTAGCCTTTGTTCGGCGAAATTGAGCTCCGGGAAAACCGAACCATGGTGAAGCTCGACGGCATCGCGACCTTCGTCGCCATCGCGGAAGCCGGTTCGCTGAGCGAGGCCGCACGCCGACTACGCCTGTCGAAATCCGTGGTCAGCGATCGCTTGGCCGAACTGGAACGCAGCCTCGGTGCGACACTGCTGCACCGCAGCGCGCGCCGGCTGACATTGACCGAGGACGGCACGGCGTTTCTCGAGCGCGCCACACGCATCACCCGCGAGATCGAAGAGGCTGCGGCCGACATGGCCGAACGGCGCGGCACGCTGGCCGGGCCGCTCCAGATCTCGGCGCCCGTCACCTTCGGCCGCATGCATCTCGGCCCCGCCATCTATCCGTTTCTTGCCCGGCATCCCGAGATCGCGCTGACGCTCGACCTCGATGACCGTCGGGTCGAGGCCGGCGCCGACAGCTATGACGCAGTACTGCGTCATGGGCCGATCGCGGATTCCCGCCTCGTTGCCTGGACTCTGGCCCCGAGCCGGAGGGTGCTCGTCGCATCGCCAGATTATCTGGAGCGGCACGGTAGCCCGGATTCGATGAGCGCGCTCAATGGACATGCCGGAATCTTCTACACCAATCGGGGCAGCGGTGACTGGTCGTTCCATGGACCGGAAGGGATGGTCAGCGTGCGTGGGCGTCCCAGCCTGCGGGTCAACAACGGCGACATGATGCGGGATGCGGCTCTGGCCGGCCTCGGCATCGCGCTGCTGCCTTTGTTCATCGCCGGCGCCGAGATCCGCAGCGGCCGGCTCTGCATTGTCGACATCGGTGTGCAGCCGGGGCCGGAGCTCATCTATCTCGCCCATCCCGAAGGCCGCCGGCCGTCAGCCAAGCTGCGCGCCTTCGCCGATTGCCTTCGTCAAGCTTTTGGCCAACCACCATATTGGGAGCGTTTCGAACCCGATGAACGCGCTCGAATGGGCTGATATCCCCGTGCCCAATGCGCCAACAGCTGACATTGCCCCACTGCCAGAAAGCTGACGCTCGTGGGCAAGCGGACGGGGGTGGTCCCTGGCCCCGAGATGCCTCCAGCAGCCTTCCCTGGAGACATCTCAAGCCGAGCAGAGGATTCCGAACGTGTGACGCCTCCCTGCAGATTGAGATCAGACGGCGCCTCGGGCCTTGCTGACCCATCCGTCAAACGCAGCTTTGTTCTGGGCGATCCATTCGTCGGCCATGCGGTTGATGTTGGCGCTGCTGGCCCCGTTCTTGTTGATGCTGAACTCCCAGGCCGACCAGCTGGCGAGCGGGAACTTGATCTGCTCGATCAGCGTCTTGATCGCCGGGTTGGCCGCGACGAACTGCTTGTTCGCGACAGAGGCCCAGTTCCAGGACGACATCGCCATGCGGCAGGGGTCGGCGCCGCCGGCGCAGCCCTTGACGCCGGGCACCAGCGCCGAGCCGCGGTTCGGCACGTTCGGCGGCAGCGCATCCTCCGGTGTCGGCAACCAGACGACCTCCTCGCCGGGGATCAGCGCATTGTTCACCCAGGACGGGCTCCAGGCATAGAAAAAGGCGGGCTCTCCGCGCTTCACGCGCGCCACCGCCTCGACCATCAGCGTCTCGTATTTGCCGCGCAGGGAGCGGACGGTGTCCTTGAGGCCGAACTTGTCGAGCTGGAAATCGACGACGTCGCCGCAGCTCCAGCCCGGATCGCAGTTGATCAGGTCGGCGCGCCCGTCCTTGCCGAACAGGGCGGCGAGCTTGGGATCCTTTATCTGCGCGAGGCTGGTGATGTTGTGGGCGGTCGCGGTCTTCTTGTCGATGAGGTAGCCGTTGATGCCGCCTCCGACGATCATGCCGGTGCCGATCAACTCGGCCTGCTTCTCGACCGCCCGGAAGGCGGGCTCGCGCTGGGGCATGTTGACGTCGGTGGCGAGGTCGAGATCGCCCTGCCCGGCAGCCTGGAAGAACAATGTCGTGTTGAGGGTCGAGAGTTTCACCTCGTAGCCCAGTTCCTTCATCGCCCGGCTGATGATCTGGGCGGTGACGTAGTTGGCGCCGAGGCTGTCGCTCTGGGCGTAGCGCACGGTCTTGCCCTTGCCCGGCATGGCCTGGGCGAAGGCCGCTCCCTGCAAGGTGACGGCGGCGAGCGCCGCGGCGGCAACGGTCCTGACGAATAGTCCGGCTGAAAGGCTGAGCATTGCGTTCTCCTCTTCGGTTGTGACTGGTCTGGTCCCCGGCCCGCCCTTGGCGGGCGGGTTCTTCTTTCAAAACTGATCGTTTCAGGCCGCTTGGCGACTGGTCTCCGGCGGCGACGGCGCGACGATCTCCTCGCGGCGCTCGCCCCGCGGGAAGCGCGTCAGCACCTGCAGCAGCGAGGTGCGCTGGCCACGCTTCGGCTCGGCGAGCTTCTGGGTGATGCGGTCGAGCATCATCGCCAGCAGGACGATGGCGATGCCGCCGACGGCGGCGCGGCCGACATCGAGCCGCCCGAGTCCCTGCAGGACGACCAGCCCAAGGCCCTCGGCGCCGATCATCGCGACGACGACCGACATCACCATTGCGGTCAGGACCGTCTGGTTGAGCCCGCCGAGGATGGTCGGAATCGCGAGCGGAAGCTGAATCTCCCAGAGGAGTTGGCGGCTGTCGGCGCCGAAGGCCAGGCCCGCCTCGACGATCTCGTGCTCGACCATACGGATGCCGAGATTGGTGAAGCGGATCAGCGGCGGCGCGGCGGCGGTGACGACAGCGACCTCGCCCGGCACCGTGCCGACGCCGAACAGCATCACCACCGGCACCAGGTAAACGAAGGTCGGCGTGGTCTGCATGATGTCGAGGATCGGGCGGACCACGTTCCAGACCCGGTCGCTGCGGGCGCAGAGAATGCCGATCGGAATGCCGATCACCGCGCAGAACACGATCGCGGTGGCGATCAGCGACAGCGTCGTCATCGCCTCGGCCCAGACGCCGAGCATGGCGATCACGATCAGCGAGACGACGCTGAAGGCCGCGACGCCACGGCCGGCGCTGCGCCAGGCTATCAGGCCGATCAGGACGAGCATGGCCGGAAAGGGAATCGCGTGCAGCACCCAGTCGTTGAAGCCGAGCAGGCTTTCGACCGGCCATTTGATCGCCTGGAACAGCGGCCGCAGGTTCAGCGCCAGCCAGCGCACCCCGTCCTGAATCCACTGGTCGATCGGGAAGATCGCGAGATCGTTAGCCTTGATCATGGGGCTTCTCCCGGGCTCGGCAGATTGGCGATGCGGGCGAGGATCTGCTCGGCGCCGAGCAGCCCGACCAGCCTGCCGCTATCGTCGACGACGCCCATGGCGCGCCCTTCGCGATAGCTGCGCGCGACATCGACGAGCTTGGCGTCTTCGGGAACGCAAAGATGCGGGCCGCGCCCGGCCGGCAGTTCGCCGGTCAGTCGCAGTGTGGCGATCTCTGCCTCGTTCAAGCCGGCGACGATCTGCTCCTGCCGGTCGAGCAGGAACCCGCCCTCTGCGCCGCCGACGACGATGCCGTCCGGGCCCCGCCAGAGCTCGGCCGGCGGCTTCATCACAGAGCGCGCGTCGAACAATCGCGCCCGATCGACCTCGCGGGTGAAGGCGGCGACATAATCGCTGCCCGGTTCGAGTACGATCGATTGGGGGGTGCCTTCGCGCACGAGGCGGCCTTCCGACATGATCGCGATGCGGGTGCCGAGTTTCAGCGCCTCCTGGAAATCATGGGTGATGAACAGGACGGTCTTGTTGAACGTGCGCTGCAGGCGCAACAGCTCGTCCTGCATCTCCGTTCGGATCAGCGGGTCGAGCGCGCTGAAGGCCTCGTCCATGATCAGGATGTCGGCGTCGGTCGCGAGCGCCCGGGCAAGCCCGACGCGCTGGCGCATGCCGCCCGACAGTTCATGCGGAAGGTGATAGCCCCAACGCGCAAGCCCAACGACCGAAAGCACCTCCTCGGCGCGTTTGCGGCGCTGGGCCGGCGCGACGCCGCGCAGCTTCAGCCCGAACTCGACATTCTCGATGACGCGCTTGTTGGGCAGCAGCGCGAAATGCTGGAACACCATCGACATGCGCGTGCGCCTGACCTCGCGCAGGGCCTTCTCGGAAAGCGGCACGATATCCTGCCCATCGAGCAGGATGCGTCCGGCGCTGGGCTCGTTCAGCCGGTTGACGCAGCGCGCGAGCGTCGACTTGCCGGAGCCGGACAGGCCCATGATCATGTACATCGAGCCGGACGGGACGCTGAGCGAGACGTCGTCCAGCCCGACCACCTGGCCGAGCGTCTCGGAGACGCCGTCCTTCGTTGCGCCCTCGCGCAGCATCCGCAAGGCTTCCGCCGGGTCCTTGGCGAAGACCTTGTAGAGGTTCTCGATCCGCAGCCTCTCGCTCACCGCTAATCCCCTTCCGGTCATGTTGCTCGGCAGGTCTCCGACCTGCCTCCAAGGGTGTCGCGCCGTCAGCGCAGCGGCGAAAAATCGGTCGGCAGCAGGATCTTGTTCTCGGCCTGCTCGATGTTCTCCGAGAGCTTGGGCAGGAAGGCTTGCCAGCGCGGATCGTCGGCAAGCTGCTGGCGGCGCTGGCGGCGATCTTCCAGATCGGCATAGGCCCAGAGATGTGTGACCTGGCTCAACGCCCCGATCTCGGTCGTGAAGTAGCCGACGAGATGGCCGAGAATGGGCTGCTGGATCGCTAGCCCCTCCTCGCGGACAAGCTTGAGATAGGTCCCCATCCTGCCCGTGCGGATGCGATAGATGCGTTCCTCGACGATCACTTGCGGTTCTCCGCGCCCGATTCCATTAGAAAGTCCCGCATCAGGGCCGCGACCTGGTCGGGCGCCTCGTTGAGCAGGGAATGGCGCAGCCCCGGCAGGATGTGCAGATGCGAGCCGGCGATGCGCTCGTGCATGTAGTGCGACATGCGCGGGTTCGAGCCCTGGTCGTGCTCGCCGGTGGCGATCAGCGTCGGCAGGCGGATCTGGTCGATCAGCCCGCCGAAATCGGTCTCGGCCAGCACGCGGTAGGCCGAGGCGTAGCAATCCGGATCGTTTTCCGCATTGCGGCGGCGCAGCTCCGCGATCAGCTCGGGATTGCGCGCCTGGAAATCCTCGGTCAGCCAGCGCGACAGCGAGGCGTTGTAATGCGAGCCGCGATCGCCGGCCTTGAGCGCCGCGAGGCGCGCCAGCACGCGCTCCCGCTCCTCGTCGGTCCTCCCTGAGACCGTCGACAGCAGCACGAGCCGTCGCAACCGCTCGGGGTGGGTCAGCGCGAGACGCTGCGCGATCAGGCCGCCGAGCGAGAAACCTGCGAGATCGAAGCGGCCAAAGCCGGTATGATCGGCTAGCGCCAGCACGTCCCCGGTGAAATCGTCGATCTCGTAGCGGCCCTTGACCCGGGCCGAGCGACCATGGCCGCGCAGATCGAAGCTCAGGATGCGGAAGCCGTCGGACAGGCGCGCGATAACGCCGTCCCAGGCTACGCAGTACGAACCGACGCCGTGCACCAGCACGAGCGGCAGATCGCCCGAGCCGCTCAGCCGGTAGTTCAGCTCGACGCCGTCGCGAACGAGCGTGCCGTTCACGTCAGGCGTCCGCATCAAGGCATCAGCTTCGGCCATCCGCTCAGGCTCCGACCGCTGCGAGACGGGGCCGGGCGGCTTCGCGCTCTCGATTGGCGAAATGCGGCATCACCTCGTTGATGAAGAGCCTGAGCGTCCTGACCTGCAGTTCGAAGGGCAGATTGTAGGAGAGGCCGAGGCAGAACTGGTCGACCCCGGCGGCCTCATAGACCTCGAGCTTGGGAATGACCTCTTCGGGCGTGCCGAAGACAAGGTTGTCGCGGATCGCCTTCGGATCGTAATTGCCGCGATTGGCGACGGTTTCGAACGGCACGGCCTCGGGGAAGCCGTCCTTCACCGTGCCGATGTTCTGCATCAGATTTTCGAAATAGCGCCCATAATCGACGCTGTAGCGAACGATCTCCTGCCAATCCTGCCGGCTGTCGTAGACGCAGCTTCGGCGCTGCATCATGAATTTCGGGCGCGGGCGCTCGGGGTGATCGGCGCAGGCCTTGCGGAACTTCTCGGCGAGCACGCCGATCTCCGCGACCGGCGCCGAGAGCGGCGTCGACAGGATGCTGGCGCCGACGCCGACCGCCCAGTCGAAGGTGCCGGGATCGCGCGCCGCGACCCAGATACGCGGATGCGGCTTCTGCAATGGCTTCGGCACCGAGGTCGCGAGCGGGAATTGCCAATACTGCCCCTCATGGGCGTAGTCGCCGGCCCACAGCTTCTGAACCGCCGGGACGAGCTCCTTCATATAGGCGACGCCCTCCTGCTGGGGCATGCCGCCGGCCATGCGGTCGAACTCATATTGGTAGGCGCCGCGCGCGATGCCGAATTCGAGCCGTCCGCCGGTCAGGTGGTCGCAGAGCGCAGCCTCCCCGGCGAGCCGGATCGGCGACCAGTAGGGCGCGACCAGCGTCGCGGTGCCGAGCCTGATGCGGCTGGTGTGCTGCGCCAGCCAGCCCAGCGTCTGGAACGGGTTCGGCGAGATCGTGCATTCGATGGTGTGGTGCTCGGCGGTCCACAGCGTCTCGAAGCCGCCCTCATCGGCCATGCGGGCGAGCGCCAGCATGTTGGACATGGCGTCCTGCATCGATTCGTCGGGCGAAAAGCGCTCCATATTGATCGAGAGAGCGAATTTCATGGCTAGCCTCCGTACAAACGGGCGGGACAGCGCATCAGCGCAGGCGGATGACGAACGGGTCCTGCATGGCGCCCGAATAGTCGATGACGACGTTCTTCAGGCGCGAGAACTCGCGCATGACCTCGAAGCCGCCGCGGCGGCCGTAGCCGCTCTTCTTCGTGCCGCCATTGGCGGACATGAAGGCGGCGGAGCGATAGGTGTTGATCCAGACCGTGCCAGCCTCGACGTTGCGGGCGAAGCGCATCGCGCGGTCGATGTCGCGGGTCCAGATGCCGGAAGCGAGCCCGTATTCGCTGTCATTGGCGAGCGAGATCATCTCCTCCTCGCTCGAAAAGGGTACGACACCGACGACCGGACCGAAGATCTCGTTGCGCATGAAGCTCATGTCGTTGCGCGCTTCGGTCAGCACCGTCGGCTCGTAATACCAGCCGCGCGCCAGCGCCTCGTCCTGGGGCCTGCGACCGCCGACGGCGACTTTCGCGCCCTCGCGCACGCCGGAGCCGACGAAATGCTCGACCTTGTCGAGCTGCGCCGCCAGCGCGAGCGGCCCGATATCGGTGTCCTCGGCCATCGGGTGGCCGACCCTGACGCGCCTGGTGCGTTCGACCAGCGCCTCGACGAAGCGCTCATAGACCGGCGCCTCGACGAAGCAGCGCGAGCCGGCGACGCAGGTCTGCCCCGCCGCGGCGAAAATGCCGGAGACGACGCCGTTGACCGCGCGCTCGATGTCGACATCCGAGAACACGACATGGGGTGACTTGCCGCCGAGCTCCATCTGGCAGGGCACGAGATTGCCCGCCGCGTTTCCGGCGATCTTGCGGCCGGTATCGGTCGAGCCGGTGAAAACGTACTTCGCGATGCCGGGATGGCGGGTCAGTGCATCGCCCGTCGTCATGCCGTCGCCGGTCACGACATTGACGACGCCCGGCGGGATGCCGGCCTCGATCACCAGCTCCGCCAGCGCCAGCGCCGAGGCGGTGGCGTGTTCCGAGGGCTTGACCACGATGGTGTTGCCGATGGCGAGGCACGGCGCCAGCGTGCCGGTCAGCATCATCAGCGGCGAGTTCCACGGAATGATCATCCCGACCACGCCGATCGGCTCGAGCAGGTTGAAGTTCAGCGTGTCGAGTTTGTTGACCGGGATCGTGTCGCCCTGCAGCTTGTCGGCCATGCCGGCGAAATAGCCGTAGGAGTCGGGAAGCGCCCGCATCTGGGCGCGCATCTCCTTGAGCAGCTTGCCGTTGTCGCGGCATTCGAGCTGGGCGAGTTCCTCGGCATTGGCGAGCACGAGTTCGCCGAGACGGCGCACCAGCTTGCCGCGATCGGTCTGCGTCATCCGCCGCCAAGCCGGATTGATCAGCGCCGCGCGGGCGGATCGGACGGCGGCATCGACGTCGCGCGCGTCGCCCTGGGCGAACTCATACCAGGGCTCGGCGGTGGTCGGATCGAAGCTGGGCGCATATACGCCGCTCTGCGGCGCCACGAAGGCCCCGTCGATGAAATGCCCGATGCGCGAGCCCCGGAGGGTTTCGACCGTCGTCTTCATGATGCGCCGCCGCGCTGCCAGGGTTGCGGAATGCCAGCCCAGGGCTTGGTGTCCTCGACCATCGCGAAGCGCCCGCCATCATGGGAATCGATGTAGATGCCGAAGCGGCGCCCGTTGCTCTCGCTGACATAGCGGCGAAGCACGCTGCGGGTTTCGCGCGTCAGGATCTCCTCGTAGGGCAATTCGTCGAAGCCGAAGAAGCGCACGCCTTCCGGCAGGGTGATGCCGCCGGCATCGCCAGCGAGCCGGGCCCGGTAGACCAGATGGCCCGGATCGCCATCGGCGACGTCGAATATCGAATAGAGGAAGGTGTCTTCCGGCAGCAGCGGCAGGCTCTCGCCATTGGCGAGAGGCAGCCTTCCGTCGAGAATGCGACGCGTCGCCTGCGGCAGGGCCCAGCCACCACCACCCTCGCGGCAGAGCAGCAGCTTGCCGTCCGACTCGACAAGGTAGTTCACGACCATGCTGCTGGAAGCGAGCCAACCCGGCGGCAACGGGTCCTTCACCGCCGCGTAGCGACCACGGCAGAAGGCCAGCGGCGCAGAAGGGCTGGTGCCGAAAGCCTGCACCTGGCCGATCAGCACGATATGGTCGCCGGCATCGACGCGCTGATGCAGGCTGCAGTCGAACCAGGTCAGGCAATCGCCGAGGACAGGCGCGCCGGTATGGACGCTGTCATAGGAGACATCGGCGAATTTGTCGGGCGATTTGGAGGCGAAGAGATTGGAGAGGTCCTTCTGGTCCTCCTGCAGCAGGTTGACCGCGAAGCAGTCAGCCGCGTCGAAGGCCGGAAAGCTCGATGCCCCCTTGCCGACGCAGACCAGCAGCAGAGGCGGGTCCAGCGAGACCGAGGTGAAGGAATTCGCGGTCATGCCACGCGGGCGGCCCTCCGCGTCGTGCGTGGTGATGATCGTCACGCCGGTCAGGAAGGTGCCGAAAGCCCGCCGCAGCGCGACGGGATCGATCATGGCAGAGTGTTGGGGCGCCGTCGCCAGCATGGCGATCCTCTTCGGTGCTTGTCACCAATGAGGGTGAGGCTAGGCAGGCGCCTGCCAGCTTTCTTCCTCCGAAACGGAGGACAGACGCGCAAAAGGATTCGCCGCTTCAGGGGTGGGCGACGGTTCGGCTCTCGATGACGTCGTGCATCTTGAGCGCCAGTTCCAAGGCAAAGCGCCGTTCCGGCGTATCCGCATCGATCTGGAACAACTCCTCGATCCGCGCGAGCCGGTAGCGCAGCGTCGTGACATGCAGCCCCATCGCGTCCGCGCAGGGCTGGCTGCGGCAGCCGGCGCGCAGATAGGCGGCGAGCGTTTCGAGATAGGGCGTGCCGTGCTCGCGATCATGGGCCGCGACCCTGCCGATGCTGCCCTCGACGAAGCTGCGGACCTCGGCGGAGTCGGCGGCGCCGATCAGCATCGGCAAGGGCCCGAAGTCGAGCGCCGAGAGCACGCCGCTGCGCCGGAAGCTGCGCGCGATCCGCAGCATGCGCCAGGCGCGATCCCATTCGCCGGAATAGTCGTTCAGCCCATGACAAACCCCGCCGATAACGGCGATCGGCTCACTCGGCAGGGCATGGCGCAGCATTTCGACCAGGCGTTGCGCAAAACGGTCGATTCGTTCGCGGTCCTCGGCCGACTGTGCGGGCAGAAGGCAGACCAGGCCCGTGCCGATCGCGATGACGTGGCAGGTCAGCCCCTGCTGCCGGGCGAGCCGCTGCACGCTTTGATGGGCGTTCAGCGATCCGTCACGCTCCCCACCGGCCGTTCCGGGAAAATCGACGACGAGCATGCGCAGCGGGCGCGACAGCGGCAGGCCGAGATGGCGCGCACGGCGCGCAATATCGTCCGGGTCGCGCCAGCGCCGCTCGATGATCTCGAAAAACAATTCGGTCAGCGTGCGCGTCTCGAAGCGGAACTGGATCACGCTGCGCATCATCTGGACGCTAAGGGCGAATTTCGCACTGTCCAGCATGAGCCGTCGCAGATCGTCGCCCGGCTCGGCATCGAACAGGACGAGCGCGCCGACGACCTCCGCATCGACACTCAAGGGCTCTATCAAGGCCGGTAGCGCCAGTGTTCCGCCGCCGGCCTCGACGGAGATTGCGGTCTCCTTCGCCTCGCCGCGGCCGACCGCAGCCTTGACCGTGGCGACGATTGCATCGGCCTGTCCCGAAGCCAGCACGGCCCGCCATGCAGCATCGTCATATGAGGCGGCGACGGGCGATCCCGCAGCGACGAGGCCGTTCTCGGCGAAATCGACGACCAGAACGGCACAGCGGAGGAGTTCGTTCAGCCGCGCCGCCAGCGAGTCCGCCGATCCGCCCGAGAGGACCTCCTGCAAGAGGGCGCCCTGCGCATGCAGCGCACGGCGCTGCTCCTCGCCCGCACGCCGCTCGGCCCGCAAGCGATGCTCGCGCTCGACCGCGATGGCGCCGAGATGGGCGATCATCCCCATATAGGCGAGGTCGTCGGACGGCAGCGGCTTGCTCTCCCGCGAGATCAGGCTCAGCACCATGGGGCGCCCATCGGCATCGACGCTGGTCAGGGGCATCACCAGCACCGAGCGATAATCGCGCTCGAAGGCCTCGCGCCGATAGCCCGGAAACTGCTCCGACGCTCGCGCATCGGGGATATAGACCGGCTCGCCGGTTCGCAGCGCGACGAGCGCGGGGCTCGTCGCCAGTTCCCAGCGATCCTCGAGCGGGCGGCGCAGCAGCGTCGGATCGTGGCGGACGGAGACATGCGTGAAGCCGTGCGCCACGTCGACGGACATGATCGAACCCATGCTCCAGCCGCCATGCTCGCAGGCGGCCTTGACCAGATCGAACAGAATGCCGGGCAGGTCGACGCCCGAGTTGATCCGGCTGGCCACCTCCCTGAGTGAATGCATTTGCGAAACAGGCGTGAGCATGCACCTCGTCCAATTTGCCTCTGCGCAGCCTCGCAGCATTCCAGAGCCCGGACTTCCTCACAACCGTAGGAAGACATCTGGCTTTCGGAGACTAACCTTCGCCATCATCGCCGCTGAACTGCCGGGAGAAGGCCATGGATATCGGGGTGCGCAAGATCGCGACCTTCGTCGAGGAGACGATCATCGAGGGCGGCAGGACGGCGCCTCGACCGATCACCATGACCGTCGTCGCCGCGGTGGTGAAGAACCCCTGGGCCGGCCAGGGCTTCGTCGAGAACCTGCGCCCGGAGATCCTGCGCATCGCGCGCCCACTAGGACTGGAGATGACCCGCCGGCTGATCGCCGTGCTGCCGGATGAGCGCGTCGAAGCCTATGGCAAGGCTGCCATCGTCGGCGTCAACGGCGAGATCGAGCACGCCTCGGCGCTGATCCATACCCTGCGCTTCGGCAACACTTTTCGCGAGGCAGTCTCGGGAACCGCCTTTCTGAGCTTCACAAACACCCGCACCGCGCCGGGCGCGCTGATCTCGCTGCCGATGATCCACAAGAGCGAGACCGGCAAACGCTCGCATTTCATCACCGCGACCTTCCAGATCGCGGATGCTCCCGGCCCCGACGAGATCGTGGTCGCGATCGGCGCGTCCGATGGCGGCCGCGCCCATCCGCGCATCGCCGACCGCTTCGAGGATATGAAGGAGATGGAGGCGGAGCTAACCGCGCGTGAGGTCGTCAGCGTCTAACCGACACCGACGTTGATGACGCCAGTCCGCCTCATGCGTGGGAAGTTCGGTATGCCTTCGGCGCCGATGCCCAGCGCGGCCACGCCATAGAGATATTCCTGGCACACCTGGCTCTCAGCAGATTGCCCTGAAGCCGACGTCCCAGACGTCAGCTAGGGGCCACGGCCAGTCCAGCAGGCTCTCTATGTGGCGGTTCATCCCATCTACTGCGAGGGCTCGCTGTCAGCGCGCGCGGGACTTTGGATCCGAGGCGTCGCGTAGCGCGTCGCCGAGTAGGTTCAGCGCTAGCACGGTCGCCAGGATTGCAAGGCTGGGAAACACAGCGAGCCACCAAGCGTCGAGAATGTTCTCGAAACCCTCTCGGATCATGCCACCCCAGGTCGCAGTCGGCGGCGGCACGCCGAGGCCGATAAAGCTTAGCGATGCTTCTGTGCGGATGGCCGAAGCCAGCCAGAGCGAACTCATCACGACAACGTCAGAGATCATGTTGGGCAGGATATGCCGCGTCATGATCCTGACTGGCCCGCAGCCATAAGAGCGGCTGGCCTCGACGAAATCGCGCTGGCGCAGTGAGATGGTCGGCGCGCGAGCGACGCGGGCGAAGGGCGCGACCTCGGTCACCGCGATCGCGATGATCAGGTTCTCGAGGCTGGCGCCGAGCATGGCCGCAATCATCAGACCGAGCAGCAGGGTCGGAAACGCCAGCAGCACGTCGAGTACGCCCATCACGATTTGGTCGAACAGCCCGCCGATATAGCCGGCAAGAACGCCGATGGTGGTGCCGACGAGCATCGCGATCAGGATGGCCACGAAGCCGACGATAAGCGAGATGCGCGCGCCGTAGATCAGGCGTGAGAGGACGTCGCGACCATAAGAATCAGTACCGAGCCAGAACTCGGCCGAGGGTGGCTCGAGCCGGGCAACGATATTCTGCTCAAGCGGATCATAAGGTGCCAACCAAGGTGCGAGGATCGCGACCAGCACGATCAGCGCGAGCAGAACCAGACCGATCCAGGCCAACCGGTTCTGTGAGAATGCGAGCCAGAGCCCGCCTGGCCGTTGTGCGACGGCCGTGGTGCCGACATCGCTCATGTGAACTTCACCCTTGGATCGACGAGGCCGTAAGCGAGGTCCGTCAACGTGTTCACGACGATCACGCAGATCGCGAAGATGATCATCAGCCCCTGAAGCAGCGTGTAGTCGCGGGCGTTGAGGGCGCCGATGATCAGCTTGCCCAGACCGGGCCGGTTAAAGATGATCTCGGTCAGCACAGAATTGCCGATCAGCGTGCCAAAATAGAGCCCCACCACCGTGATGATCGGGATCAGGCTGTTGCGCAGTGCATGCGTCGCGACGAGTTGGCCGGGACCGACGCCCTTGGCGCGGGCGGTGCGGATATAGTCCTCGGTCAGCACGCCCAGCATCGCCGCGCGCGTCACCCGCATCACATAGGCCGTCATGATGATGCCGAGGTTCAGCGCGGGCAGCGCAAGCGCATGCAGCCGCGCCGCGGGGCTGGCGGAGCCGCTGGTGTTGCCGAGAACCGGGAACCAGCCGAGCTGTATCGAGAATACGATCAGCATCAGGATGCCCGAAACGAAGGCCGGGAACGACAGCCCGACCAACGAGACGACGCGAGAAACGTAGTCGACCCAGCCGTTGCGGCTGAGCGCGGCGGCGACGCCCAGTGGCAAGCCGAAGACCAAGCCGATGGCGACGGCCGCTATGGTCAGTTCGATCGTCGAGGGCAGGACGAGCAGCACCTCCTGGATGACGCTGCGACCGCTGCTCAGCGACTGGCCGAGATCACCCGTCAAAACCTTGCCGAGGAAGGTGAGATATTGCACGTGCACCGGCTCATCGAGCCCGAGCTTGCTGCGCAGAGCGGCAAGCGACACCGCGCTGGCCTGATCGCCCAGGATCACGGATGCCGCATCGCCCGGAACGAGGCGCACCAGAACGAAGATCGCGGTCAGCATCACCAGCAGCGTTGGAATGGCGAGCAGGACGCGCCTGACGACATAGCCCATCATGCTGCGGCCCTTTCCTGCATCAGGCGCTGCGGCGCGAAGGCCGCGATGTCGCGTCGGGTTGCGCCCTGGGTGACGAGATCGGCCAGGATGGCGCCGACGACCGGCACGAGCTGAAAGCCGTGGCCGGAGAAGCCGAAGGCGTGGAACAGTCCGGGAGCCTGCGGCGAAGCGCCAATCACCGGGAGATGGTCGCGCGTCTGTGCTTCGATGCCCGTCCAGCAGCGCGCGATGCGCACGCCCTTGACCGCCGGGAACAGATCACTTGCGGCGCGCGCACCCTTGGCGAGTTCGACGAAATTGACCGTGCTTCCCTCATGCTCGATATCGGCCGAGCCCTGCAGGCCGCCGCCGATCACTAGCGTACCCTGGTCCGACTGCTTGAAGGACAGTGCGCGGCCAACCACGCTGACCACCGGGGCAAGCAGCGGCGCAAGCCGTTCCGTCACCATCATCATCGAGGCGCGCACGCCAAGCGCGATCTCGTCGCCGAACAACGCAGCGAGCTGCGCGCCCCAGGCGCCCGCGGCATTGACGACCACAGGCGAGCGCAGTCGAAGCCCGCCGCAGACCACGAGCCAGTCGGCCCCTTGCCTGTTGATCGCCTCGACGCCGCAATCCTCCTTGATGACGACGCCATCCGCCTCGCAGGCGCGGCGGAAGGCGAGGACGGTGCGGTGCGGATCGGCGGCACCGTCGTGACGGGCGATGAGCGCACCGACGCAGTGCGGGCTCAGGGCCGGCACGAGCCGGCGCAGTTCATTGGCGCCGATGATCTCCTCGTGACCATATCCGAGCGCCCGAATCTGGGCTTCGCGCTGCCTCAGCGCCGGCATGTGCTCCTCTCGCTCGGCGATGCGCATCTGGCCATGGGCGTGGAAGCCGCAATCATCGCCGACGATCGCCTCGATCCGGTGCCACATCTCCATGGCTTCGAGCGAAATCGGGATCTCGGCGATGTCGCGACCCAGTGTTCGCACGCCGGCCGCCGTCGCGCCCGAGGCGTGCCTGCCGGTCCAGCGCCGCTCGACGACAGCGACGCTCCGGCCGACGCGCGCGAGATGCAGCGCCGCCGACAGGCCATGCAGCCCGCCGCCGACCACGACTGCGTCGAAACGATCGGCGGTCACGCCGCCGGCTCCTGCATGTCGAGGCTGGCGAGTTCTCCCAGCGTGACGGGCTTGAGCGGCGGGCGGACGCGATAGCCTTCGACCTCCTCGATCGGCCTCTTTTGCGTGGCTGCGATGATCTGCATCAGCGTCGCCGCGCATTGCCGGCCTTGGCAGGGTCCCATTCCGGCGCGGGTGAAGGCCTTGAGCTGGTTCGCCCCCGGCCGTCCCTGCTGGGCGCGGGCGCGCAGTTCGCCGGCCGTGACCTCTTCGCAGCGGCAGACCAGCGTCTCGTCGGCCGGAGCGAAGACCTGTGCACGCGGCGCGTAGAGCGCGTCGAGGAATGGCCGCAGCGCCAGCGCCCGGGCCAGCAGACCACGCTCGGCCCCGGCGGATGTCTCTGCGGCGTGGTCGTCGAGCTTCCCGAGCTTAACTGCAACCCGCAATGCCGCCAGCCGCCCGCGCGGCTCGGCGGCCTCCGCCCCGGCGATACCTGCGCTGTCCCCGGCGACGAAGACGCCGGCAAGCGTGGTCTCGCCCCAGCCATCGAGCACCGGCACCGGGCATTGCTGCGAGGCGTTCCACGTCACCGCGCAGCCCAGAGCAAGCGCAGGATGGATGTTCGGCACGATGCCTTCATGGACGAGGAGCAACTCGGCTGCGACCTCGCCTTCGCTTCCTGCGCTGGTGCGGTAGCGCAGGCGCTGGAGCTTGTCCTTGCCCTCGGCGCGCAGCTCCGTCACATGGCGGATAATCGGAAATCCGGCCCTTCTCAGCGCCCATGACCAGGACAGGCCCTTGGCGAGATCGCCCAACCGCGCGACGGCCTGCGGCAGATGGCGCAGCGCGCTGCCTAGGCGCCCGGGCGGGGTCGTGTCCAGGAAGCCGGCGATCTTGCCGCCTGCTGCCAGCAATTGCGTCATGTAGAGCAGCGGCAGCGGTCCGCAGCCGGCGATCCAGGCCGGTTTTTCCGGGATCGAATCCGCCGTCTTGAGCAGGATCTGCGCTGCGCCGACCGTCAGCACGCCCGGCAGCGTCCAGCCGGGAAACGGCACAGGTCGCTCCTGCGCGCCTGTCGCCAGAATGACCTGCGACGCGGTGAAGCTGCGCGCGCGGCCGTCGCGCGTGACAAAGGCCCTGAAGCCGGGCTCGATCTGCCAGAGCTGGCTCTGCGCTTCATAGATCCCTCCGCAGGCCCGGAATGCGGCGGTCCGGTCGAGGCCAGCACGGTACGCCTCGCCGAGGCGACCCAGTCGGGGCGTCGCCGCAACCGTCTCGATCGCGCGCCAGATCTGGCCGCCAGGCGCCGGCTGGTCGTCGACGACCCGCACCGTGAGACCATGGCGGCGGGCTGTCACCGCGGCGACCATTCCGGCAGGTCCCGCGCCGACGATCAGCAGATCGGTGTGCGTATCGCTCATGCTATGAGCCTCCTGCGGCCGTGCTGGCGGATGACCTGCATGCCGTCGCGCACCGGCGTCAGGCAGGCCTGCACGGAGCCCTGCCCGTCGATCTCGACCAGGCATTCGAAGCAGACGCCCATCATGCAGTATGGCGCGCGCGGGCTCTCGGAGACCGGCGTGGTCCGGTTCCAGAGTTCGGGTTGGCGCAGCAGCACGGCGGCGACGCTCTCGCCGGTCTCGGCGATGACGGGGCTGCCGTCGATATGGACCGTGACGGCGTCGCGCCCGGGATCATGCAGCTTGCGGAACATCAAAGCGCTTCTGGTGAAATGGCGAGAGGGAAGCCGGCAGGGAGCCGGCGGCGATTGCGTCGGCGAGGTTATCCGCATGGACCGCGGCCAACGTCACGCCGGAATGGCACAGCGCCACGAAAGCACCGGGATGGCTCGTCGACTGCGCATAGATCGGGTAGCCGTCCGGCGTCATGATGCGCAGCCCCGCCCATTGGCGCACCAGTCGGGCCTGCGCGAGTGCCGGCACGATGCCGACCGTCTTGCGGCTGAGTTGGGCGGCAGCCTCGGCGGTCGCCGAGACATCGAAGCCATTGTCGTCCTTCGTCGCGCCGATCATCACCGTGCCCTCGCTCGTCTGCCGCAGCCCGCTCGCCGGCAGCGGCAGAAACGGTGCGAGGCGCTCGGTCACCAGCACCTGGCCGCGCTCGGGGCGCAGCGGCACGTCGAGCCCGACCTGGCGAGCCAGCGCGGGCGAGCCAAGGCCGGCCGCGATGACGATGCGCGGCGCGACGACCGTGTCACCCTCGAGAACCATGGCGAAATCGGTGCCAGCGGTTTCGATCCGCTGGACGCGTGCCCGATGCCGGATCGTACCGCCGTGTCGGATCAGCGCCCCATGGAGCGCAGCCAGCAGCCGCAGTGGATTGGCGTGGCCGTCGCGCCGGCCGAAGCTCGCGCCGGTAGCCTGCTTGCCGAATGTGATTTTGGGCAGCAGGCGCTCCAGGGCCGGCCGGTCAAGCATCTCCCAGTCCGGCTCCCCCCCGCCGCGCTGATTGTGCAGGCGCAGCAGATCGACGCTGCGCTTCTCGAAATCCTTCTCCCCGAGACAGAAGGCGAGCCCACCATTCTGCTCATAGCTCAGGTTGGATTGCGTCTCGGATTCGAGTTCGTCTGAAAAGCCGCGCCATAAAGCGATGCTTTGCCTCGTCAGCGCCTGATAGCCCGGCATGCCGACGCCCTTGCCCTGCAGCCAGACCAGTCCGAAATTCGCCTGCGCAGCGCGAAAATCGCCGTCCTCGCCATCGAGCAGCAGCACGTGCTGGCGGCGCTTGGCGAGCCCGTAGGCGATCGCGGCGCCGACCGTTCCTCCCCCGATGACGACGATGTCAGGCCGCATGCGAAAACCCCTTGTCGATCGGGAGGCTAGCGGCCGATAGTGTATTTCGTCCAAGTCGTATTTTTCACGCTCCTATTCTCCAGGGTTATGACATGGTCCGCCGGCTGAATCTGCGTCAGATCGAAGCCTTCAAGGCCGTGATCGAATACGGAACGGTCAGCCGCGCTGCCGAAATGATCAACATTTCGCAGCCGGCCATGAGCAAGCTGATTGCTCATCTCGAGGACGATACGGGTTTGCGCCTCTTCGACCGCATCAAGGGCCGTCTCGTGGCGACGCGGCGCGGCATGCGGCTCTATGAGGAGATCGACCGGATTTTCGCCGGCGTCCGCCAGATCGAGAACGCCGTCGACGCGATCCGCCGCGACGAGCAGAGTCGGTTGCTGATCGGCGTCATGCCGGCGCTGTCGGGCTCGTTCATTCAGCAGGCGACCTCGCGTTTCCAGGCGAGCCAGCCGGGCGTTTTCTGCTCGGTGCAGTCGCGCAGCTCGCAATGGATCGCCGATGGCCTGGTCTCGCGGAAGCTCGATGTCGGCTTCACCGTCGCGCCGGTCGACAATCCATATGTCGTCTCCGAGCCGCTGATGGCCCATCCGCTCGTCTGCATCCTGCCGCTCGGTCACCCGCTGACGGGGAAGGGCGTCATCACGCCGCGCGATCTCGACGGCGTCGCCTTCGTCTCGTTCGATCCCGAGAGCTTCACCAGCCGGCGCATCGGCCATGTCTTCGCCGCCGAGGGCGTCGCGCCCGACATCGTCATGGTGGTGAGCATCTCGCCAACGCTGTGCGAGTTCGTCGCCGCCGGTGCGGGCGTCTCGCTGGTTCATCCCTCAGCCGTGGGCGGCCTGCGTGGCAGAGTGGCGATCCGCAGCTTCGAGCCTGCAGTGCAGCTCGACTATCAACTGTGCCGGATCCGCGACAGCCGCAATGCCCGCCTCGTCGATGCCTTTCTCGAGGGAGCTCGGCATGCGGCAGCCGAGGTCTCCCGGACGATCCTCATGCCTGATTGAGCCGCAGCGTGGCGAAGGCCTGCAGCAAGGGCACGTGCTCGCCTTCGCGCAGGCGGCGCAGCGCGGCCTCGATGCGATGCGGGTCAATGCGGTTGTCTGCGATGAGGCCGAGCAGCGCCTCGGCCGGTGCGTGGACATGCCGGCAGCAGGCGTGAAATTTCATGTAGTTGCGTGTGATGTAACGCTGCCGGCCGAGGCCGTCGACGAGGCCGTCCAGAACGAAATGCTCGTGGTTGTCCAGAAGTCCCAACGGCCCCGAATGCCCGGCTTCAGCCAGCCGCACCGACTGCGCCGCCGTCACGCTCGACCACGGGATGCCCTCCTTGACATCGCTGCCTTCCTGGGCGCGGAAGGCGGGACCGGCCCCTGCATGAAGCTGGTTCGGCGCGCTGATGCCGGCAATGGCGAAGGCTTGCGCCAGATGCTCGGCGGATGTGCGCCTCAGAAAACCGATCGCTGCGACGACCCCATAGCCCGACCACATCCCTGTATTGGCATAGAATCGCCGCGCAGCGCCGACAGCGACGCCGACCTCGTAGCCGATGACTATCGCCTGCAGAAGTTCCTCGGTGTTTGCGCCAGCCTCCTGCGCCGAAGCAAAGACAGCCGGGATGATCGCGGCGCCGGGATGGCCGCGCGCGATCCGGTGCCCGTCGTCGAGATCGAGCGCAGCCGCCGCCGTGGCATTGGCCCAGATCGCCCCAGTAAGACCCGACCTCTGTCCCGTGAACCAGATCGGCAAGGAGCCGGCAGCCATCGTGACGGGAACGGCCTGCCGGACCGCAATCGGCCCCGGTGCGTCGATGCCGCCTGCAGCGGCCGCGACGAGGTCGATCGTGGCGCGGCAGGCCGCCTCCCGCAGGTCGTCTGTCAACGGCTGGGGGGCGGCGACATAATGCGCCAGGTGACGCACGATCTCCATCGACGAGCCTCTCCGGCGTCCGTGGCCGTCAGCGCGCCTTCAGCGTTGCCGCCTCAGTGATCGGCGGGGCGAGGTTCATCGACCCCTGCAGGTCGTAGCCGAGGTCCAGCCTGTCGCTGCGCGCCCAGACCTGGCGCAATTCGAACAGCGGAATTGCGCAAACATCGTCCATGATCTTGCGCTGCGCTTCCTTCCAGAGCGCCTTCTGGCCCTCTGCGTCCGGCGCGGTGCGCGCCCGCTCGATCTCGGAATCGGCCACCTTGCAGTGCGAGAAATTCGTCGCGGCAGTCGGCGTGCCCACCGTGGCGCGAGAATGGAAGAACTCGCTGAGATAGGTATCGGCGATCGGGAAGCGCGCCGCGCCGTAGAAGACGAGGCCGCTGAGATCCTTGCGCGTCTGGCTTTGGTAGGTCGCATGGTCGACGACCTGCATGTCGAGCTTGATCCCCGCCTTGGCGAGTTGCGCCTGAATGATCTCCATGATCGGCTGTTGGGCCGAGATGTTCGAGACGATCGCCTTTATCGTGATTCCTTCCTTGTGGCCCGCCTCGGCCAGCAGGGCTTTTGACTTGGCCAGATCGAAGCCGTAGCGGACGGTGCAATCTTCGCCGAGATAGCCAGGCGGCACCACCGAGCACCCCTTGGGCCCGACATCCTTGCCGACATACCGCACGAGATCGTCGACGTTGATCGCGGCGCCGATGGCGCGCCGCACCCGGATATCGTCGAGCGGCGGCACGCTCTGATTGATGTGGAGCAGGCGATATTCGCCCGGCCGGAAGATCTCGACGTTGAGACCGGGACGCCGCCGCGCGGCATCGACCCAGCGCTGCTCTCGTTTGGCGTACATCAGGTCGATTTCGCCGGACGCGAAGGCGAGCTCACGAGCACTGTCGGAGGGAATCGCGCGCAGCATGATGGTATCAATCTTCGGCTTGCCCCGGAAATACGTCGGGTTTGCGCTGAGCTTGACGTATTGCTGGGTAACCTGCTCGATGAAGACGAATGGGCCGGTGCCGACCGGCTGCATCGCGAACTTCTCGCCCAGTTCCTCGGCTGCCTTGCGGCTGACGATGTTGCCGCCATGATAGGCCGAAACGCGGCCGAGAAAATTGACATCGGAATATTTCAGTGCGACCCGCACGGTCATGTCGTCGAGCTTCTCGACCTTGTCGATCGCCGCGAAATCCGACGAGAATGTCGAGCGTTTCGGGTCGGCGGAACGCTGCAGCGAATAGACCACGTCGTCGGCACTCAGCGTCCCCCATTTCCCCTGGAAGGCGACGCCTTTGCGCAGGTAAAAGGTCCAGGTCTTGCCATCGGGCGACTGCTCCCAACGCTCGGCCAGATCCGGCTCAATATCCTTGGGATCAGCACTGCCCGGCTTGAACCGGACCAGGCCATTGTAGATCCATCCGACCACGGTCTTGTCGGCGGTTGAGCTAGCGCGATGCGCATCCAACGTCGAAACGCCGCCATCGCCCGCGACGCGCAAAACCACCTCTTGGGCCGAGCCCGAGACCGGCTGAGCGGCGGCAAGAACCGCAGTGACGAGCCCTATGGAAGAATATCTGTTCATGCGATCCCCTCGACTTTCAGCCGTTGACCCAATCTGACCGCAGCCATCCCAAGCTGTCCAAGTCGAAATCGGAGGAGGATTATTCCGCATGGTTATGGAAGGGACGACCCGGGTCGTATGAGGTGTTTCGCCTGTCAGCCGCGGGGAAATCGCGATCGCCAACACCCAAATGGGTCAGTTCGGCCGGCCGCTAAAGACCTTACTTGGACGTTCCTTCAGCTCCCATCGACCAGCTTTGCAGGTGGCGCTGCTGGGCCAGACGGATTGCCGACAAGCGGACCTTCCCGGCGTCCGCAAGGGGCCAGAACCGCCCAAACTGCGCCGCGCAAAGTAGAGTATGGCAACGCATTGACGGCTATTGCGCGCTCGACATCTTGCGATAAATCGATGGTGTCATTCCGGTAGCATCGCCGAAAGCACGCGCAAAATGCCCAGGATTGGCAAAACCGACAGTCGCACCGATCGACACAATCGAAACGTCCGTGGACGCCAAAAGGAGCCGTGCGCGTTCTATTCGCTGTTTGACCACGTAGCTCAGCGGCGTGACGCCGGTGGTCACCTTGAACGACCTTTGAAAGTGGCGTTCCGACAGACCGCACAGGGTCGCCAGTTCCGACATAGACAACTTCGAGCCGAGGTTGGCATCAACGAAATCCTTAATGCGCCGGAGTTTGAAAGGCGGCAAAGCGTAGCTGCGATCTTCCGCCCGAAGCCGATCGAACCGGTTTGCGATATACAACGTCAAGGCGCCGGCCATGGTCTCAGAGTAAATGGGCTCCAAGCCGCCAGACATGGCGTCGATCCGATCCATCTCTTGAAGCAGACTAAAGATGAAGTGCTCTTCGTTCACGGCGAGCGATGGCACGCGGCCGATCGCATCCATAGGACCTTCGCGGGTCGCATCGAGGGCGATGGCCGCCCAACGCCACTCGACGTCGTGCAACTCAAGCTGGCGGGTACAACCTGCCGGCAGGAATGACACCGATCCGGTGAGATCCGGACCGTCATGACGCTGGCCGTCGGCATTGGTGAACGTGTGCCGTCGCGCGCCGCCCCTGAGCGTCGCCATGATCAGGTGGCGGCTGGATGCGATTTCACCAATGACGTGCGCCGTGCGGGGCCGATAGGCCGTCTCGAATGACCCGGCGCGCCAAGACGACCGCCGCCAGCCGTCCGGTCGGGACGACAGCTTGCCAAGCGACGGTGGATCGGTCTGAGCGCACGTCATGTAAAGAGGAGGCTCCCGCGTAAACGCACATCAGAATGGTGGAAGGCCCAGAATTTTCAAGAGCCCATGCGTTTTGTCCGGATTCGATTGTTCGTGGCAGGATTTGAGGCGACAGAAGACAGATTGAGCTTCACTTCTCTACCCGGAAGTTCAACGACAGACGGTGGAGAAGACAGTGAGCGATAAACCCCGAATCATTGCCCTCGGAACCGACCGTAGAACGCTTCTTGGCGCGGTTGGTTTAGCTGGCGCTGCTGCGGCGACGGGCGCGGCGCTGAGCGGAGTGCAGACAGCGCAGGCGCAGGTCAATGCGCCGTCCGACGGTCGCCCTATGGTCACACGGACCATCGGGCGCACGAGCGAGACATTGAGTGCCCTCGGTCTCGGCACGTTCCTGACCTTCGACCTTCTGCCAGGCGCGATCCGGGACCACCTGCGCGATATCACGAAGACCTACATCGCCGCCGGGGTTGGCGTCGTTGACACTTCGCCGCTTTATGGGACCGGCGAAGTCTCGGTCGGAGGCTTTTTGAGCGCGATGGGGGTGACGGACCGACTCTTCATCAGCAACAAAATCTGGTCAACCGGCGATTTCCTGGCTGACGAGAGCCATGCGCAAAGGAGCCTCGATCAATCGCTTTTGCGCCTCTGGCGGGCCAAGCTGGACCTGATGTTCTGCCACAGCCTAGTCAACGTCGATGTGGCGTTGCCCATTATGAGGGCTTGGAAGAAAGAGGGTCGCATCCGCTTCGTCGGCGCGTCGCATCACGAAAATACCTATCATCCGATCCTGACCGACCTTCTCGAACGCAACCAGCTCGATTTCGTGCAGGTCAACTATTCGATTTTCAATCGAGGCGCGGAGGAGCGCCTGCTGAAGGCGGCGGCCGACAAGGGATCGGGCGTCTTCATCAACATGGCGCTTGAAAAGGGTCGTCTGCACAAGATCGTCGGCAACCAGCCGTTGCCGGATTTTGCCAAGGAATTCGGCGCTGCCACATGGGCGCAGTTCTTCATCAAATGGGTCATGTCGAATCCCGCCGTAACGACGGTGCTGACCGGAACGTCCAATCCGGCTCACGCCATCGAGAACGTTGCGACCTTGCGCGGACCGTTGCCCGACCAGGCGATGCGCCAGCGCATGGTGCGACATATGGAAGGAATGTCCGGCTTCAACTCCGTCGCCTCGCTGCCATGGTACCCGGACAAGCAGAGCCAGTATCAAGGCGTAATTCGACGTTCTCAGGCACAATTGCGCCAGCGCTTGAGCTAAACGCTACCCTCCAGGCTCCGTCCGGTGATGGTGCCTGTCTCCTTGGCGAACAATCGGAGGCGACCGATGCTCTCATACTCCAAAGCAGGCCTGGCGTCGGTCGCATCCTTACTGCTCCTTACAATGTCGGTCGAAGCTGAAGGGTCTCAGGGCAGCGATCGCATTTCCATCGGCAATTTTGCCATCGACAGGTTCGAAGTTAGCATCGGCCAGTTCCGGGCCTTCGCTGCTGGGCGTGCTTTGCAGACAGCGGCCGAGCGTGAGGGCGGCGGATATGAGTTCGCAGCGGGCTGGACGAGGCGCAAGGGCTGGACCTACGCCGCGCCCTCGGGTCAGCCGGGTTCGGACCATGAACCGGCAGTGCACATCTCCTGGACGGAGGCTCGCGCCTATTGCGAACACGCCGGCGGCCGTCTGCCCACATTCGCGGAATGGCGGCTTGCAGCTTACACTGAGACCCGCACGAGCCCGACCGACGATTTCATAACCGGGAGAACTTACGCCTATCCGGTAGGCGACAGCCCCGCGGGGATGAACAATTCTCGTCAACGGCATGTCGCAATCGGAACCACCAAACGCGGCGTCAACGGCCTTCACGAGATGGGGGCGAATGTCTGGGAATGGCTTGCTGACCGGCGCGGCGATGAAGCGCTGACCGCCGGGGGCTCATGGTGGTACGGCGCAGAGAATACTCGCGCCGAGGGTGCACAATGGAAGAGCGCCTCCTTCTTCGCACTCTACGTCGGTTTTCGCTGTGCGTATGATGTCTGAAGGTGAGCATGCACCGCTACTCTTCGACTTGTCTGATTTTGCACGATCGATTCCGATCAGGCATGTGCCGCGTAGATCCAGAGCCATCAGATCCTCGTCGTGGCCGCGAGGAGCCGAGCCCTGTCCTGAGACTACTATTTTGATACTTTTCGAGGAGCATGTGGCAGCCACTCCTCCAATATCACCTCAAATGTAACGCAAACAGGATTTCCTCCGGCAACGAATGCGCCGCCGTATACCCTGCCATCAGGGTCGGCCACGACGCCCGACAGCTCCGCTGCGAGCGTACCATTGGGTCGAGAGCGTACTTCACCCGCGAAGCTGACCACTTCAACTGCCGGTCCGCTGACATGCATATTCATACCATTTTGCGCACATAGTGATGCATCGACGAGGCTGCCAAGAGCACCTCGAACGAACGCGTTGCGAAATCCCACCTCCAGGCACAGCTTTTGGATGCCCAACATGAGGTCTTCGTTTGGCGCGACCCGGGCGTACGCCACGCGGCCCATTGTGCCAGCTTCGATAACGGTATCACTGATCATGAGTCTTCTCCGTTGTTGGCCGTAGAAGGAGCATGTTCGTCTCGGTATCCAAGGCTTGCTGCAGTACGAAGGTGTCGAACGCGGTCGCCAGCGCGGGTATGGGGAATGCGCCAACGACCGCGCTTTCCGGAATGATGTGACCGCCGCAAACCGCCCCTGACTCAGTCTGAATGGCGCCGTGGCAGTGGATTAAAGGCTTGCCATCCATGCCGAGGCCCAGCGTAGCGTTACCGAACAGGAGGTAGGATTCGCCCGCCTCGCGCGGTTGCGAATAGGCGACGATGGAGCGGCGCTCGGGGTCAGGCGGCGCAACGCAGTACTTCAGGCGTTTGAATGATCCAGCCAGGATTGTCATGAACGCACTGCGAACGCCGGCCAATTTCAGCGGCATGACCAACGCTTCAAACAAGCTCAGCCCAGGCTGCAGCGCGAGCCGGTAGTGCCGGGCTACAGGCGCGCTCATGCTGTGGATGCGGACGGGATCGTAGCGCCCTGGATGGACCAGCGTGCGAGGTCGTGGGTACAAGCTTCGAATAGCTGAAATCACAACGATTCCCTCTCAGACACTATTTTTGTACACTGGAAGCTGGTGTTGGAAATTCGGAATTCTGACGGTACGACGCAATCGATATGCCTAGGATTATAAGCGAAAGGCCGAATATTAGACTGCTCTCGACCTTTTCACCGAGAACGATCACGCCAAAGATCGCGGCTGTGACTGGATTAACGGCAACAGAAATGGCGACAAGAGTTGGCGACGTCTTTCCGAGAGCAAATGCCCACAGAAAGAATATCAAGGCCCCGCAGACCAGAGCGAGGTAGCCAGCCGCGATCATCGCTTGTCGATCGAGCAGAAACACATCTCCCGCGCGGCCAGAAACGATGGAAATCGTGCTAAGGACGATTGCTCCCACCATCATGCCGCAGGCTGCGAATGACAGGGCGCCACATCGCGCGATGAAGGGTCGCGACCAGACATTATAGAGCGCCATGCAGACAGCGGCGGCTATCATCAGCATGTCACCGCGCCATGCTCCTTCCGGGGCGTTGGCAAGGTTTGATGCCAGTGCGGCCGACAGCCCGATCATAGCGATGAGAACGCCGGCAATCTTGCGTCGCGTGGCTCGCTCGATCCCAAAAATTGCCCCTGCGGCCATCGTCAGAAGTGGGAGGGTCGACAATGCGAGCGCTCCCCGCGCGGACGTCGTGTAGATCAGCGAAGCATTGAACAGCACGGGAAAAAGCGCGAAGAACAGCCCTCCCAACGCGATGACGCCCGGCCACTCCGATCGTGACGGCAGCCGCTCTCGCAGTGCCCACGCGACGATTGCCAGGACCACAAACCCTCCGGCAAACCGAACCGCACCCATCGTGATCGGGTCGAGTACCGGCGCCAGAAACCGGGTTGTGACGACGGCCGTCCCCCCCAGCGCGCTCGATAGTACGGCCGACAACAGGCCGAGCAGCTCCATCGCCTAGTTCACAGATTTGGAGAAGAGGGGATCGTTTACGGACATCGGCTCGGATCTCATCGCCCGGTGCGGCTCAGCGTATAATAGTCGAACCCGTATTCCGCGACCCTGAACCAGAGACGAGCATCGTCTCGAAACGCTTTCCACGGTTCGTAGATCGCATTGAAATCAGGGTTTCGCGACGCGATCTCGTCGAGGACTTGTTGTGTCGCGGTATGACCGGCATCGAGGATTTCGCGGGAGAAGGCCTTTAACTGAGCGCCTCCGGCGACGAGCCGTTTCAGGGCGGCCGGATTTTGCGCGTCGTAGCGAGCGACCATATAGTGGTTTGCCTCGGCGCTGGCCGCACGAATAGCTGCCTTGTAGGACGGGGGCAGTTCGTTCCAGCGATCGAGATTGACGAACAGGTGGATCATGGCCCCGCCTTCCCAGAAGGCCGGGTAGTAATAATATGGCGCGACCTTCGCAAAGCCGAGCTTCTCGTCGTCATAGGGGCCGATCCATTCGGCGCCGTCGATCGTTCCTCGTTCCAAGGCCGGATAGATGTCGCCGCCTGCAATTTGCTGCGGCACCACACCGAGCTTCAACATGACCTGACCGGCCAGTCCGGCGATGCGGAATTTCAGCCCCTTGAGGTCGTCGGGGGTGTTGATTTCCTTGCGAAACCAGCCGCCCATCTGGGCGCCGGTGTTGCCGCATGGCAATCCGTAGACGTTACTCTTGCGATAGAGGTTGTTCATCAGCTCTATGCCGCCGCCCTGGTACATCCAGGCGTTTTGCTGCCGGGTGTTCAGTCCGTAAGGAACGGCGGTGCCGAAGGTGAAGGCCTCGTTCTTCCCGACAAAAAAGAACGAGCTCGTATGGCAGGCCTCGACCGTACTGATCGAAACGCTATCAAGAACTTGAAGCGGCGGGATGATCTCTCCCGCGGCAAAGACCTGGATCTGGAAGCGACCATCGGTCAGTTCGGCGACCGCTCTCGCAAACACCTCGCCGGCGCCGTAGATCGCATCGAGCGATTTCGGAAAGCTCGATTGCAGGCGCCAGCGGATCGTAGGCTGCGACTGCGCTATGGCGGGCGACGCCATGGCGGTTGCCGCGGCGGCGGCCAGCCCAGCAGTCGAGATGAGCGCACGACGGTCCATGCAGATTCTCCCCTATAGTCGGCCTTGTACCGGCCGCGTGCGGGGAGGTTAGGAAGCCTCTCAGGGTCCAGGAAATGAATTCGGCCGATGCTGAAGATCGGACTCGTCGATGGCGACATCGTTGCCATAGGGCAATGCCAGCGCGGCGCACAAATGATCATGGAAGGCGCGGATTGCAGGACTTGGCCTGCCCGGCGCAAGATGGAGCGCGATCTCGGAGGGTGGTAACGGCGGGAGGCCCATGTCGGCGCCGATCAGCCGCAAGCCGGGACGTGCGGTCCCCGCCTTGACGACAGTCACCGCCGCGCCAGACACCGCCATGGCTTCGACCGCGCTGATGCTCGAACTGCTGAACAGAACGCGCCAGGATCGCCCGGCAGCCGTCAGCGCCTCAAGGGCCCATTCACGGTACATGTTGGGGGCTTTGAGCAAAGCGAGCGGGACGCGATCCATCTCGAAAGACTCCCGACCGTCGGAGCAGGCCCAGGACGTCTGTTCAGTGCGCAGAACCTGACCACGGCCGTCACCCGCCTTTTGCGTCGCCAGAACGACGTCGAACGCTCCGCCGAGATCGTTCAGCAGGTCGCGCGTGAACCCGGTGGTGACTTCGAGTTCGACGCCGGGATGCGAGCGAACGAAACGTGCCAGCGTTTGCGGAAGCACAATCGTCGCATAGTCGTCCATGACGGCCAGCCGAACCGATCCGCTGACGCTTTGGGCGTTGATCACGTCCAAAGCTTCATCATGAAGCGAAACGATCCGGCGCGCATATCCAAGGAAATCTTCGCCGGCGCGGGTCAACGCAACTTCATGTGGCGATCGCTGCAGGAGGCTTTGACCTGCTAGTTCCTCAAGCCGCCGGACCTGGGTGCTGATCGTGGACTGGCTGCGAAACAGGGCGGTGGCGGCACGGGTGAAGCTGCGCAGGTCTGCGATGGTGACGAAGCAACGCAGTAGATCGATGTCGATGTTGCGCAGCATGGACGGTCTCTCCGCGCAGTTGCAGCCTGTTGCTCTATAGACCGGCCAACTTCCAGAATTTCGACATCTAAGATGAAATTCGTCGATGCGGCCGAACGGAAAATCGCATTATGGCCGGCAGACCTTGGAGCTTAGCTTGTCGAGAGTCTGCACCTCAACCGCTCCGCCGAGATCATCATGCCCGCCTATCGCTCCCGCACCACCACCCATGGCCGCAATATGGCCGGCGCGCGCGGCCTCTGGCGCGCCACCGGCATGAAGGATTCGGACTTCGGCAAGCCGATCATAGCAGTCGTGAACTCCTTCACGCAGTTCGTGCCCGGCCATGTCCATCTCAAGGACCTCGGCCAGCTGGTGGCGCGCGAGATCGAAAAGGCCGGCGGCGTCGCCAAGGAGTTCAACACCATCGCGGTCGATGACGGCATCGCCATGGGCCATGACGGGATGCTCTACAGCCTGCCCTCGCGCGAACTGATCGCCGACAGCGTCGAATACATGGTCAACGCCCATTGCGCCGATGCGATGGTCTGCATCTCGAACTGCGACAAGATCACGCCCGGCATGCTGATGGCCTCGATGCGCCTCAACATTCCCACCGTCTTCGTCTCCGGCGGGCCTATGGAGGCCGGAAAGTACATCGCCGAGGGCGTGCTCAAAAAAGTCGACCTCGTCGACGCCATGGTCGCCGCCGCGGACAGCACGTACTCCGACGCCGAGGTCGAGGCGATCGAGCGCTCGGCCTGCCCGACCTGCGGCTCCTGCTCGGGCATGTTCACCGCCAATTCGATGAATTGCCTGACCGAGGCGCTGGGCCTGGCGCTGCCGGGCAACGGCTCGGTGCTGGCGACCCATGCCGACCGCAAGCGCCTCTTCGTCGAGGCCGGGCATCTGATCGTCGACATCACCCGGCGCCATTACGAGCAGGACGATGCCAGCGTGCTGCCGCGCAATGTCGCGAGCTTCAAGGCCTTCGAGAACGCGATGACGCTCGACATCGCCATGGGCGGCTCAACCAATACGGTGCTGCATCTGCTGGCGGCGGCGCACGAAGCCGAATGCGCGTTCAGCATGGCCGACATCGACCGGCTGTCGCGGCAGGTGCCGGTTTTGTGCAAGGTCGCGCCCTCGGTCGCCAACGTCCATATGGAGGACATCCATCGCGCTGGCGGCATCATGGCGATCCTGGGCGAACTCGACCGCGCCGGCCTGATCGACAGCTCGCTGCCGACCGTGCATGCGACGAGCATAGCCGAGGCGCTGGAGCGCTGGGACGTGGCGCAGACGACGAGCGAGAGCGTGCGCTCCTTCTATAGCGCCGCGCCCGGCGGCGTGCCGACGCAGGTCGCCTTCAGCCAGGAGCGGCGCTACGAGGAGCTCGACCTCGACCGCAGCGGTGGCGTGATCCGCGACAGGGCCCATGCCCATTCGCAGGATGGCGGGCTCGCCGTGCTCTACGGTAATCTCGCGCTCGACGGCTGCATCGTGAAAACGGCGGGCGTCGATTCGTCTATCCTGACCTTCTCCGGCCCCGCTGTGATCTTCGAGAGCCAGGACGCGGCGGTAGACGGCATCCTCAACGGCAAGGTCAAGGTCGGCGACGTCGTGGTGATCCGCTATGAGGGGCCGCGAGGCGGGCCGGGCATGCAGGAGATGCTCTATCCGACGAGCTATCTGAAGTCGAAAGGGCTCGGCAAGGCCTGCGCGCTGATCACCGACGGGCGCTTTTCTGGCGGCTCGTCGGGACTCTCGATCGGCCATGTCTCGCCGGAAGCGGCTGAGGGCGGCGCGATCGGCCTCGTCGAGCCCGGCGACATGATTGCGATCGACATCCCCGGCCGCAGCATCGTGCTCTATGTCGGAGACGAGGAACTCGCACGCCGTCGGGCCGCCATGGACGCAACGGGCAAGTACGGCTGGAAGCCGGCGGTTGCGCGCAAGCGCAAGGTAACCACCGCGCTGAAGGCCTATGCCGCTTTCGCGACGAGCGCGGCCAGGGGCGCGGTGCGCGTCACGTCCTAAAGGTTGCCGTCACCCGAACTCAAACGCGCAAAGAAGATGGTACGCAGAGATATGACTGTGGAATTGTCGTGAATAGATACAGTCGGCCCGAACGAACGGATAGCATTACGTAACCTCGCGTTCTTTGAAAAACCCAGTCGGCGTTTCTAATGGGGTTCTACGAAGCGCTCGACCGAACACTGAAGGAACACGCCATGGCCACCGAGGCAGCTGCCAACCCGAAAGACCTGGCGAAAAAGGGCCGTACGCCTTTCCCCGGCGAAAGCGATGCGTATCGCAACGCGCGCCAGGCGTTGCTTGCCGACGAAATCAAATTCCGCCGTGACATGACCCGCTTGAGCGAGCAGCGCCGTGCGCTTCCTCCAGGCCCTGTTATCGAAAAAGACTATCGCTTCAAGGACGGGAACGGCAATGACATCGGTCTGATCGACCTGTTCGGCGATCATGATGCGCTCGTGACCTATTTCTGGATGTATGGCCCCAAGCGAGAGCGGCCTTGCCCGATGTGCACGAACTGGCTGGGCGCGGTGAACGGCAACGCCGCCGACATCAAGCAGCGAGTAGCACTAAAGATCCTTGGCCGTAGTCCGGTCGAGCGGCAGCTTCGTTTCGCCTTCGAGCGCGGCTGGGAGCACCTCGATTTTGTCCAAACGATCGGCGATGACTATGCCAGCGACCTAAAACTGCTCAACGACGATGGCACCGAAAACCCCGCGCTAGTCGTGTTCAGGCGCGATGGCGGCAAGGTGCGGCTGTTCTGGGCCAGCGAAATGTCGATGGAGCTTGCGGACCCTGGTCAGGACCCGCGCGACGCGCCGGACATCGCGTCGCTATGGTCGATTCTCGATTTGACGCCCGGGGGTCGCGGAACCGACTGGTATCCCAAGTTGGAGTATGGATCGTAAGCGCTACGGAAAAAGGTGCGATACGCGCCTTAATCGCGGCGCGCGGAGACGCAGTCGCGATGGGTGATGTCGAAACAATCGTCTCGTCGATCGCTGAGGACATCACCGTGTTTGACATGTTCGGTCTGCTGCACAGCGGCGGCAAAGCCTCGGTGCGCGAGGGGACCACGGGCTGGCTCGTCCTCTACGAAGCGCCGCCGCGTTGGGAGGATCGCGACGTGACTGTCGCCGCCTCTGGCGCCGTCGCCTTTACCCATTCGCTCGGCCATTCACCGGCAAGCGCAAGGATGGCGTTGATGTCGAAATATGGTTCGGACGACGCTGGGGTTCCGAGGCGTCGACGGCAAATGGCGCATCGTCCACTAGCATCACTTTGAGCCTTTCGCTTCTACCGGCACCATGCCCCCTCCGTTTATAACAACACATGGATGCTGCCAAACCCCGGCGGAACTACAGGGATCAACCGGTCGGCTCGAAGCCGGTCAAAAGGTCTGTTGACGCCCCCAAGATCAAGAGACGCCTCGGGAGCGGATGGGGATCGTCGAAGCCAGTCAGGATTCGCAATGACCTGATTCCACGAGTCATCCTACCAAAAAGCAGACATTTCGAGCGCCTGCTATGGGCCACAATTGCCCGTTGGATCACTTTAGGATCAGACCGCTTCGATGGCCGTGCAGAGATACAACCCTGCCGGCGCTCCGCAGAAGAGAGCGAACAAGTCGGGAAACGGAACCCATTAGGGGTGACCCCCGGAGAAAAGTGCCCATGGAGCGGGCCCCCGGGCCCGCGCTCCTATGGACGAACAACATGACGACCAAGAATTTTGCCGGCGGCGACGAAGCGCTGCCGGAGGATAGCGAGATGAGGTTGTACGCGAGGGCCTATGCGTCCCCGCAGAGTGCCGATGCCCTCTTCCTCAAATGGGAAACCGCCCATGCGCATGCGATGCTGTTGGGCGAGGCGCCCGAGCGCGTCTTCAGCGACCATGGCCTCAACGGCCAGCAGCTGGCCGAGGGCGCGAGGATCGCGGCGCGCCGGATGGCGCTGCTGATGGCTGAGGCGCCCACGACGCTGCGCGACGTGCTGGCCCTCAAGGTGCACGCCTATGAGGCCATGGGCCAGCTCAAGGGCGAGGTCGCACGCTCGCACGCCGTCATCATGATCGAGGCGGCGATGAAGGCCGATGCGGAGCGCCTGAACATGGTGCTCATGCCGCTCGACCAGCCCTTCGGCCGGACGCAGTGATCGCCATGGCATTTCTCTACTTTGATCTGGAGGCGTCCGGACTCGGTCCCTGCGTCGATATGCCGCTGCAGGCGGCGTTCGTACAAGCCGACGCAGATCACCGCGTCCAACGCGAGCTGACGCTGCGCTGCCGCTTGCCCGTGCATGTCGTGCCGTCGCCGGATGCGCTGCTAATCACCGGTGTCACGCCGGCGATGCTGGAAAACCAGCCGCTAAGCCATCTCGAGATGATGGCGCAGATCGCCCGGATCCTCGCCGACTGTAAGCCAACTATGTTAGTCGGCTACAATAATATTCGGTTCGACGACGAGATGGTTCGGCAGTCGTTCTTCCAGACACTGCTGCCGCCCTACGCAGCCTCGATGACCGGTCACGGCCGATTAGACGTGCTGACGAGCCTGCGCGCGATCGTGATGGTCGAACCGGAGGCCGTCATGATCCCGCGCGACGCCGCCGGCAAGGCCGTGCTCAAGCTCGGCGCGGTGTGCAGGGCGAATGGAATAGCGCTCAGCGAGGACGACGCCCATGACGCGCTCGCCGACGTCAGGGCGACCCGCGAGCTGTTCATGCTGTTGCTCGACCAGGCGCCGATGACAATGGCGACGATGCTGGGTCACGCCAAGAAATCAGGCCCGATCGCCCTGATGGAACCGGGAGAGCCGCTGATCCTTGGTGGAACTTCGCGCCTGACGCCGGTGCTGCCCACGATCGGTTCGCCAACCAATCCCAACGCCCGGGTCTGCATCGACCTCAGCCAGGACCCCGCCGGGTTCATCGACCTGGCCGCCCCGGACCTGCTCGTCCGGATCCGGTCGAGCCGGTCACCGGTGCGACAGGTGAAGACGAACGCCATGCCCATCCTGTTCGCATGGCACCAGGCCGCCCATGCCCTGGTCGATCCCGAACCCGATCATGTCTATCGCGATCGGGCCCGGGCGCTGTGGGCGCACCCGACATTCCTTCGTCAGCTCGCCCTCGCGCTCAAGGACCAGTACGTCGATCGCGAGGTATCGCCCTGGCCCGAAGCGCAGCTTTATTCGGGCGGCTTCGTCTCGGACGCCGATGTCGCCGCTTGCCAGCGCTTCCACGAGATCGAGTGGAAGTTCCGCGAGAACTTCACCGCCTGGCACATCAGAGACCCTCGGCTGCGCAGCCTGGCGCTTCGGCAGATCTTCCTGAACGCGCCGGAGGCGCTCTCGCCCGAGGCTCGGCGCAGGGGCCGGGACTGGCTGCAGCACCGCCTCACGACCGAGGACGAGGTGCCATGGCTGACTTTTCCCAAGGCGTTGGCGCGCTGCGACGAACTGGCCGCGACGATCGAACCTGGCTTGCTGGCCGCGCTCGATGAGATCAGGGCCTGGCTCCTGCAGCGCCGCGACGCGCTGCCGCAAGGGGTGGAGGAAGTACCCGTCTTGGCCGCCTCCTGAGGGTCTTCCGTAGATGATGACGACAGGAAGGGCGCGGCCGCGAGGTCCGCGTCCTTTTCTCATGACGCGGCACGGGAACGGCCTGAGCGGGGCGAGACGAGGAAGTGGCGAGGCGAAGGGGACCACACCCCGGGGAACTCAGGCCGACATTCCAGGACGATCACATCATGACCAAATCCCATCGCGAGCGGGCGCCAGCGACCCTGCGCGACCTCAGGATCGACAGGACCCTGCGTCCCGTCATCGACGAGCTCGCTGCCGTGTCGCTCAACGCGCCGACGCTGCGCGACTATTCCGGATTCTTCTCCCATCCGCCGGCCATCGTCGCGATGACCACGCGGGCTTTCCAGCACGCCCAAGAGCACGAGCGCTTCATCGCGCTGACCGACGGCAGCGATCCCGACATCTTCTTCCGGCATGTCGGCCAGCTCCACGCTGTCGTTCGGCTCAACTCTGTTGCCAGCATCGCGGTGGCGCTGATCCCGGCCCGGAGCGGTGCAGACCGGCATGCCCGCCGCGAGCAGGGCCACGCCATGTTGCACCGGCTCGAGGAGCCGGAAACCAACGATCTTCGGGAGGTGATCGAGATCGCCTTCGAGCTCGGCGACATCGACGCCGAAGAAGTCACTTCGGACATTCTCTCCTACATCGCCCGTCTGCTGGGGACGGGCGCCGAGAGCCCGGCCACCATTCACCGGCTGGAGGAGCACGGCACCCTGCTGGCCTATCTCGAGGCCCAGCCGGATATCGACGCGCTGGTTCGCGAGGCGCAGCATCATGGCGAGATGGCCGACCGCTTCAGGAAGAGCCTGCGTCGCCGCGACCTCTCGCCGGAGGATAGGGGGCTGACGGGTGCGGCGGCTGAGGGGGCAACCCTTCAGCAGCGCATTGCGCTTGCGAGACTGGCTCTCGCCGCGCACCTGTCCGACCGCGATGCCGCCCTCGATCACGTCTACGCGGCGATCAACGATGCGCCGCCGCAGGTGGCGGCAACCTTGATCCTGGCGCTCTCCGTTGGCGATCGGCTCCGAGTTATGGCCGCAGCCCACCCGCCGCGCGTCTAGCGCTATGGCTGGCCATCGCGAACAGGGAGGCCTCGAAGACACCAACCGTGACCCTGGCCTCCCCCAGCGGCGTCCCAGCACAAAAAGCCAGGGCAGGCCGGGGCTTGCCCGTGGGAGCCAAACAGGGACGGACTCCCTGGCCTCTCCCCGCGGCGTCCCACCACAAAACCCGTGGGAAGGCCGGGGCTTGCCCGAGGAAGCCAAACGAGGCCGGTCTCCCTGGCCTGTCCCTACGGCGTCTGGTCCACAGGCCCGTGGGAAGACGAGGGCTTGCCCGTGGAAGCGCGATGGCGTCGCGCTAGGACATTCATGCCCCTGGATCCTGCCTTCTGCGTATGGAGCTAGGCTGGTCATATCCAGACTGCCCGAACGGTGTTCGAAACCGAAATCTGCTCTCCGAACAATGTTCTAGGGTCAGCGAACAACGTTCGGCGGGAGTCCGCTCGAAAAACGAACATCGTTCGAAAACGCGACAGGCGGCGCCGCGAGGCGTCGCCTGTTTCCGTTCGAGCCGCGCGCGTGGAGGGCCGGACCGGCCACCCCGCGACAGGACGTTCCCGCCGCGGACTTGGGACGTGACCAGACATGACCATTCGCCGCCGCAGGGGCTCGCCTGAACGCTACATCACCGAGATGGCCGACGAGGAGGTCCTCACAGTCGCGGCGCAGGATCCGCCCGCGGCGCCGGTGCTGCCGGCTGAGCCACCGATCCCCGAGGCGGTTGTCGACGCGGCCCCGTCGGTCCCCGTCTACGACCACGGTGTCGCCCTACGGCAGATCGAGCTGATGATCGGTCGCCGCTGGCACGGCGATCGGGAGGAATATCTCGGCTCACCCCTGCCGAGCTTCAGCGAGCCCGACCAGCTCCGTTTCGACCGACTGGTCGCGCTCTACAACGATGCCCAAGAAGGTCGCCGGCCCCTGCTGTTCGGTACCGACGCGATGGTCAGCGCGCTGACGCGGACGCGTCGCCTCTGCCCCGGCTTCGAGGCGGTCATCGACCTCGTCATCCGCGCCACGAT
The DNA here is from genome assembly GCF_001562255.1 of Bosea sp. PAMC 26642. NCBI lineage: Bacteria > Pseudomonadati > Pseudomonadota > Alphaproteobacteria > Hyphomicrobiales > Alloboseaceae > Allobosea > Allobosea sp. PAMC 26642. The sequence goes on along the minus strand of NZ_CP014301.1, from coordinate 1,317,013 downwards.
CCTGTCCCGGCGCACGGGCACGCCGCTCTTCGTCCCGCCCATCCTGCTGCTCGGACCTCCCGGCACCGGTAAGACGCATGCAAGCCAGCAGATCGCCCGCGCGCTCGGGACCGAGATCCACGCGATCAGTTGCGCCACCAACAGCGACGCCCAGGCGCTGGTCGTCGGCCACCCGACGTCGTGGAAGGCAGCGCGCATGGGGCAGCTGACCGAGGCCATGGCCATGGGATCGACGGCGCAGCCCGTCATCCTGCTCGACGAAGTCGATAAGCTCTCGACCCACTCCTCGGAGAAGCCATACCACACGCTCCTGACCGTCCTCGAAGGCGAGAACAGCCGCGCGCTCCTGGACGAGTTCGTGCGCGTGCCTTTCGACCTGTCGGCGGCGATCTTCATCGCCACTGCCAATGACGTCGATGCACTCCCGGACTTCATCATCGACCGCCTGACGGTGTTCACCATCGCCCAGCCGCGTGACGAGGCGCTTCTGGCCATCACCGGGCTGATCGCCGCCAACATCGTCGCCGAACTGCGCGGCGGCGTCGCCATGCCCACCGAGGACGTCCTGCGCCGGGCCGCACGGCACAATCCGCGCCGCCTCGGCAAGCTGTTGCGCCTGGCCTTCGGCTTTGCGGCCGCTGAGGGGCGCGACGGGCTGACGATCGCCGACATCGTCGCGGCCGAGACGCTTGTCGCTGGAGCGGTGCGGGCGCGGCCGATCGGCTTCCTCGCCGCGAGGGGTGAACGGGACGGGGCGGGTCCCTAGGCCAGCGACATCAGCCGGTCCCGTTGAAGAGACCCAAGGTCGACGAGCCAGGGGAAATCGAAAGGACGCAAGCTCTGGGAAAAGAACCCCCAGGGACCTGTGCACGACCAGAAGCAAAGAAAGCTCAAGACCATGTCGAACAAGAAGACCTCGGGCCGGATCGGCCGCCCGATCCAGCCCGCCCATTCCGCCGCCGCCGTCACGAAGTGGTACCCGACCGATTGGGAGCACATCGGCGGCAATGGCATCGCCGCGCTGCCGGCGGACGCGTTCACCCGTCCCCGCTTCACCGAAACCTATCAGGCGGGCTACGTCGTCAACGTCTACGTCGGAGCGTGCGGCGAGAGCTACGCGAACCCGAGCGTCCGCACCGGTCTCCTCGGCGTCGCCCGAGATCTCCAGCTGCCGATCTACAAAGTGTCCTCGACCCAGTGCGCCGATCCCCGCGATCGTCTCAGGGCAATGAACGCCGACCGCTACGGGTCGTACCGCGAGACGTCCTCGGGGCCGGTCAACGACCTCGGCTTCGACGCCTGGATGCTGCAGCAGATCCTTCCAACCCGGGCACCCAAGGCCGGCGCGCCGGTCGAGCTGCAGCCGCGCGCGATCTCGGTCGTTCTCCCGCACGACCTCTCGGCCCGCGCGTTCGACAAGCGGCTCCACGCCGCCATGCAGAACGCCTCCCTCAACGGGTGGCTCGTCTCGCCAGCGGGAACGGCGCACTGCTCGCTGCTCGGCCTCGCGCCGCAGGATCTGCAGCGCGCGACGGTCTATCGCTTCGGGCGCGCGACGCGGATCTCGCCCGCCGACGAGCTCTATCTCTTCCGGCCGCGCGGCGAGGACGCCGATCGCCTGCTCGCCATCATCGAACAGATCCTCTTCCAGCACGTCACCGGCATCGCCCCAGTCGCCTGCCAGAGCTGGGCGAGCCCGAGCCAGCACGCGCTGCGGCGTCACAACCAATCCGCAGGCCCGCAGCCGGTCGCGGCCTAATCGCCACGCCGGGCGCGCTCGCCGCGTCCGGCACTTCGTCCCCATCCTGATCCGTCGCCCCAGGGGCGATCACCCAATCGATCCAGAGACAGACATGACCACCGCCAGCAGCCATTCCAGCCCGATCTCCCTGCACCACCTCGCCTTCGACGACACGATCCGTCCCGTCATCGGCGAACTCGCCGCCATGAGCCTCTCGAACCCGACCGACCGCGACTATGCCGCATTCATCCGCAACGGCCCCTCGCTGGTCGCCATCGCGGCGCGCTGCACCCAGCGCACCGCGGAACTCGAGCGCTTCATCGAACTCGCGCAAGTGTCCGCTCCCTACTTCGTGCGCAATCACGTCGCGACGCCGCATGCCCTCGCCATCCTGAACGAAGAAGCGACCCTCGCGCTCGCGCTGCTGCCGGCGCGAGCTCCGGCTGACCGCCACGCCCAGCGTGAGCATGGCTTCGCTCTCATCCGGGCAGTCCAGGAGCTCGATGACCCGGCGCTCGAACCGCTCGCCCGCGCCGCGTTCGGGATCGAAACCCTCTCTGCGACCACCGCCGGCGCGGTCGCCACGAACGCGCTCGCCCATGCCGTGGCGCGCTATCGCGAGGGGGCCTCGGACCAGAGCCCGGCGACCTCCCATAGCGTCGAGGACGCGGCAGCGCTGCGCGCCTTCGTCGTGCAGGTCCCGGACTTCGAGGCGCTCTACCGCGACGTCGACGTTCACGCTCGGGCGGCCGCGCGGCTTGCGGCGATGCTCGTCGAGCGCGACCTCGCGCGCCAGCAGCATGACGACATCGCCATGGCGCTCGAGGGCGCGGAGCTCCAGGCCCGGATCGCGCTCCTGCGCATTGCGGTCGCTTCGGCCCACACCGAGATCGAGCGCTGGTCGAGGCTCGCCGGCGAGGTCATCCCGCACCCGACGCCGAAGTTCGCCGCGACGCTGACGCTGGCCGCGAAGATGGGGGAGTCCCTGCGCGACATGCTCGCGGCGCACCCGCTCGACTGAACGACCGTCATAGCCACGACAGCAAGGGGCGTCCCGCTGTGGGGCGCCCTTTGTCTTGAGAGGGAGGAGATGCAGCCGACTGGTTGTCACCCCTAAAACAGGACTTTTTCTCATGACCAACAAACTCGAGTTCCAAGCGGTCCCGCAGGACGATCGCGAGAGCCACGAGCACGCCGATCCCATCATGGCACTCCTCGCCCGGCTTCATGACGACCCCGCGATCGCTGACATGGTAGCGCTGCGTCAGTCGAGGCCGGATCTGCGCGATGCCGCCGTCAAGGCCGTGGCTCATCGCAATGCTTACGGCTGGAGCGTCAGCCAGGACGGCATCGGCGCGCTCGAACGTATCGCCCTGCTCACCATCGCCGGGGCGCATGCGATGATCGTCGCGATCTTCCCTGTCGGTAACCTGGACGATGTGGACGCCAAGGTCGCCATGCAGCCCAACCGCGAGTGGCTGGCCAATTGGCAAGGCAGTGGCGACTACGTCCGCGGGCGCATCGCACAGGCTGCCTTCAGCCCGGGGCAGCTCGCGGTGCCGCCGCAGCCCAACGTCTCGGAACGGGAGAGTGCCCTATACCCCTGGCCCGTCACTGGGTTCGACCTCGACGCGGAGATCGAGAGCTTGCCGACGCGGGAGATCTATACGCCCGAGCAGCTCCCCATGCTGGCTGCCTTCGCGGCGGAGGGTCTCGACATGAAGGCCGCGCTGGAGAAAGCGCGGGACTATTTCGCTGCCGCCGATCGTCTGTTCGCGGAAGCGCTTCGTCCTAGCCCGGCGATGCATCGGACACGGCTCGCGGCCGAAGGTGCGCTTATCGCCGCCTATCTGTCCTGTGCCCAAATCGCGGTCTGGCCAGCGCGGCGCGGGACCGGCGATCGCGACGCCAAGCTCGCGGTGCAGGAACTTGTCAACGGGCGCGCGACGACTGACGATCCGCTGCACCTCCAAGCGGCGATCCGGCACGGATTCACCTTCACCGGAACCGTGTCTCGCGGCTCGCCACAGCTGTTCGTTGAGGTCAAGCTCAGCCAGTGGGTCGGGAACGTTTAGAACCGCTCTCGAGCTGCTGCGCGTTGGAATCCCAAGTTGGCCCAAATCAGACTCAGTCCCTCTGCCGGCTCAGAAGCCGCCAGAGGGTACCAGCGCACTTCTCGATCTTCACATTCGGGTTCAGACTGCGATCGTAGCCGGTTCGGCACAACCGAGGCCCACGACTGGTGGGTTGAGGCAACGCGCCGTGGGCAGCCGTTACGCTAACTTATCGAGGGCTTCGTACACAATTGCCATGCGATCGGTCGCATTGTCGTCTTCCGGATAATCCGGAGCGTCTGAGGCCCAAGATTCTCGCCGCTCCCGTTCCTTCAAATCCTTGTCGTAAGCGAAATTCACTACGTGAGCATTGTGATCGTTGTGATTGCTGTGATCGCCCGTAGCCGGCCACGCAGCATTTGCGGTCTGACTGACATAATGGCCTCGGGCAACTCTGGCGATTTCGCCGGCATCAACCATCTTCTTGAGAAGCTGACGCACCGCATCGTTCGTTTGCCCAGTCGCCTTCTCGATATCTCGCGACGAGAGTGGGGTCCGGCTGGCGGCCAAGAGTTGAACGATACGGTCGCGCTCGGGATGAGTGCTGACGACGGCGCGCGGCTGAGCGAGACGCCAGTGCTTCGCCAAGTCATCGAAGGCCAGCTCCTGTGCGATTTCCTCGATATCTCGGCCTCGTGCCAGCAGGCGTGTTCCTCCTCGCCCCCTGTCCAGCACAATCAGCGTGTCGGAGGCTCCCTGGAAGCCGCTTGATCCAGTGATGCGGTCGAAGGGATCGCCGCCGGACTTCCTGAGGTGATGGATGAGGAGAATTCCGATCTCCTTCTCCATGGCAAGCTTCTGAAGCTCGGTAATGTCATCATAATCCTTGTTATAGCCCCCTCGTCCACCAGCTCTCGAACGGACCTTCTGGAAGACGTCGATAATGACCAGGCGCGCTTCGGGCGTCCCTTCTATCCATCGGCGAATTCGCAGCAGGCCATCGGCATCCATTCGAGGCCAGTCTGTCTCGAAGAAGAGATTGGCGGGCCACTCCTGGCTACCGCCAAGCATCAGCGCGATACGGTCCTTGATCCGCCGCTGGCTATCCTCAAGCGCGAGGTAAAGCACAGCGCCCTTGGGGCATAGGTTCTTCCGCTTATCGAGGCAGGCTTCGCCGCGCGCCACCGACAGCGCGATATCCAGCGCGAGCCAGCTTTTTTTCGCCTTCGGTTCACCAGCCAGCACTGTCAGGCCAGTCGGAACCAGACCCTCGACAACGAACTTCAGCGGAGCAAATGAGCGCGCTTTCAACTGGTTCGCGCTGATCGGCCCATCGTCTGAGCCTGAAGTCGAGATCGTCATCGGCGATGGATCCTTTTGTCTCCGAGAGCTTGACGTAAAGCCGTAAAAGCCGAGACCAGGTTTTCCATAAAATTTTAGCGTATCGTCCAATCGACAGCAGATTCGGTGATTCTCTCACGTTGAATTAAAATTAGAGAATGTTGATTCGGGTATGGAGTTGCATGTGTCGGTACTCATGTTCTGGAAGACGATCCCCATACTAATCGCGCAGTTTCTGCGGCGACCTGGGCAGGTGAGCCATCCCATTCCCGTACGCTTCGTCTCATCTCGGGTGGGCGGCGCTAACGCTTTCCCGGGCGGGGGAGCTGGCGCTCCGGCACGAACCGATCTTGAAAATCGGCTCGACGCGATCCAAGCCCTGTTGATCTCGGACTTAAACACAATGGTCCGCGCGCTGGCGGCAGTCGTACGGAATTCACACAAGCAAGCGCCAAAGCCAACTCAAGTTCCCGACTTGGATGCCGTGCTTCACGGCGTTTGGCTTGGTCCTTCGGACAGCCAAACCTTGCTGCGTAAGGGAAACGTTTTGGCCGCCACTCGCGATCACACGTGGGACGATCAGTATCGCGGCCATCTGCCGACGGCCAAAGCCGTCCACTTCCAGGCGACTGGAAATGTCGCTGGCTTAAAGGCGATGATCGAGAGCCAGAGGCGCGCGATCGCGCTTGTTGGCAAGGCGCGGAATGCGGCGCAACTCATCGCATCAGGGATGCGAAAGGTCTTCAATCAGGCCCAGAAGGGCAACAGGCCGGCTGACGAGACCATCGCGCGCCATGTGCTCGATGGTCTGCCAAAACTGAGCATCATGGAGATGACCGAATTTTCCTTTGTTAGCGGCGTCAACGCGGCCGACATTTGGCCGTTCGTCCACGGCGAGCCCGCGAAGATCGACTATCGGCGGGTCTTCGATCTTGCTGTCTTCGCCGGCTGCTTGGCGAGGGGCGAGCCAACGATCCTCCGATGGGATCTCGTGCGCTACTACATCGCGCATCGCGCCACCCCGAACATCCGCAACCGGCGGAAGCGGGCTCTCTACCCGAACACGGCCAGGGTCCATAAAGCGATCGAGTGGACATTGGCGCGCGTGGACCACGCTTACAACATTCATACATTCACAGGGCAGTTGGTCCTCAGTGGCCAGCCTGGCACACACAAGATATTTCGGGTTGCTCCCTGTGGTGCCTGAAGCGTCCACGCTCGCAGCGTGACCAAGCCTGCTCGTAACCCGGACGGACCGTCTGGCGATCCTCCTCGCGCCCGACGGCGTAGGCATCGGCGGGGACCGAGCAAGTCGCGAACAACGGCGGCGCCACCAGCGCCGCCGTCTCTAATTCTACTGAAAAAAGCCCTTACCAATTAGATTCATGTCGGTCGCAGTGCGACGCTGGCAGCCTTCTGCTCCTGGACAGGAGCAACCGGCGTGGACCGCAGGACGGCGATCGAGCAACAGACGCAGACACGCACGGGAACGCGCTCGGCGGCCAGGAGGGTCGTGTTGGGCTCAAGGCCTGCCGGTGGGCGCAGGATGGCGTCGAGGCGCCATGCTAGCGAGGCAGCGTGATGCCCAGCGTTCCTCGCTCTTGCCGCGTAAGATTTTCGGTAGACCCACGAGACGTTCCACCCGCCAAGGCGGCGCGGCGGCTCCATCTCACCATCGATGAGTTCGAGGCTCTGCTGCCGCAGCTGGTGAAGCGGGGCTTCCCTACCGCGGATGCAGACACCGGCAACTATGACCTGAAGAGGATCGACGAGTGGATGGACAACAGGTCCGTCCAAACCCCCAGGAATCAGGCGCTCGACGCTCGGGAGGTGGTGAATGACCGCATCGAGCGAATGTGACATGGGAAAAGACAAAATCCGACACCTGATCTTCATGGGACGGCGTTGGCGCTACAAGCCGTCGAAGGACATGAAGCCGCACGGCTTCAGGTTCACGACGCTGAGTGCAGGCGTGGTGATCGCAGGCAAGAACTATCCAAGCGCTCAGGACAAGACCCGCGCTATCGGGTGGAACAACGAGTGGGATCAGATCCGATGCGGCGAGACGACCTCACGCCCTCGGTGGCCCACCGGCAGTGTTGGTGAGGCCTACGATCGGGCTCTGAGATTGCGTGCCGCTACTCGCGTCACCAAAGGCCAGCGGCAAACGAAGGACCAAGAAAGTCGTGATGACTGGCTGCGCGCCTGGAAATGGCTGGAGCCGGTCTTCGGCGACGTCGATCCGGCAACGATCGAGACGGAGCATTTTCTTCGCCTCGAACCGGTCAGCGGCTTGGCGAAGGGCCTGATTCCAAAGATCGAGACAGCGGTATCCACGACGGAACGCCATCGCGTCATCAAGGTCTGGCGAGCCCTGTGGGTTCTTATGGAGGCGATGGGATACACCCACGGTAAAAAAGACCCATCGCTTGCAATCGCCAATTCGACCGCGCCGCCCCGCCAAGCGGTCTGGACCGAGGGCGAGGTCGTTCGCCTCTGCAAGCGCGCATGGCGGATGGGCTACAAGGGCCTAGCGGCCTGCATGGCTACGGCATGGGATAGCCAGCTCTCGCCCATCGACCTGCGTTCTCTGACGACGGGGCAGCGAACCGACGATCTGCAGGGGGCCATTTTTGCTCTCGCTCGCGCCAAAACCAATCGGGCCGCTGCCGGGTCGCTCGGTAAGCGGGCTACCCATCTTCTCGACGGCTACATCGCATCGTTGCCCTTCGAACTGATGCCCAACGCACCGATTTTCAGGACGCGTGGCAGCGCCACAACCACAAAGGGCGGCAAACCCCAACAGCCCGCGCCCTACACGAAGAACAAGCTTGGTTTTGATTTCCGGGTCGTTCGCACCGCCGAATTCGGTCTCGTTGAGACGCGTCAGCTTGCCGACATGCGCCGATCGGGAACTGTTGAAGCGACGGCCGGAGGCGCAAGCGCCCAAGCCATCTCGACGAAGATGGCAAATACCTTGGCAACGTCGACCAGGCTTCAGCAGACCTACAACCCGGTGAATGTTGTGACGGTCCGAGACGTCGATTCGCATCGGCGGGAGGGCCGCGCGAAGCTCAGAAAGAACAAACCGGGCCGAAAAGTGTAATGAGGGCGTTGGAGAAAGTGTAATGACCCACAGGTCAATCGGGCTAAGCCCTTGAAATATATGGCGCGGGCGACGGGGCTCGAACCCGCGACCTCCGGCGTGACAGGCCGGCACTCTAACCAACTGAGCTACGCCCGCGCAGGGCAGTGAGGGGCTCGCCCCCAGCGGCGTTCGGATTATGGCGCGGGGCGGGAAGTGTCAAGCGCGCAGCGCCGGCAAATCGATTGTTCGGCGGATTTGGGCGGGATGAAAGGAAGGGAAGGCGCCCAATGGCATCGCCCATCACGCACGACTCGCTTCGGCGCTTGATGGAACGGCCCAGACGCCGTAAACCCGCGCCCGAGGGGCGGTTAGCTCAGTTGGTAGAGCGTCTCCTTTACACGGAGAGGGTCGGCGGTTCGAGCCCGTCACCGCCCACCAGCCTTCGCCCTGCGGGCTACGGCTTGGCAAGCCAGAGGCGAACTGGACCGCAAGGCGAAGGCTGCCTCGCCGAAGGTGCGCAGCAACGGAGGCGGGCGTGCGCTACGTCTATATCCTTCACAGTCTTGCATCCTCCGGGCGCTTCTATGTTGGATTGACAGGAGACCTTCGCGACAGGCTGCAGCGGCACAACCGTGGCGAAGTCACACATACAGCGAAATATGCGCCGTGGGAGATTAAGACATATGTTGCGTTTTCCGACGAAACACAGGCTGTCGCATTCGAACGGTACTTGAAGTCCGCATCCGGACGGGCATTTTCAAAGAAGCGGCTGTAGCACGTTTCGACGAATCGACAGGTTATCGTTGCTGCTTTGCTCAACAAAAGCCGCCGGCGTCGTGCGCCGGCGGCTTCGTCTTTTACGCGATCAGACTCAGTGGGCGACGAAACCACCCGCAGCGTCGTCCTCCGCGGCCTTGGGGCGGATGGCGCTGAGGTCCTCTTCCCAGACGATCGGCACGGGCTGGCGCGTCAACGCATGTTGCAGCACCTGTTCCATGCGCGACACCGGGATGATCTCCATGCCCTCCTTCACCGACTTGGGCAGGTCGATCAGATCCTTGGCGTTGTCCTCCGGGATCAGCACCTTCTTGATGCCGCCACGCAGGGCCGCCAGGAGCTTCTCCTTGAGGCCGCCGATCGGCAGCACCCTGCCCCGCAGCGTCACCTCGCCGGTCATGGCGACGTCGCGCTGGGTCGGGATGCCGGTCAGCACCGAGACGATCGACGTCGCCATGGCGATGCCGGCCGATGGCCCATCCTTCGGGGTCGCGCCCTCGGGAACGTGGACGTGGATGTCGCGCCTGTCGAACAGAGGCGGCTCGATGCCGAAATCCATGGCTCTGGAGCGGACATAGGACGCCGCCGCAGAAATCGATTCCTTCATCACGTCCTTCAGGTTGCCGGTGACGGTCATCTTGCCCTTGCCGGGCATCATGACGCCTTCGATCGTCAGAAGCTCGCCGCCGACCTCGGTCCAGGCCAGCCCGGTGACGACACCGACCTGATCCTCCGTCTCCGCCATGCCGTAGCGGTAGCGCGGCGGGCCGAGATACTCCTCGAGCACCGGGGTGGTGACGGCAACCTTCTTGGACTTCTTGAGCACGATGTCCTTGACCGCCTTGCGAACGGTGTTGGAAAGCTCGCGCTCCAGATTGCGGACGCCCGCCTCCCGCGTATAGCGGCGGACCACCGTCATCAGCGCCTCGTCGTCGATCGACCATTCCTTCGATTCGAGGCCGTGCTTCTTGATCGTGTTGGGGATCAGGTGACGGCGCGCGATCTCGACCTTCTCGTCCTCGGTGTAGCCGGCGATGCGGATGACCTCCATCCGGTCCAGCAGGGCCGGCGGGATGTTCAGCGTGTTGGCCGTGGTCACGAACATCACGTTCGACAGGTCGTAGTCGACCTCGAGATAGTGGTCGTTGAACGTGCCGTTCTGCTCCGGGTCGAGAACCTCCAGCAGGGCCGCCGACGGATCGCCGCGGAAGTCCTGTCCCATCTTGTCGATCTCGTCGAGCAGGATGAGCGGGTTGGAGGTCTTGGCCTTCTTCATCGACTGGATGATCTTGCCGGGCATCGAGCCGATATAGGTGCGACGGTGACCACGGATCTCAGCCTCGTCACGCACGCCGCCGAGCGACATGCGCACGAATTCGCGCCCCGTCGCCTTGGCGATCGACTTGCCGAGCGAGGTCTTGCCGACGCCCGGAGGGCCGACGAGGCACAGGATCGGGCCCGCCAACTTGTTGGCGCGCTGCTGCACGGCGAGATATTCGACGATGCGGTCCTTGACCTTGTCGAGACCGAAATGATCGTCGTCCAGCACGCCCTGCGCGATGGTCAGATCCTTCTTGATCTTCGACTTCTTGTTCCAGGGTATGCCGAGCATCCAGTCGAGATAGTTGCGCACGACGGTGGCTTCCGCCGACATCGGCGACATCTGGCGCAGCTTCTTCATCTCCGCGATGGCCTTGTCGCGGGCCTCCTTGGAGAGTTTCGTGCTGGCGATACGCTCTTCCAGTTCGGCAAGCTCGTCGCGGCCTTCCTCGCCGTCGCCAAGCTCCTTCTGGATCGCCTTCATCTGCTCGTTGAGATAGTACTCGCGCTGGGTCTTCTCCATCTGGCGCTTGACGCGCGAGCGGATGCGCTTCTCGACCTGGAGCACCGACATCTCGCTTTCCATCAGCGAGAGAACCTTCTCCAGCCGATGCGCGACATGGGTGATCTCAAGGACCGCCTGGCGGTCTGCGATCTTGACGGCGAGATGCGACGCCACGGTATCGGCAAGCTTGGACGGCTCGTCGATCTGCGCGACCGCAGCGACGATCTCGGGCGAAATCTTCTTGTTGAGCTTCACATAGCTCTCGAACTCGCTGATGACCGAACGGCCCAGCGCCTCGACCTCGACCTTCTTGCCCTCTTCCTCGGCCATGCCGACGGCCTCGGCCTGATAGAAGGCGTCGTCGGCGACATAGGCGACCGCCCTGGCCCGGCCGACACCCTCGACCAGCACCTTGACGGTTGAGTCAGGCAGCTTCAGCAGCTGCAGCACGCGTGCCAGCGTGCCGATCTCGTAGATATCCTTGGTTTCCGGATCATCGTCGCCGGCATTCTTCTGAGTGGCGAGCAGGATCAGCCCGTCGGTCTTGACGACCTCCTCGAGCGCGCGGATCGACTTCTCGCGGCCGACAAAGAGCGGCACGATCATATGGGGGAAAACGACGATGTCGCGCAGGGGGAGAACCGGATAGAGGCCGGTCTCGCCGGGAACGAACGGAGCGCGGGGCGCCGAGCCAGTCATGACGAATCCTTTGTTGTTGCGCCAAGCCTACCCCCGAATGGGCGGAGACACCTGACGTATGCGGCCGTGGCGACTATTCACCGCGTCCGCCCTCGCGCATCGCACCCTCGACAGGCATGCGACTCTCGCAAGTGAAGCTAAAGTGGAGACTTCCTCGCCGGCTTTCAAGCGAGCCCTCGAACCGTCCACCGGCCGGATCGTCGCAGCGCGCGCCGCACCGGCCCTAAACCCTCCATCACGCAAAACGCGCGCCAGCGGGCGCGCGTTTGTCGTTCCGGAGAGGACGTCCGAAGTCTGAATCACGCCGAAGCCGACTTCGCCTCTTCCTCGCGCTCCGAGTAGATGAAGAGCGGGCGAGACTTCGATTCGACGGCTTCGGGACCGATCACGACCTGCTCGACGCCTTCCAGCCCCGGCAATTCGTACATGGTCTCGAGCAGGATGCCTTCCATGATCGAGCGCAGGCCGCGCGCGCCGGTCTTGCGGTCGATCGCCTTGCGGGCGATCAGGGCCACCGCCTCGTCGGTGAAGGTCAGTTCGGTGTCCTCCATCTCGAAGAGGCGCTGATACTGCTTCACCAGCGCGTTCTTGGGCTCAGTCAGGATGGTCTTGAGCGCCGCCTCGTCGAGGTCTTCCAGCGTCGCCAGCACCGGCAGACGGCCGACGAATTCCGGGATCAGACCGAATTTCAGCAGATCCTCAGGCTCGACCTCGCGGAAGATCGCGCCGCTGCGGCGTTCGTCAGGGGCCTTCACGGTCGCGCCGAAGCCGATCGAGGTGCCCTTGCCGCGGCTCGAGATGATCTTGTCGAGACCGGCGAAAGCGCCGCCGCAGATGAACAGGATGTTCGTCGTGTCGACCTGCAGGAATTCCTGCTGGGGATGCTTGCGCCCGCCCTGGGGCGGCACGGAGGCGACGGTGCCTTCCATGATCTTGAGCAGAGCCTGCTGCACGCCCTCGCCCGAAACGTCGCGGGTGATCGAGGGATTGTCCGACTTGCGGCTGATCTTGTCGATTTCGTCGATGTAGACGATGCCACGCTGGGCGCGCTCGACATTGTAGTCGGAGGCCTGCAGCAGCTTCAGGATGATGTTCTCGACATCCTCGCCGACATAGCCGGCCTCGGTCAGCGTCGTCGCATCGGCCATGGTGAAGGGCACGTCGAGGATGCGGGCGAGCGTCTGCGCGAGCAGCGTCTTGCCCGAGCCGGTCGGCCCGATCAGCAGGATGTTGGACTTCGCCAGCTCGACGTCGTTGTGCTTCGTCGCGTGGGACAGGCGCTTGTAGTGGTTGTGAACCGCGACCGAGAGCACCTTCTTGGCGTGGTCCTGGCCGATGACGTAATCGTCCAGCACCTTGCGGATTTCGCGGGGTGTCGGAACGCCGTCCTTGGATTTCACCAGCGCGGACTTCGACTCCTCGCGGATGATGTCCATGCAAAGTTCGACGCATTCGTCGCAGATGAACACGGTCGGGCCCGCGATCAGCTTGCGCACCTCGTGCTGGCTCTTGCCGCAGAAGGAGCAGTAGAGCGTGCTCTTCGAATCGCCGCTGCTGACCTTACTCATCGTTCATCTCCATTCTCGGAGCCGGGCGACCACATCAGCCTGCGCCGATGCAACCGTCGTCTCTCCGTCATCATAGGCGTCCAGATCACCAGCAATGGGTTAACGTCCCAGTCCGGCACACCCGAAAAAACAAAGCCGCCTCAAAATCGGACCCGGTGAAACGCTGGCCCGCTTATCCGATTCCCCATGCAAACATGGGGCCGGTTACCGCGCAATATGGACCCTGCGGGCGGCTGCGCCAACCCACAGGGCGCGGGGCTGCTGGTCGCAGCCCCTGAGGCATTAGACTGTCGCGTCTTCAGGACGCTTGTCGATGACCTTGTCGATCAGGCCGAAATCGCGCGCCGCCTCGGCCGTCATGAAGTTGTCGCGCTCGAGCGCGGCCTCGATGTCCTCGTAGGACCGGCCGGTGTGCTTGACGTAGATCTCGTTCAGCCGGCGCTTCAGGCTCTCGACCTCGCGGGCGTGGATCAGGATGTCGGTGACCTGGCCCTGGAAGCCGCCGGACGGCTGGTGGACCATGATGCGGGCGTTGGGCAGCGCGAATCGCATGTCCTTGGCGCCGGCGGTGAGCAGAAGCGAGCCCATCGACGCGGCCTGGCCGACGCACAAGGTTGTGACCGGGCAGCGGATGAACTGCATCGTGTCGTAGATCGACATGCCCGAGGTCACCACGCCGCCGGGCGAGTTGATATAGAAGGAGATTTCCTTCTTCGGGTTCTCTGCCTCGAGGAACAGCAGCTGCGCCACGATCAGCGAGGCGGAATAATCTTCGACCGGGCCGGTCAGGAAGATGATTCGCTCACGCAGCAGGCGGGAATAGATGTCGAAGGCACGCTCGCCGCGGCTCGACTGCTCGACCACCATCGGTACGAGATTGTTGTAGGTCTCGATCGGATCGCGAAGCATGAAGATGTCCTTGGGGTGGCGTGCGCCGGTTCGACAAAAAAGAGAATCAGCGGATGTCCGGGAGGACAACCACATAAGCATGGCAAAGGCGGCTGAAAAGAGAAGCGCCGCCCGGCACGGTGCCGGGCGGCGCGAATGTTTGTGATTAAGGTTGCCAGCAATCAGGCAGAGGCGTCGTCGACAACCTCGTCCGGCTTGGTCTCGGCCTTCTTCGCGGTCTTTTTGGCAGCCTTCTTCGGCTTGGCCTCGGTGGCAGTCTCGTCGCCATCCTCGTCGGCGTAAAGGACTTCGCGCGAAACGCTCTGGTCTTCGACCTTCACCTGCTCCAGCAGGTGGTCGACGACCTTTTCCTCGAAGATCGGGGCCCGAATCTCGGCGAGCGCCTGCGGGTTCTTGCGATAGAACTCCCAGACTTCCTTCTCCTGGCCGGGGAACTGGCGGGCGCGCTCGACCAGCGCCTGCGTCACCTCGTCGTCTGCGATCTGGATCTTGGCCTGCTCGCCGATCTCGGCCAGCACGAGGCCCAGACGGACGCGGCGCTCGGCGATCTTGCGATAGTCGGCCTTGGCGGCCTCCTCGGTCGTGCCTTCGTCCTCGAAGCTTTTCTTCGCTTCCTTCATGTCGACCTCGACATGGCTCCAGACGCTGGCGAACTCCTGCTCGACCAGGGTCGGCGGCAGTTCGAAGGTGTATTTCGCGTCGAGCGCGTCGAGCAGGCTCTTCTTGAGCTTGCGGCGCGACTGGGCGCCGAAATCGCGGCCGATCTGCTCGCGGATCGCGCTTTTCAGCGCATCGAGCGATTCCATGCCGAAGGCCTTGGCCAGTTCCTCGTCGATCTTGACCGCCTCGGGGGCCTGGACCTCGGTCACGGTGACCTCGAACTCAGCCGGCTTCCCGGCGAGATGGGTCGCGGTGTAGTTCTCGGGGAAGGTGACGTTGACGGTGCGCGTATCGCCGGCCTTGGCGCCTTCGAGCTGCTCCTCGAAGCCGGGGATGAACTGGCCGGCACCGAGATCGAGCGGAATGCCCTCGCCCGTACCGCCGTCGAAAGGCTTGCCTTCGAGCGTGCCGACGAAGGAGATCATCAGGCGGTCGCCGCTCTCGGCCACGGCCGTCTCGCCTTTGTTGGAATAGGTACGGTTCTGGCCGGCCATGCGCTCCAGGGCGGCATCGACATCGGCATCGGGCACTTCCGCGACGGGCTTGGTCAGCGAGACGTCGGAGAGATCGGCAAGCTCGATCTTAGGCAGAACCTCGAGCGCGACGGTGAAGGCGAGATCGCCCTTGGCCTCCATCGCGGCCTCGATCTCATCCTTGTTCTCGGGGAACTTGATCTGCGGCTCGAAGGCGAGCTTCAGGCCGTTGTCGGCGACGATCTTCTGGTTGGCCTCGTTGACCGCGTTCTGCAGCACGTCGGCCATGACCGAGCGGCCATAAAGCCGGCGCAGATGGCCGACGGGCACCTTGCCGGGGCGGAAGCCGTTGATCTTGGCCTTGCCCTGCAGGCCCTGGAGGCCGTCATCGAGCCTGGTCTTGAGGTCGGCGGCGTTCAGCACCACCTCAAATTCGCGCTTGAGGCCCTGGGACACGGTTTCGGTCACGTTCATTGTTCTGATCCGCCAACAGCTCGTTATTCAAATATCCAAAACGCGACGCCGGGTTCCGCCGCCGCGCTCGCGAAACTCAATCAGCCTGCAGCGAACGATCCACGCATCCCGACGGGACGTCATGATGCGCTCGCGTGCCGACTGGTGCGGGCGGAGGGACTCGAACCCCCACGACTTTCGCCGCTGGTACCTAAAACCAGTGCGTCTACCAATTCCGCCACGCCCGCCGACCCGATGCGTCGCGCGAAAAAACGCAAGCCACGCCATCGTTGGGCCGCGGTGCTATACGCATTTGCGGAGCGGCGCGCAGCAAAAAAATGACGGTTCTGCGAACTGCCCCGACCGACGCCGGGTATTCGGGGCTCGGCCAAGCCTTTGTCGCCTGCTCACTCGCCAGACGATGCGGCAGCGATTATGTCGATCGTCATGAACGATGCGCCCGGACTCCACTCCCCTCACCCACCGCGACAGCCGACACGCCGAGAGGTACTTGCGGGCCTGAGCGCGGCAGTGACGCTGACCCTCGCCCAGGACGCGGAAGCCCAGGCAGTGCCAGCCACCAAGGCCGAAACCACAGAGCCGCCGCCGCGGACCATCGTCGCGGCGACGGGAAAGGTACGGTTACGGCCAGCGTCTGCCGCCGAGACCGAAATTTGGACGCTGGACGGGTCGAGCCCCGGGCCGGCATTGCGAATCAGGCAGGGCGAGACGCTGCGCCTGAAGTTGGAGAACCGCACGACGCGGCCGCTTGCGCTGCATTGGCACGGCTTGCGCGGCACCGCCGCAATGGACGGCGTCGGTGGCTTTACCCAGGCCCCGATCGCGCCCGGCGATAGCTTTGAATACCGATTGGCACCGCAGGAGCCCGGTACGATCCTCTATCGGCCGCTTATCGTCAGCGGCTCTTCCGAGCCGGCCGGAAGGGGGCTGAGCGGCATCCTGATCGTCGAGGAGAAAGAGCCGCTGAAGGTCGATCTCGACCTGCCGGTCCTGGTATCGGACTGGCTGCTCGGCGACGATCATGTCGTGCAGCCCTTCGCGGCCGATGCCCCCGAGAATGCCGCGGCTGGCCGGCTCGGCAGCTGGCTCACCGTAAACGGCGGCTCGCCGCCGCAGCGTATCACGGTCGCGCCCGGCGCACGGGTGCGGCTACGTCTCGCCAATGCCTGCAATGCCCGCATCATGCGGCTGCGCTTCGATGGGGTGAAGGCGACCGTCGTCGCCATCGACGGACAGCCGACCGACAGCTTCGAGCCGGTGCGCGCGCAACTGCCGTTCGGCCCGGGCACGCGCTACGACCTGATCGTCGACATGCCGGAGGAGGCAGGTGCGACCGCGATCGTCACCGCGCTGGTCGGCTCGGGCGTGCCGCTGGTGCGACTGGTTGCCGAGGGTGCCAAGGTGACGGCCACGACGGTGCCGGCTGCCCTGAAGCCCAATCCGACCCTGCCCCCGGCTGTGCGCATGCAGGACGCCACGCGCCCGGCGATCGTCATCGAAGGCGGCGCCAAGGTCACGCCAGACCTCAAGCTCGACCTCGCAGGTCTCGATCCTGCCCGTCCCTGGCTGGTCAATGGTGGCATCGGCATGGCCGACGGCAAGCCGCTGTTCAGCGTCAGACGCGGCATGCCGGTCGTGCTCGCGATCGAGAACAGGACGGCGTTCATCCAGCCGATCCATGTCCATGGGCATTGCTTCCGCCTGCTGCATCCGCTCGACGATGGCTGGGAGCCCTATTTCCTCGACACGGTGCAGATTCCGGACGGAAAGCGACTGCATATCGCCTTCATCGCCGAAAACCCGGGCCGCTGGATGATCTCCTCGACCGTACTTGAACGCTTCGACCGCGGACTTTGGACCTGGTTCGAGGTGACGTGACCCTGCGCACCGTCATGCGCTGGCTGATGGCGGCGTTCTATCTCGGCGCCGGCCTGCTGCATCTGCGATCGCCCGAGGCCTTCCTGCCGATCGTGCCCGCCTGGGTGCCGGCCCCTCGCGAGGTCGTCATCCTCACCGGCATCTTGGAAATCCTCGGCGCCAGCGGGCTGATGATCTCGCGTTTGCGCAAAGCGGCCGGGATCGGGCTGGCGCTCTATGCACTCTGCGTCCTGCCAGCAAACATCAAACACGCTGTGGAAGACGTTGCGATTCCGAGTCTTCCGACGAGTTGGTGGTATCATGGCCCACGGCTCGCCATGCAGCCCGTGCTGATCTGGTGGGCGCTGTTCTGTGCTGGCGTGACGGACTGGCCGATCCGGCGCAGGAATAGGTCGCCGGACTGACGTTCAACCCAGACCGAGTTGCTGCAAGACTCGCCGCACGATCTCGTCCTTGGGTAGTTCGACCGATATCACCAGCGGGCGCTCGTCGGCGCCGGGCTCTTCAAGCGCCGCGAACTGGCTGTCGAGCAGCGCTGGCGGCATGAAATGGTGCTGGCGCTGGGCCATGCGGGCGCCGATCAGCTCGCGCGAGCCTTTGAGGTAGACCAGCGCGACGTCGGGGCGGTCGCCGACGATGACGTCGCGATAGCGCCGCTTCAAGGCCGAACAGGTGACGATGCCGTGCTTGCCGGTCGTCCGCAGTTCGTCGATCCAGGCCGCGATCGCTGCGAGCCACGGCTTGCGGTCATCGTCGTTCAGCGGCGTGCCGCCGGCCATTTTTTCCACGTTCTGGGGTGGGTGGAAGGCATCGGCGTCGCGGAAAGGCCAGCCGAGCCGCTCGGCCAGACGCTCGCCGAGCGAGGTCTTGCCGGAGCTGGCGACCCCCATGACGATGATGACGGCAGGCCTGGGCCGCGCGCTCTCGACCGTTTCCACGACTCAGCCCTGCTTCCGGGGAGAGGTCGACTGGGGAACAGGCTCGGCACCAACCGCAACGGGCCCTGTCGGCAGCACGGTTCCTGGCTTCGGCTCGACATGGCCGCCGAAGCCCGCGCGCATGGCCGACAGCACCTTTTCGCCGAAGGTGTGATCGACGCGCGAGCGGAAGCGGGCAAACAACGCAGAGGTCAGAACCTCGGCCGGGGTCGCGGTCTCGACGGCGGCATCGACGGTCCAGCGGCCCTCGCCCGAATCTGAGACAGTGCCGGAATAGGCGGCGAGATCCTCATCGGCGGCGAGCGCTTCGGCCGTCAGGTCGAGCAGCCAGGAGGTGACGACGGAGCCCCGGCGCCAGACCTCGGCGATCTCGGCCGTGTCAAAATCAAAGCCGTATTCGGGCGGCAGGCCCTCCTTGGCAGAGGCATTGCGCAGCAAATCGAACCCTTCGGCGAAAGCCTGCATCATGCCGTATTCGATGCCGTTATGGACCATCTTGACGAAGTGGCCGGCGCCGACCGGCCCGCAATGCAGGTAGCCTTCTTCCGAGCGCGGATTGCGGCCGTTGCGATGCTTCGTCGGTTCGATCCCGCCCTTACCGGGCGCGAGCACCTTGAAGATCGGCTCAAGCCTGTCGAAGGCCTCCTTGTCGCCTCCGATCATCAGGCAATAGCCGCGATCGAGGCCATGCACGCCGCCCGAGGTGCCGACATCCATGTAGTGCAGACCCTTTGCCGCGAGGTCCCTGCCGCGCCGCACATCGTCTTTCCAGAAGGCGTTGCCGCCATCGATCAGCGTATCGCCGGGCGAGAGCAGGCCCGCGAGTTCGGCCAATGTCGCCTCGGTGATCTTGCCGGCAGGCAGCATGACCCAGATCGCGCGTGGCGCCTGGAGCTTAGCGACCATATCCTTCAGATCGGAGGCGACGACTGCGCCATCGGCGGCGAGAGCCGCGCCCGGCTTCGGATCGCGGTCATAGACCACGCAGTCATGGCCCGCGCGCATCAGCCGGCGCACGATGTTGCCACCCATCCGGCCGAGGCCGATCACTCCAAGCTGCATGACGCGGTGCTCCTGCCGGGGGATTGCTGAACCGGCTTCGGAGATGGTTCATGCCGCTTCAGAGGCAATGGGGCAAGTGTGGGAGCGGGGCGTCCGTCATGCTCGGGCTCGACCCGAGCATCTCCCGATGCGTGAGGCTCCGCCCGACATGGGCCTCATCCTCGACCAGATACTCGGGTCAAGCCCGAGAATGACGGCGGGCTTTAAACCTGGATCAGCCGCTGGACCTGGTTGGCATCGAGGTCCTTCATCGGCCCCGACAGCACGACCTCACCGCGATCCATCACGAACATCGTGTCGGCGAGATCGCGGGCGAAGTCGAAATACTGCTCGACCAGCACGATCGCCATGTCGCCCTTGGAGCGCAGATAGTCAATCGCGCGGCCGATATCCTTGATGATCGAGGGCTGGATGCCCTCCGTAGGCTCGTCCAGAACCAGCAGTTTGGGCCGGGTGACCAGCGCTCGCGCAATGGCGAGTTGCTGCTGCTGGCCACCCGAGAGGTCTCCGCCGCGTCGGCCCAGCATGGACTTGAGCACGGGGAAAAGGTCGAAAAGTTCGTCGGGAACGTAGCGCTCCTTGCGGGCGAGCGGCGCAAAGCCGGTCTCCAGATTTTCCTTCACCGTCAGCAGCGGAAAGACCTCGCGGCCCTGCGGCACGAAGCCGACGCCGGCGCGCGCCCGATCCTCGGTGCGCATGGTCGAGATGTCCTCGCCCCCGAACGAAATCCTGCCGGCGCTGATCGCCTGCTGGCCGACGATGGCGCGCATCAGCGTCGTCTTGCCGACGCCGTTGCGGCCCATGACGCAGGTGACCTTGCCGATCTCGGCCGAGACCGAGACGCGGCGCAGGGCCTGGGCGGCACCGTAATGGAGATCGATGGCTTCGACGGTCAGCATGATGCCCGGTCCACTTTTAGCCAAGGCCCTGAAAAAACACGCGCCGTCATTCCGGGCGGAGCGAAGCGGAGACCCAGAATCCACGCCTGAACTGTTCCGGCATGGATCCCGGATCGGCGCCGCTTCGCGGCTTGTCCGGGATGACGGCGGAGGTTCATCAGGGCGTGCGGCTCCATGACCATCACCGTCCCAGATACACTTCGACGACGCGCTCGTTCGCGCTGACCTGGTCGAGCGGGCCTTCGGCCAGCACCGAGCCCTCGTGAAGCACCGTGACCTTGACGCCGAGTTCGCGGATGAAACCCATGTCGTGCTCGACGACGATGACCGAATGATCCTTCGCGATCTCCTTGAGCAGCACGGCCGTCTCGGCCGTCTCGCCATCGGTCATGCCGGCGGCGGGCTCGTCGACGAGCAGGAGCTTTGGATCCTGCGCCAGCAGCATGCCGATCTCGAGCCACTGCTTCTGGCCGTGCGAGAGCGAGCCGGCGAGCCGATCTCGCGCGTCTCCCAGCTTGATGATACCGAGGATGTCGTCGATGCGCTTCGCCTGAACGGCAGCCGTCTTCCAGAACAGCGTCCTGCGCACGTCGCGCGGCGACTTCAGCGCCAGCAGGATGTTGTCCTCGATCGTGTGGAAGTTGAACACGGTCGGCTTCTGAAACTTGCGGCCGATGCCGAGATTGGCGATCGCCGCCTCGTCGAGTTTTGTCAGGTCGACCGTGCCGCCAAACATGACCGTACCGACATCGGGCTTGGTCTTGCCGGTGATGATATCCATCATCGTGGTCTTGCCGGCGCCGTTGGGGCCGATGATGGCGCGCATCTCGCCGGGCTCGATGGCAAGCGACAGGCCGCGAATGGCCTTGAAGCCGTCGAAGGAGACGCTGACGCCGTCGAGATAGAGCAGCGAGGATGTGAGGGCGCCTGGGCTGGGAGCATTCATGCGTGTCACTCCGCCGGGGCCGGTTCGGGCGCGGCAGCAGGTTCGGGCTTCTTGCGCTTCGCCCAGAGTTCCTGGGCGGTGCCCAAAATTCCCTTGGGCATGAAGATCGTCACGAAGACGAAGAGCGCGCCGAGCGCAAAAAGCCAGTAGGGCGCCATGAAGCCCGAGGTGAAGACGGTCTTGGCGTAGTTGACCACGACAGCGCCGAGCGCCGCGCCGACCAATGTGCCGCGCCCGCCGACCGCGACCCAGATCACGGTTTCGATCGAATTGGCGGGGTTGAATTCGCTGGGATTGATGATGCCGACCTGCGGCACGTAGAGCGCGCCGGCGACGCCCGCCATGCAGGCCGAGACGGTGAAGACGAAGAGCTTGAAGCGGTCGACCCGGTAGCCGAGGAAGCGGGTGCGCGATTCGGCGTCGCGGATCGCGATCACGACCTTGCCGAGCTTCGACGTGACGATGCCGCGGGCGATCAGAAAGCCGGCGATCAGCATGACGCAGGTCATGGCGAAGAGCGCGGCACGCGTCGTCTGCGCCTGGACGTTGAAGCCGGCGATGTCCTTGAAGTCGGTCAGGCCGTTATTGCCGCCGAACCCCATGTCGTTTCGGAAGAAAGCGAGCAGCAGGGCATAGGTCAGCGCCTGGGTGATGATCGAGAGATAGACGCCGGTGACGCGTGAGCGGAAAGCGAACCAGCCGAAGACAAAGGCGAGCAGGCCCGGTGCGAGCAGCACCATCAGCATGGCGAAGGGGAAGGACGAGAAGCCGTACCAGTACCAGGGGAGTTCCTGCCAATTCAGGAAGACCATGAAGTCGGGCAGGATCGGGTTGCCATAGGTGCCGCGCGAGCCGATCTGGCGCATCAGATACATACCCATCGCATAGCCGCCGAGCGCGAAGAAGGCGCCGTGGCCGAGCGAGAGGATGCCGCAATAGCCCCAGACCAGATCGAGCGCGATCGCCAGCAGCGCGTAGCAGAGATATTTGCCCCAGAGCGACATGGTCGATGTCGGCACATGCAGGGCCGAGCCCGACGGCAGCAGCAGATTGGACAGCGGCACGAGGATGGCGAGCGCGGCGATCAGGCCGAGGAAGACCAGGCCGCGCCTGTCCATGCCCTGGATGAGGAAGCGGGTGATCATGCTTCGACCGCCCTGCCCTTGAGCGCGAACAGGCCGCGCGGACGTTTCTGGATGAACAGGATGATGAAGACGAGCAGCGCGATCTTGCCCAGCACCGCGCCGGCATAGGGTTCGAGCAGCTTGTTGGCGATGCCCAGCGTCATCGCGCCGACCAGCGTGCCCCAGAGATTGCCGACGCCGCCGAAGACCACGACCATGAACGAGTCGATGATGTAGCTCTGGCCGAGATTGGGGCTGACATTGTCGATCTGTGAGAGCGCGACCCCGGCAAGCCCCGCGACGCCCGAGCCGAGGCCGAAGGTCAGTGCATCGACGCGGCCGGTGCGGATGCCCATGGCCGAGGCCATGCGGCGGTTCTGGGTGACGGCCCGCATCTGCAGGCCGATCGGCGTCAGTCGCAGGATCGCCAGCAGCGCGGCGAAGACCAGCGCGGCGAAGACGATGATCCAGAGCCGGTTCCAGGTGATGGCGAGGCCGCCGAGTTCGAAGGCGCCGGACATGAAGTTCGGTGCGCCGACCTCGCGGTTGGTGGGGCCGAAGGCAGTGCGGACCGCCTGCTGCAGGATCAGGCTGATGCCCCAGGTCGCCAGAAGTGTCTCCAGCGGCCGGCCATAGAGGAAGCGGATGATGCCGCGCTCGATCGCGATTCCCACAAGGCCTGCGACGAGAAAGGCCAGCGGCAAGGCGATCGCCAGCGAATAGTCGAACAGGCCGGGAAAGCGGGTCCGGATGATCTCCTGGGTAATGAAGGTGGTGTAGGCGCCGAGCATGACCATCTCGCCATGGGCCATGTTGATCACGCCCATGACGCCGAAGGTGATGGCGAGGCCGATCGCCGCCAGCAACAGCACCGATCCGAGCGAGAGGCCATACCAGAGGTTCTGCGCGGCGCGCCAGACGGCGAGCTTGCCCTCGATCTCGGTGATCGCGCGCGCCTGAGCCTCCTTCAGCGCCGGCGACGCATCGCCCGGCAGCGAACGCAGGGTCGCCAACGCGTCCTGATCGCCGCGCTCGCGCAGCAAATCAACGGCGGCGAGCCGGTCGAAGGGCGGGGCATCGGTCTTGGCGATCAGGATCGCGGCCTGAGCCTGGCGCAAAGCGGCCTTGGCGCGAATGTCGGTTTCCTTGCCGATCGCGGTCTCCAGGACCGGCAGGAGCGAGACGTCGCGGGATTTGAAGACGGCCTCGGCGGCCAGAATGCGCTTGCCGGCGTCGGGATTGAGCAGACCCAGACCGCCCAAAGCCGCCTGGACGACACGACGGAGATTGTTGTTGAGGCGAACCGGATTGACGCCTGCCGGCGCGGCGGCGAGCGGCTGGCCGGTCCTGGCGTCGATGAAGGCGCCTGCGGTCGTTCTGACGACTACCGCGCCGCCACCGGCCAGAAGGCGGCCATCGGCCAGGCCCTCGATGATCGGCGCGGCCTGCGGGTGAGCGGTCGCAATCAGGATATCGACGGCGCGGGCCGTGTCGGAAAAGCTGTCGGCGTTGAGCCGCGTGAAGGCCTCGTCGGCGCTCTGCGCAAAGACGGCTGCAGGCGAGAGCACGAAGGCCGTAACGATCAGGAGCAGACGCAGGACGCGGGCGATTGGCGGCATTGACCTGTCTTCGGGCTGCGGGCGGCGAGCCCGGCCGCCGCATGGCGGCCGGGGGATTGTCCGTCGACGGCGGGCAAGGCCCGCCGTCCTTCAGCTGGACGATGTCAGGCGCCGCCGCATTTGCCGGTCTTGACGTTGAAGTTGCCGCACTTCTTCTCGACCCAGTCGCCGATCAGGTCCTTGGAGCCGTCGAGCTCCTTCGACCAGGCGTCGCCGGCCACCAGTCCGGTCTTGGAGACCACGTCGAACTGGCCGTCGGCCTTGATCTCGCCGATCAGGACGGGCTTGGTGATGTGGTGGTTGGGGAGCATCTTGGAGATGCCGCCGGTCAGGTTGGGCGCCTCGATGCCGGGCAGCGCGTCGATGACCTTGTCGGGATCGAAGCTCTTGGCCTTCTCGACCGCCTTCACCCACATGGCGAAGCCGATGACATGGGCTTCCATCGGATCGTTGGTGACGGCCTTTTCGTTCTTCTTGTAGGCCTTCCACTGCTTGATGAAGGCCTCGTTCTCAGGCGTCTTGACCGACTGGAAGTAGTTCCAGGCGGCGAGATGGCCGAGCAGCGGCTTGGTGTCGATACCGGCCAGCTCTTCCTCGCCGACCGAGAAGGCCACGACCGGGATGTCGGTCGCCTTGATGCCCTGGTTGCCGAGTTCCTTGTAGAACGGCACGTTGGCATCGCCGTTGATGGTCGAGACCACGGCGGTCTTCTTGCCGGCGGTCCCGAACTTCTTGATGTCGGAGACGATCGTCTGCCAGTCCGAATGGCCGAAGGGCGTGTAGTTGATCAGGATGTCTTCCTTGGCGACGCCCTTCGAGAGCAGATACGCCTCGAGGATCTTGTTGGTCGTGCGCGGGTAGACGTAGTCGGTGCCGGCCAGCACCCAGCGCTGGACCTTCTCCTCCTTGGCGAGATAGTCGACAGCCGGGATCGCCTGCTGGTTCGGGGCGGCGCCGGTGTAGAAGACGTTGCGCTCGGATTCCTCACCCTCGTACTGGACGGGGTAGAACAGGATCGAGTTCAGCTCCTTGAAGACCGGCAACACCGACTTGCGCGAGACCGAGGTCCAGCAACCGAATACGGCCGAGACCTTGTCCTTGTTGATCAGCTCGCGGGCCTTCTCGGCGAAGAGCGGCCAGTTCGAAGCGGGATCGACGACCACGGCCTCGAGCTTCTTGCCGAGAACGCCGCCCTTCTTGTTCTGCTCCTCGATGAGCATCAGCATGACGTCTTTCAACGTCGTCTCGGAAATGGCCATGGTGCCCGAAAGCGAGTGCAGGATGCCGACCTTGATGGTCTCCTGCGCGGCGGCAGGCAGGAGCGAACTCAGGACGGTGGCACCGGCTAATGCAGCACCGAGAATGACGCGACGGGTTTGGTTCACGGATCGTCCCCTTGAAGATCTTGCTGGTGCGGCTTCGGACCCGAGAGCCGACAGGCCTCCCTGGCCCGGGAGGTCGGTTCGCAAACCGCATGCCAACGATGCCTCGCCGATGACATCGGCCGCATTCTCTGCCGCAAGACGGAATTTATTAACATTTCCTGCGTTGCCGACCCCGATCCACGCAACGATTCTGCCCATCCTGCTGGATTGCATAAACTTTAGGCAATCAGGACGCCTCTATTTTGCCCATCCGCTTTTGGATGGCGCATTTCGCAGGAGACAGCGCGATTTCGAGGCGGTGGTAGCGCACGCTTTTTGACATTTACGAGGCGGCGGGAATCGGCCTAGCCTCATCTCGTCGGTAACAACTGAAAGGAGGTGATCCAGTGTCTCATTGTCATCAACCGCTGGCTCGAAGCGGTCGGACCTGGACTCATTCCCAGTGGGGGTCTTGTTCCGCGTGAGTTTTCGCGCCTTTGGGTCCGGTTCGCCGGACCGCGGTACGACAATGGAAGGGCTGCCCGAAAGGGCGGCCCTTCTTTCGTTGCGGAACTGCCGTGCCGGTCCCGTTCTGGCGTTGGCGCCCCGATCGTGGCAAACAGTGCACGTGCCAGCCCCGTCTTTCGCCACGAGTTGCCTGTCTTGACCGTATCCGCGCCCGAACCGAGCCGCGAGGCGGTCCTCGACTTCATCGAGACCGAACGCGAGGCCGGCCGCGAGGTCGGACGCCGTGACATCGCGAAGGCTTTCGGGCTTTCGGGCGGCGGCAAGATCTGGCTGAAACGGCTCCTCAAGGAACTTGAAGAAGAGGGACAGACGGGCGGCGACGGCATCGAGCGCCCGATCCATCCGCGCGGTGCCCTCCCCCCCGTCCTGCTGAGCGAGATCAAGGCCAAGGATCGCGACGGCGACCTGATGGCCTCGCCGCTCGAGTGGGACGAGGCGGATCAGGGCCCTGCCCCCCGTATCCTGATCGAGCGGCCGCGCGAATTCCGCGCCAAGCGCCAGGCGGCGCCGGCGCCGGGCATCGGCGACCATGTCCTGCTGAAGCTGACGCGGCTGAAGGGCGTCGATGGCTACGCCTATTCCGGCCGCGTGCTGAAGGTGATGGGCAAGGGCAAGGCGCAGGTGCTCGGCATCTTCCGCGCCATGCCCGACGGCTCGGGCCGGCTGATTCCCATCGACAAAAAGGCGCAAGGGCGCGAGGCGCTGATCCCGAAGGGCCGCACCAACGAGGCGCAGGATGGCGATCTCGTCTCGGTGTCGCTGCGCAACGAGACGCGGCTGGGTCCGTCCGAGGCCCATGTGCGTGAGCGGCTTGGCTCGATCAAGTCCGAGCGCGCGGTCAGCCTGATCGCGATCCATGCGCATGGCATCCCAAATGTGTTCCAGCCGGCGACGATCGCGGAAGCCGAGTCGGTGCGGCCCGCGGGTACGGCCGGCCGCGAGGACTGGCGCGAACTGCCGCTGATCACGATCGATCCGGCCGATGCCAAGGACCATGACGACGCGGTCCATGCCGCGCCCGATCCGAGCCCCGACAATCCCGGCGGCTACGTCGTCACCGTCGCGATCGCCGATGTCGCGGCCTATGTCCGGCCCGGCTCCAGCCTCGATCGCGAGGCGCTGGAGCGCGGCAACTCGGTCTATTTTCCCGATCGCGTCGTGCCGATGCTGCCCGAGCGGATATCGAACGATCTCTGCTCGCTGCGCGGCGGCGAGGACAGGCCGGCGCTCGCCGTGCGTCTGGTGCTGAAATCGAACGGCGAGAAGAAGAGCCACTCCTTCCACCGCATCCTGATGCGCTCTGCGGCGAAGCTCTCCTACCAGCAGGCGCAAGCCGCGATCGATGGGAAGCCCGACGATATCTCCGGCCCGATCCGCGAGACCATCCTGATGCCCCTCTGGGCGGCTTACGGCGTCGCCTCGCGGGCCCGCGACGAACGCCAGCCGCTCGATCTCGACCTGCCCGAGCGCAAGCTCGTGCTGAAGCCGGACGGCGCGGTCGACCGCGTCATCGTGCCCGAGCGGCTGGCAGCGCATCGGCTGATCGAGGAGTTCATGATCCTCGCCAATGTCGCAGCGGCCGAAACGCTGGAAAAAGCTGGAAGCGTGCTGATCTATCGCTGCCACGACGAGCCCTCGCTGGAGAAGATGCGGGCGCTGGGCGAAGTGCTCGCCTCGATCGGGATCAAGCTGCCGAAGGATGGGGCATTGCGGCCGGTTCTGTTCAACCGCATCCTGGCGATGATCCGCGGCTCCGAGAACGAGTTGCTGATGAACGAGGTCGTGCTGCGCACGCAGGCGCAGGCCGAGTATGTCGCGGAGAACTACGGCCATTTCGGCCTGAACCTGCGGCGCTACGCGCATTTCACCTCGCCGATCCGGCGCTATGCCGATCTCGTGGTGCATCGTGCGCTGATCTCGGCGCTGCGGTTCGGCGATGACGGGCTGCCGAAATCCGCGACGCTCGCAGCACTGCGCGAGGTCTCGACCCGGATTTCGGCGGCGGAGCGACGGGCCATGGCCGCCGAGCGCGAGACCACCGACCGACTGATCGCGCATTTCCTCGCCGACCAGATCGGCTCGTCGTTCGACGGACGCATCGGCGGGGTCAACCGCGCCGGACTGTTCGTCAAGCTCGACGGGACGGGCGCCGACGGCTTCATCCCGGCCTCGACACTGGGAGCCGACTACTATCGCTACGACGAGGCGGCGCACGCCATGGTCGGCGAGCGCAGCGGCGAAAGCTGGCGGCTCGGCGACCGTGTCCACGTCAAGCTGGTCGAGGCGGCGCCCGTCGCGGGCGCCCTGCGTTTCGAGTTGCTCTCGGAAGGGCGGCATGTGACACCGGGACGCTCTGGAACGCGGCCTGGACGGCCACCATTTCCGGGAGGCGGAAGGGCGAAGTCGTCCTTCGTCAAGACGGGCAAGTCGAAGCCCGGCAAGAGGCGTTGATGTCTGTTCAGATCGACTATGCCATCGGGCGGCCTGCCGAGCGCGACTGGCGCATGGCCATCGGGCATGGGCTGATGGGGCGCTGCCCGCATTGCGGCAAAGGCAGGCTTTTCCGCGCGTTCCTGAAGCCGGTGGATGCCTGCGAGGCCTGCGGCGAGGTCATGCTGCATCAGCGCGCCGACGACCTGCCGCCCTATATCGTCATTACCATCGTCGGCCATATCGTCGTCGGTGGGTTGGTGATGGCCGAGAAATATGCCGATTGGCCGATGTGGCTGCACATGACGATCTGGCCCGCCATGGCGATCGTGCTGTCGCTGCTCCTGATGCAGCCGGTCAAGGGCGGCGTCGTCGGTCTGCAATGGGGGATGCGAATGCATGGTTTCGGAGGCGAGCCGGACCGGCCCGAGCGCCAGCCAGCCGTGGCGACGCTGAAACCGTGAACGAGAACGCCGTTTTCCTGACACAGGCCGAGCGCGCGCGCGTCGCCGTCAATGTCCGGCCGAAGGACGCCGCAACTGTGCTGATCATCGACCGCTCAGCGAAAAAGCCGCGTGTGTTGATGGGCAAGCGTCATCCTGGCCACAAGTTCATGCCCGGCAAGTTCGTCTTCCCTGGCGGGAGGATCGATCCGGGCGACCGCCGGATGACCGCAACCGGCGCGTTGGGCCAGGTCTGCGAAACCCGGCTGATGGCACGCAGCGTCGATCCGAGCCCGATGAAGGCAC
Source organism: Bosea sp. PAMC 26642 (assembly GCF_001562255.1). Classification (NCBI taxonomy): domain Bacteria; kingdom Pseudomonadati; phylum Pseudomonadota; class Alphaproteobacteria; order Hyphomicrobiales; family Alloboseaceae; genus Allobosea; species Allobosea sp. PAMC 26642. The sequence continues at coordinate 1,287,867 of NZ_CP014301.1, read as the reverse complement.
GTGCTCTGGCACTGGCGGCGATCCGCGAGACGTTCGAGGAGACCGGGCTGCTGTTCGGCGCGTCGGATCTCGGCAGGCCGGAGAAGCCACCGCCGGGCAGCTGGACCGAGTTCGCCAGCCACGGCATCTTTCCCGATCTGGGCGCCCTCACCTTCGTCGCTCGCGCCGTGACGCCGCCGCGGCGGCCCAAGCGCTTCGACACGCGCTTCTTCACGATCGACTACGGCGCGCTCGCCGGCAAGGTCGAGGGTGTGACGGGGCCGGATTCGGAGCTGATCGAACTGGTCTGGGTCAGCTTCGACGAGGCCCAGCAGCTCGACTTGCCGACGATCACCCAGGTCATCCTGCGCGAGGTCGATGCCAGGCTCGCCGCAGGCTTCGGCCCTTTCCTGCCGGTGCCCTATTTCTGGGAAAAGAAGGGCAGCTTCGTTCGCGAAGAGCTGTAGCCTCCGCGCTTCGGCTTTCCGAAACTCCGAATGGCAGGTTGCTCCATTCTTTCTTGACTTCGCCGGCCTGTTGCGGCATTCCCCCAGCCGACGGTTTGCCGGGTCTGCCCGGCCATTTTGCTTTATGAGGGTCTTGCCGGCCCGCAAGTTTCGAGGAATGTCCCATGGCCAAGGCCGTGACCATCAAGATCAAACTGCTTTCGACCGCCGACACCGGCTTCTTCTATGTGACGAAGAAGAACTCGCGCACGATGACCGAGAAGATGTCGAAGAAGAAATACGACCCCGTCGCGCGCAAGCACGTCGAGTTCAAGGAAACCAAGATCAAGTGATCCTGGTTGCCTTGGAGGCATGACAAAGATTTGAAGAACCGCCCGTATCCCGGGCGGTTTTTCTTTGTGGCTTGCTCCGTCCTGCCGCTTAGTAGGATGGCTTGGGCACGAACAGGCAGAACGGGCGCTGCGACGGCGCGATCACGGTTCCGGTCAGGGTTCCGCCGCTGCGGCAGACATGAAAACGGCCGTCCCTGGAGACCCGCGTCGCATTTTCCGGCACGAAATGGCCGTCATGGGTCAGGTAGCCGCCCGGAACGATGCGAGGGTCCGGTTCTCGGGCGTCCTGGTCGAGGCCCATGGGCCAGCAATCGCGGTCGCTGCAGCAGTCGTAAGGGTACCAACTATGCGCGTAGACAAGCCCTCCGCCCCACGGTGATGCCGCGAGACAGAGCGCCAATGCGAAAATACGCATGGGTCGCTCCATAAATTGAGGATGTCAGGCCAGTTCCTTCGCGGCCGGACTATGGAGCCGCGAATCGTTGTCAGGCTAACATGAGGTGCGCCTGACGGGGATTGATTTGCTGCAACGCAACATGACGAAGCGACGGTCGCCGGAGCTCGCTCGCGCTTTTGACCCGCATTGCGACGATTATGTCACGTTTGGTCGCCTTGTTTGGTGCATTCTGTCTGTCGAGGAACAATTCGCGCAGCGCCGGCATTGGATTGAGGTATTGCGCGACGTGGCCTTCCGTAAATCGGGTCCTGCATGCGCTGACCAGCGTCTTTCCTATCCCTCAAACGCCCCCGGCGCAGGATCTGCCTTGAACAGCGGCGATAAACCGGCGGAGTCTCACGCACGGCCGTATGGCCCGTTGCGTCGTTTCCTGAAGCTGATCGTGGAAATTGATTCGTCGCGTTTTGCGCTCAGCCGGCTGAAGGCAGCGTTGATGCTGCTGGCGATTCTGGCGCTGTTCGCCGGGCTCGGCTACGGCCTGCCCGCGCTGTTCTCGCGTTATTTCTGAGAGGCGGCCAGCGGCAAGAAGGTGGCCGGCCGGCGACGGTTCTGAGGAGGCCAGAATTTCGTCACCGACCGGCCGAGCCCTCCGGTTTCCCAGGAGATGCGGCGGACCTGAGCACCCGAGGGGCGTCCTGGAGCGGCTGAAACAACAACCGCTGCCTTGATCGCGACCCTACAGGCGCAAGAGGGTGAATCAATCCTAAACGCGCGATTCACCAGTATTCATCGGGGCTTAACCTTACCTGCTAACTTAAACAGGCCGGTTATGCCGCATTCGCGACGATGACCCGGTTACGGCCGCTTGCCTTGGCCCGATAGAGCGCGTCGTCGGCACGCTTCATCATCTCGGCTGAGGAGGTATCGCCGGCGCGCCGGCTGGCGACGCCGATCGAGACGGTTACCGGAACGGATCTGGTATTGCCGTGGATCGCGAATTCCTCGGCCTCGACCCGCTCTCGGATACGTTCGGCGATGGTGCAGGCGGCCTCCAGCGTCGTGTCGGGCAGCACGACCACCACCTCTTCCCCACCCATGCGAGCGACGAGATCGATGCCGCGCGTGCAGGAGCGGACCCTGTCGGCGAACTCGCGCAGCACCTCGTCGCCGGCATCGTGGCCCCAGGTGTCGTTGACCGTCTTGAAACGATCGACATCGAGCACGAGCATCGCCAGGGAACGGGCGCGCAAAGCCGATTCGTCGAACATCGCGGCCATGCGGCTGTCCATGAAGCGGCGATTATGGAGCCCGGTGAGCTGGTCCATCACCGCCATCTCCATGGAGGACTGGACGCTGTCGCGCAGCTTGTCGGTGAAGCGTTTGCGGCGGACCTGGGTGCGCACGCGGGCAAGCAGTTCGTTGCGGTCGACCGGACGGATGAGAAAGTCGTGTGCGCCGATCTCAAGGCCGCGCAGGATGCGTCCGCGATCCTCGGCCTCGCCGAGCATCAACACCGAGACGTTGCGGGTGCGCTCCAGCGACCGCAACTGGCTGCACAGGCGCAGCCCGTCATGGGATTTCAGGTCGAGGCTTACGAGGATACTGTCGAAGTCGCCCTCGGCCGCGCGGATCAACGCCTGATGTGGATCGGCCTCCGTCTCGACGACGTGGAAGGCCGACAGCGCCTGCTCCATCCGCTCCGTCACGCTGGGGCGGTCCTCGATAAGCAGGATGCGCCCGTTCAGGCCGGTCTCGGCAGCGGCGGCGGCGAGAGGGTCGGCGATGCCGAGGCGGCGCGAGGCCAGTGCCCGGTTGCGCAACTCGTCGGTGACCGATTTCAGCCTGACCAGGCTGCGGACACGGGCAAACAGCGCCGTGTCGTCGAGAGGCTTGGTCAGGAAGTCGTCTGCGCCGGCATCCAGCCCCTTGAGCCGATCGCTCGGCTGGTCGAGCGCGGTCACCATCACGACCGGGATATGGGCGGTCGTCGCACCGCCTTTCAGGCGCCGACAGACCTCGAAGCCGTTCATGCCCGGCATCATCACGTCGAGCAGCACGATATCGGCCTCGCCGCGCTCGCAGATCGCCAGTGCATCCAGGCCGTTCAGCGCCGTCGTGACGTCGAAATACTCGGCTGACAGCTTCGCCTCGAGCAGCTTCAGGTTAGTCACGATATCGTCGACGACCAGGACGCGGGCGGACATGATGTGCTTTCGACGGCTCAGGCCGCGCCGGCATAGGCGCGAACGGTCTCCAGGAACTTGGCGACCGAGATCGGCTTCGAGAGATAGGCCTCGCAGCCGCCCTCCCGAATCCGCTCCTCATCGCCTTTCATGGCGAAGGCCGTTACCGCAATGACGGGAATTGATTTCAGCGCGTCATCCTCCTTGATCCATTTCGTGACCTCCAGCCCCGAGACTTCGGGAAGCTGGATGTCCATCAGGATCAGGTCGGGGCGATGCGTGCGGGCGAGCTCGATCGCCTCGATGCCGTCGGCCGTCTTCAAGGTGGCATAGCCATGCGCCTCGAGAAGGTCGTTGAAGAGCTTCATGTTCAGTTCGTTGTCCTCGACGATCAAAACCGTCTTAGCCATGCCGCTTCCCTATCCGCATCACAGAAATGCCGGCTAATCCGGACTTTCCAAGCTGGCGGCCCCGTTCAATGATCACCCTAGCACGCGAGCCGTTGACGAAACGCAAACCCGATCCTCGATTTCAAGGTCGATCACCCTCATGCGACGATCCATGACAGTACCCGACGCCGAAAGGCTGGCGTTGCGCGCGCTGGGCTTCCTGGCCTCCGAACCCGAGCGACTCGAGCCGTTTCTCGCGACGACGGGCCTTGGACCGGCCAATCTCAGGGCCGCAGCCAGGGAGCCGGCCTTCCTGGGCGCCGTACTGGAATACCTTTCCAGTACGGAATCACTTCTGCTCGAATTTTCAGAAAACTTAAGCGTGAATCCAGAAAGTGTCGCGCAGGCGCGAATGCTGCTGTCGGGCCCTCCTGCCGGCGACATGCCTTGAGCGGGCGCGAGGCCTCATCGAGGCTGCCGACCCTGTGCCGGGACTGCCTGACCGATCACGGCGCCGACGAGCTTGCGCCGCGTCGCTGCAGCCATTGCGGCTCGCCACGCCTGCTGCGCCATCCGGAGCGCGATGCCTTGAGCCTCGCGCATATCGACTGCGATGCCTTCTATGCCGCGATCGAGAAGCGCGACGACCCGTCCTTGCTCGACAAGCCGCTGATCATCGGCGGCGCGAAGCGGGGCGTCGTCTCGACGGCCTGCTACATCGCCCGGACCTTCGGCGTGCGTTCGGCGATGCCGATGTTCAAGGCGCTGAAGGCCTGCCCCGACGCTGTCGTGGTCAAGCCGAACATGGCAAAATATGTCGCTGTCGGCCGGCAGGTGCGCCAGCTGATGCAGGAGCTGACGCCGTTGGTCGAACCGATCTCGATCGACGAAGCCTTTCTCGACCTGTCGGGGACGCAGCTTCTGCACCATGCCAGCCCGGCGTTGACGCTGGCGCGCTTTGCCAGGCGAATCGAAAACGAGATCGGGATCACGGTGTCGGTCGGACTGTCCTATGCCAAATTCCTGGCCAAGGTCGCCTCGGACATGGACAAGCCGCGCGGCTTCTCGATCATCGGGAGGGGCGAGGCCGTGACATTCCTCGCCGGGAAGCCGGTGAACCTCATTCCCGGGATTGGCCAGGCGACCGCGGCCAAGCTGGCAGAGGCAGGTTTCAGACTGATCGGCGATTTGCGCACGGCACAGCCGGAGGCGCTGTTTCGGCTGGCCGGCAAGGACGGGCCACGGCTGAGGAACCTCGCCAACGGCATCGATGCGCGCAAGGTCACGCCCGAACGCGAAACCAAGAGCGTCTCCAGCGAGACGACTCTCGATATCGATCTGTCGCGCTTCGAGGAGTTGGAGCCCGTGCTGTGGCGGCTTTGCGAGAAGACGTCGAAACGACTGAAAGCCCAGCAGCTTGCGGGCCGGACCATCACCCTGAAACTGAAGACGGCCGAGTTCCATTCGATCACGCGCGCGACGCGGCTGCCGGAGCCGACACAATTGGCCGGACGGCTGTTCGCGGCCGGGCGCGATCTGCTCCGGCGCGAATGCACCGGCCAGCGCTATCGCCTGATCGGCATCGGCGCGAGCGACTTCAGCGGACCCGAGGAGGCCGACCATGGCGATCTCGCCGATGTCGCGACGCCGCGGCTGAAGGCGATGGAAGGGGCGCTAGACGCGCTGCGCGCCCGCTTTGGAGACGACTCGATCGGCAAGGGCCTAGGCCTGCGCGGTCCGCAGCGCAATCCTTCTGCGTCAAGCAACCCTGCTACTTCTGCGTCAAGCAACCCTGCTACTTCGCGCAAGGCTGCTGCGGCAGAAGATCCAGACGCGTGAGCGTGCCGCGCATCGCGAAGCTGCCATAGTCGAGCCTGACCGCGCCGGTAACGCCGTTCTCGTAGAGCTCGAAGGCGATGGTGTAGGAGGGCGTGGTCTCGCCCGAACCGACCTTGAAATAGGAGATCGTCACCGGCCAGCGGGCGAGCGTTTCGAATTCGGGTCGCTTCAGCGGCTTTTCGTCAGCGGGTGTCTCGATCCGCTTTCCGATCACGGAGAGCGTGTCGTAAACTTCCTTGCCGGTATTGGCGCCGTCATAGAGCCGGACATTGAGCGTGTTCTTTCCCGCCCGGGCGGCCTGGATGACCGCCTTCATCTGGGCGTTGGGGAAAAGCGCGTCGGCGGCTTCGCTGTGGGTTTCGGGTTTTGGCGCCTTCAGCTGCACCTCGTAGCCGGCGGAGCCGTTCTTGCTGGCCGTGCCATCGACGGTCTCGGCGGGAGCGCCGCCAGCCGAGCTTTCCGTCTTGAACCGGTAGCTCGCGCCGTCGCCGGCCTCGAAACTGGTCGTCCGGGCATCGATCGTGCGGGGGCCACCCTCGCTGCCTGTCAGCTGCGTGACCTGTCGGAAGGAGAGCGCGTAACCCTCACAGGCATCGCCGGTGAAATCGAAGGCGATACGGCCGCGCGCGGTCTCGACATTCTTGGCCGCCTTGCCGTCGTCGAGCACGAGATCGTAGATGGCGCGGTGCGGCACCAGCACGACGCGGTCGACGGCCTTGTCCTGTGCGTGGACGCCTGAGCCGACCGCCAGCAGGATAGCGGCGCCGAGCCCGCCCGCGAGGCCAAAACCCGATGTGTTCGTCACGTTCGCCGCTCCGCTGTCCCGATCGCCGAATCTAGGTGCAATGCGGCAATGGCGCAAACAAGGCGTGACGCGTCTCCGTGGCAAAAGCACCGCGCTTGCGAGGTCGCCAACCATCGGCCATGAAGTGTCTCGAAAATCGAACCGGAGCCGCCCCATGAGTGCCGTCGACGCGAAACTTGCCGAACTCGGCATCACCCTGCCCTCCCCGGCCGCGCCGGTGGCGAATTACGTGCCTTATGTCATCACCGGCAATCTGCTGGTCATCTCCGGCCAGATCTGCTTTGGCCTCGACGGCAAGCTGTCGGACAGCCACAAGGGCAAGCTTGGCGCCGAGATATTCAACGAAGCGGGGCTCGAGGCGGCGCGGCTTTGCGCCATCAACGTGCTGGCACAGGCCAAGGCCGCGCTCGGCGGCGATCTCGACCGGATCACACGCTGCGTGCGGCTGGGCGGTTTCATCAATGCAACACCGCATTTTTCGGCGCTGCCGGCGATCATGAACGGCGCCTCGGATCTGATGGTCCAGGTGCTGGGCGACAAGGGGCGCCATGCCCGCTCGACCATCGGCGTCGCTGAATTGCCGGCCGATGCAGCGGTCGAAGTCGAAGCGATGTTCGAGATCGCCTGATGCCGCGCGGGATCAGGCATGATCTCGGCTGGCTCGTCGCCCGGCCGATCGCCCATCGCGGATTGCATGATGCCGCAGCGGGCGTGATCGAGAACAGCGTGTCCGCCGCCGAGGCCGCGATCGCCGGCCGGTTCGGCATCGAATGCGATGTCCAGCTCAGCGCCGATGGCGAGGCGATGGTGTTTCACGATTTCGTGCTCGACCGCCTGACGGCCGAGACGGGGCGGGTCGCCGAGCGCAGCGCGGCGGTGCTCTCCGGCATCGCACTGAAAGGCAGCGGCGACCGTATTCCGACGCTGGACGCCTTTCTCGACGCGATCGGCGGGCGCGTGCCGCTTGTGATCGAGATCAAGAGCCGCTTCGACGGGGATCTGACCCTGACGCGGCGCACGGCGGACGTGCTGTCACGGAGGGGGGACCAGCCGATCGTGATCAAATCCTTCGATCCCGGCATCATCGCCGCCCTGCGCGAGATCGCACCGACGATCCCGCGCGGGGTCGTCGCAATGTCCGATTATTCCTATCCCGACTACGAACATCTTGATGCGTCGCAGAAGCATGCCTTCGCCAATCTGCTGCATTTCGACGAGAGCAAGCCCGATTTTCTGTCATGGAAGGTCGCTGACTTGCCGAGTGCCGCGCCCTATCTCTGTCGCAACGCTTTGGGGTTGCCGCTGATGACATGGACCGTCCGGACACCGGAAGATCGCAAGAAGGCCGCGATTCACGCCGACCAGATGGTCTTCGAGGGTTTCGTGCCTTGAACGACGATGCCGACGGCGGACTCAAGGTTCGCGTCGCGACGTCACTGAAGGCGGTTCCAGCGGCCGCGTGGAATGCCTGCGCCAACCCGCTGGCGCTGCGGGAGGTGCTGGCCTCGACCTCGTGCGGGGACGACGAAGCGGCCTCTGCCGTCGGTGCGGTGGATACGGACAATCCTTTCGTCTCCCATGCCTTCCTGAGTGCGCTCGAAGAGAGCGGCTGCGTCGGCGGCCGCTCGGGCTGGTCGCCGGCCTATCTTCTGGTCGAGGACGATGCGGGCCGGTTGCTGGCTGTCGCGCCGAGCTTCCTCAAGAGCCATAGCCAGGGCGAGTACGTCTTCGACCATGCGTGGGCCGATGCCTATGAGCGCGCCGGCGGGCACTATTATCCCAAACTACAGGTCGCAGCGCCATTTACGCCCGCGACCGGGCCGCGCCTGCTGGTGGCGGAAGGGCCGAGATCCGACGAGGCGCGCGCGGGGCTCATCGCCGGGCTCGAGGCGCTATCGGGCCAAACCCAGGCCTCTTCCGTCCATGTTACCTTCGCGCAGGAACCCGATGTCGGCGCACTGAAGGTCGCCGGCTATCTCGAACGGCACGATTTGCAGTTCCATTGGCAGAACCAGGGCTTTGCCCAATACGACGACTTCCTCGCGACGCTCGCCTCACGCAAGCGCAAGGCGCTGAAGCGCGAACGCCGGGAGGCGCTGTCGGCAGGGATCACGGTCGAGGTGCTGTCCGGCTCCGACCTGACAGAGTCGGTCTGGGATGATTTTCATTCGTTTTACGAGGATACCGGCGCGCGCAAATGGGGACGCCCCTATCTGAACCGGGCGTTCTTTTCCGCCGTCGGCGCCGCGATGGGCGAACGGATCGTGCTGGTCATGGCCCGCCGCGCCGGACGCTACATCGCCGGCGCGATCAATTTTCGCGGCGCCAACACGCTCTACGGCCGCAACTGGGGCTGCATCGAGGACCACCCCTTCCTGCATTTCGAACTCTGCTACCATCAGGCGATCGACTACGCGATCGCGCACCGGCTTGCGCGCGTCGAGGCCGGCGCGCAGGGCGAGCACAAGATCGCGCGGGGCTACAGACCCGTCGTCACCCGCTCCCTGCATCATCTGGCCGATCCCGGCCTGCGCCGGGCGGTTTCGGCCTATCTCGTCAACGAACGGGCGCACATCGCCGCCGCGCAGGAAGCCCTTGCGGCGGAAAGCCCGTTCCGCAAGGGTGGCGAGGCTTGACCTTCAACGATCGCCGGACGCTGCCATGACGACCTACGATGAAGCCAATGTCTTCGCCCGCATCCTGCGCGGCGAACTGCCGTCCCATACCGTCTATGAGGACGCCGAGACGTTAGCTCTCATGGACATTATGCCGCGCGCCGACGGCCATGTTCTGGTGATCCCGAAAGCTGCCTGCCGCAACATCTTCGATGCGCCTCCCGAGGCGCTCAAGGCCGTCGTGATCACGGCCCAGCGGCTCTCGCTTGCCGTGAGGAGCGCCTTCGGCGCCGACGGCGTCACCATCCAGCAGTTCAATGAGACGGCCGGCGGGCAGGTGGTGTTCCACATGCATGTGCATGTCATGCCTCGCCATGAGGGCGTGGCGCTGCGACCCCATACCGGAGCGATGGAGAAGCCCGAGATCTTGGCGGCGAATGCCGAGAAGATCCGCGCCGCACTGGCGAAGGCCTGATCTCAGCCGAGCAGCAGCCCTCCGACGATCAAGACGGCCTCACCGGCGAGGACCGCAGGCAGGACGAGACGGCGGTTCGCGAGCACGATCGCGACCGCCACGGCCAGCGCACTGACGCGCAAGGCCAGCGGCATCGCCGCCAGAGCACCGGGCGGGTTCATGATCAGCTTGGCGACGACGCCCGCCAGCAGCGACGTCGCGACGGAGCGCACCCATTCGAGAACGGGCGAAGCCGGGTCGATCCGGCGCGCGAAGGCAATGGCGAGCCAGCGCCAGATTTCGGTCGGCAGCACCGCGAAAAGCAGCAAAGCGAGATAGGGCCACCAGGGTCCGTCGAGAGCGGCGATCGGCGGCGTCATGAGGCGCGTTTCCGCAGGCGCTGCGTCGCAAAGCCGACGCTGCCGCCGATCAGTCCGCCTGCAATGATGTCGAAACTGCTGCCGACCAGCCAGGCCATAAGAGGCGACAAGACGAAGCCGAGCCCGATCGCGAGGCCGTCGCCAAGATTTCGGGCACCGGCATTGAGCGAGACGAGGAAGAAAATCGGCGTCAGGCAGAGCAGGCCGGCGGCCAGCGGCGTCGGCAACGCGCCGACGAGGTAATAGCCCGCATAGGTGCCCGCCGCGCTGACGAACATGCAGCAATTGGCGAAACCGAGATAATAGGCGACGCGGCGGCCCTCGGGCATGGGCGGGATGCGGCGCAGCCCCTCGGCCCAGACCGTGACGGCGACGTAATGCGCCAGCAGCATCTGCATGGCGACGCCCTGCCCCGGCCGTCGTAGCAACGGCAGGATCGCAATCGTCATCGGCAGGAAGCGCAACGAGGCGAAGCCGATCGACAACGCGATGGCGGTCCAGGCGGCGCCGGTGGCGATCGAGGCGAAGAAGATCACCTGGGAGGGCCCGGCCCAGACCAGAATCGTCGATAAAACAGCGACTTCGATCGGGTAGCCGATATCGCGAGCGAGCGAGCCGACGCTCACCAGCGCGAGCCCCACGACCCAGGCCGGCAGCATCAGCGCATCGCGAAAGCCTTGCGCGGCGATGCGGAGCGAGCTCTGGTCGGAAGAGGCGGTCATCGATCCTTCGGGTCAGCGGTGCCGAAGCACCCATGTGCAGACCCTTCATGCGCAAGCCACGGCGCTTGCGATATCACCGCTGTCGCTACCCCTCCCTGCGTCCGGCGCAATAACGACGGCAAACGGTCAGTGCATCCCCTTCATGGCGAGGCCGATCAGTTCGTTGCCGAAATCGATCAACTCCTTCGGGATGCCGCCGACCGCCTTCACGCCCAGATAGATGAGATAGATGAAAGCAGGGACGAGAATCCAGCCGAGCACTTCCTCGAACATCTTGCGACGACGGCGACGACGGTCGCGCTTCTCGAACCAGCCCGGCCGCTGCCTGGATGCACCGACTGGCGAATGCGGCGCGGGCTCGTTGGCCTGCGCCGCCAGCGTAGCGGATTTGCGCTTGAAAAACACCGGATCAGGCCTTTGTCAGCGGAACCTTGGGCACGCTTCTGACGCCGCGCTGCGCCTTGGGCGGTTCGCCGCCGGGCTTCCCGCCATCGTCATTTCTTCCGGCGCCGCGAGGTAACCCGGACGGCGCATCCTTGCCTGCGGCGGCGCTTGCCTTGGCCCGCGGCTTCGAGGCCCGTTTGGCCGCTGCTGCCGCAACGTCCTTCTCCGGCTTGGGCTCGACGGGACCATCGGGGAACTCGAGGCCGAGCACCTTGATGCCCGTCTCGGACTGGACCACGACGACCTTGACCGCTCCGCCGTTCTTCAGGCGGCCGAATAACACCTCGTCGGCCAACGGGGTCTTGATGGTCTGCTGGATCAGGCGGGCCATCGGACGCGCGCCCATCGCCTCGTCATAGCCGTTCTCGACCAGCCATTCGCGGGCCTCGTCGGAAAGCTCGATCGTGACGTTGCGGTCGGCCAACTGGGCTTCGAGCTGGAGCACGAACTTGTCGACGACGCGCGACACCACATTCTTCGGCAGATGGCCGAAGGAGACCACCGAATCCAGACGGTTGCGGAATTCCGGAGCGAACAGCTTGTTGATCGCGTCGGTATCGTCGCCCTCGCGCTTCTGGCGAGTGAAGCCATAGGCGTTGCGGGCCATGTCGGCGGCACCGGCATTGGTCGTCATGATCAGGATGGTGTTGCGGAAATCGACCTGCTTGCCGTTGTTGTCGGTCAGCTTGCCGTGATCCATGACCTGCAACAGGATGTTGAACAGGTCGGGATGGGCTTTTTCGATCTCGTCGAGCAGCAGCACGGAATGGGGATGCTGGTCGATCTTGTCGGTCAGGAGACCGCCCTGGTCGAAGCCGACATAGCCAGGAGGCGCGCCGATCAGCCGTGAGACGGTGTGGCGCTCCATGTATTCCGACATGTCAAAGCGGATCAGTTCGACGCCGAGCGAGGTCGCGAGTTGGCGCGCCACCTCGGTCTTGCCGACGCCCGTGGGACCGGCAAACAAATAGCAGCCGATCGGCTTCTCGCCGTCGCGCAGGCCGGCGCGGGCCAGCTTGATCGACGAGGACAGTGCCTCGATCGCCTTTTCCTGCCCGTAGACCGTGCGCTTCAGCGTATCCTCGAGGTTCCGCAGGACTTCGGCGTCATCCTTGGAGACCGTCTTGGCCGGAATGCGCGCCATCGTCGCGATCGCGGCCTCGATCTCCTTTACGCCGATCACCTTCTTGCGCTTGTTCTCGGCGACCAGCATCTGCGAGGCGCCGGTCTCGTCGATCACGTCGATCGCCTTGTCGGGCAGCTTGCGGTCATGGATGTAGCGCGCCGACAGCTCCACGGCGGCCTTGATGGCGTCGTTGGTGTAGCGCAGCTTGTGGAACTCCTCGAAATAGGGCTTCAGCCCTTTAAGAATCTCGATGGCGTCCGGGATCGACGGCTCGTTGACGTCGATCTTCTGGAATCGCCGAACCAGTGCCCGGTCCTTCTCGAAATACTGGCGGTATTCCTTGTAGGTGGTCGAACCGATGCAGCGCAGCCCGCCCGAGGCGAGCGCCGGCTTGAGCAGATTCGAGGCATCCATCGCCCCGCCCGAGGTCGCGCCGGCGCCGATCACCGTGTGGATCTCGTCGATGAACATGATCGCCTTGGGATGGGCCTCGATCTCCTTCATCACCTGCTTGAGGCGTTCCTCGAAATCGCCGCGATAGCGCGTGCCGGCGAGCAGCGTGCCCATGTCGAGCGAGAAGACCGTCGCGTCCTCCAGTACCTCGGGCACCTCGCCACGGATGATCTTGAGGGCGAGACCTTCGGCGATGGCGGTCTTGCCGACGCCGGGGTCGCCGACCAGCAGCGGGTTGTTCTTCTGGCGGCGGCAGAGGATCTGGATCGTGCGCTGCACCTCGGCCTCGCGGCCGATCAATGGGTCGATGCGGCCATCGCGCGCCTTGCGGTTCAGATTGACGCAATAGGCGTCGAGCGCGCTTTCCTTCTTCTTCTTGTCCTTGTCGGCATCCCCACCGCCCTGATCGGCGGCGCGCGAATCGCGCTGCTGCTCGGGTTCCTCCTCGACGCCGCGCACCGGCCTGGTCTCGCCGGCGCCGGGGCGCTTGGCGATGCCGTGGCTGATGTAATTGACCGCGTCGTAGCGGGTCATGTCCTGCTCCTGCAGGAAATAGGCGGCGTGGCTCTCGCGCTCGGCGAACATGGCGACGAGCACGTTGGCGCCGGTCACCTCCTCGCGGCCCGACGACTGGACATGGATCACGGCCCGCTGGATCACGCGCTGGAAGCCGGCGGTAGGTTTGGAATCGTCGCGGCCGTCGGTGACCAGATTGGTCAGTTCGGCGTCAATATAATCGACCAAATTGCGCCGCAGCGTGTCGAGATCGACGCTGCAGGCACGCATGACCGCAGCCGCGTCCTGATCGTCGACCAGCGCGAGCAACAGATGCTCAAGGGTGGCGTATTCGTGGTGACGTTCGTTGGCGAGCGCCAGGGCGCGGTGAAGCGCCTGTTCGAGACTGCGCGAGAAACTCGGCACGGATTGCGCTCCTATTCCGATGTCAGAGGGGTGAGCGAACTCAAAACGCTACTTCTTCTCCATCACGCATTGCAGAGGATGCATGTGCTTGCGGGCGAGGTCCATCACCAGCGTGACTTTGGTCTCGGCGACCTCGTAGGTGAAGACGCCGCATTCGCCGACACCGTTTTGATGCACATGCATCATGATCTGCGTCGCAGCGGCGCGGTCCTTCTGGAAGAACCGCTCAAGCACGTGGACGACGAACTCCATCGGCGTGTAGTCGTCGTTGAGCAGCAGCACGCGGTAGAGATTGGGTTTGCGGGTGCGGGTACGGGTCAGGACCGCGGTGCCGGTTCCGTCACGACCGCCGTCGGTGGGCGAAGACGGCCGCCTGGGACGATCGGCCATCCGCGTCGCCGTGCGACCGACCTGAGACGGCATGATCGCTGCGCTGAAGCCTGTGCCGTCGCCTTCCTGCGTCATGATCGCCGCCGTTGTCCTCAAGATCGATCCCTAACCGTCCCACCCGAGATAGTGCTTCGCCGGGGAATTTACAGACCTCGCCTCCGGTTCGCCAGTCCGTTCGGCAGGATGCCGCATGTTATTGGCTGAAGGGTCGGCAAGGCGCCCGGATGGGCGGCTTGACCGCGAGGCCTTGCGGGACCTAAGCCCGCGTCCTGCAACCGGAACGCCGCCATGACCGCCCATGCCATCGTCTCGATCGGCAACGATCTCGCCAACCCCGTGCGTTTCGGCAACAGCCTGCCGCTGTCGCTGATCGCCGGCCCGTGCCAGATGGAAAGCCGCGACCATGCCCTGGAGATGGCGTTCGCCTTGAAGGAGGTGTCGGTCAAGCTCGGCATCGGCATCGTGTTCAAGACCTCCTTCGACAAGGCCAACCGGACCAGCGTAAGCGGCCAGCGTGGCATGGGGCTTGCCGCTGCCCTGCCCGTCTTTGCCGAAATCCGCGAACGGACGGGCCTCCCGGTTCTGACCGACGTGCATGAAGCGAGCCAATGCGCGGCTGTCGCCGAAATCGTCGACGTGCTTCAGATCCCGGCCTTCCTGTGCCGCCAGACCGACCTTCTCGTCGCCGCCGCCAGGACAGGGCGGGTCGTCAACGTCAAGAAGGGTCAGTTCCTGGCACCCTGGGACATGGTCAACGTCGCCGCCAAGATTACCGAGAGCGGCAATCCCAATGTCATGCTGACCGAACGCGGCGCATCCTTCGGCTACAATACGCTGGTCACCGACATGCGCAGCCTGCCGATCATGGCCGAAATCGGCGCTCCGGTGATTTTCGATGCAACCCATTCGGTGCAGCAGCCCGGTGGCAAGGGCTCGTCCTCCGGTGGCCAAAGGGAATTCGTGCCTGTCCTGGCGCGCGCGGCCGTCGCTGTCGGCGTCGCCGGCGTGTTCATCGAGACGCATCCCGACCCAGACGCCGCACCCTCCGACGGTCCCAACATGGTCCCGCTGGCGGAGTTCCCTGCGCTGATTGCAGAGCTGCAAGACTTTGATCGCCTTGCCAAGCGTGCGGCGCAGCATACTCTGGCTTATGTCTGACTCTCCGGCCAGCCCGTCAAAGCCCGATGTCCTTCGTCGCCTGATCCTGGTGCTGGGAGCCTGCGGCTTCGCATCGACCTTCACCATGCGCCTGGTCGATCCGCTGGTGCCGACATTGGCCTTCGATTTCGGCCGGACGATCGCTCAGATCGCGGCGATGGCGACGGCGTTTTCCTTCGCCTATGCCGTCGGCCAGCCCTTTCTCGGGCCGATTGCCGATTCCGCGGGCAAGCTCAAAACGATCAGCGTGTGTCTCGGCCTGCTCGCGATACTGTCCGTGAGCGCCGCCTTCTCGCCGAGCTTCGAGATCCTGACAGTGGTCAGGGCGGCCACGGGCGTCGTCGCCGGCGGTGTGATTCCCGTTGCCATGGCGGCGATCGGGGACCGAGCCCCCATGGCGGAGCGACAGGTCCTGCTCGGGCGCTTTCTCGTCATCATGATCGTCGGTCAGATGGCCGGCGCTGCCTGCTCGGGACTGATCGCCGAACATCTGGGCTGGCGCACCGTGTTCGTCGTAGCCGGCGCGGTGGCGGCAGGCGCGGCGCTGCTCGTCGTTCTGGTGCTGAAGCCGCGGCCCGATGCCGCAAGACCGCCGCTGAGCTTCAAGGGAGCACTAGCGAATTACGGCGTCGTCTTCGCCAACCCGAAGACGAAACTGCTTTATGCCCTTGTCATCACCGAAGGCAGCCTGATCTTCGGTATGCCTCCCTATGTCGCCGCGATCCTGCAGGAGCGGTCGGCGATAGGCCCGTCGCTGGCCGGTATCGTGATTGCCGGTACGGGATTTGGCGGCATCGTCTACGGCATCTTGACGCGCATCCTGGTCGAGCGCCTCGGGCCGGCCCGCATGACCGTCAGCGGCGGCCTGCTGATGGCGATGGGCTACGTCCTGTTTTCGCTGCCGTTTTTGCCATGGTGGACGGCAGTGGGCTTCTTCATGCTGAACGGCTTCGGCTTCTTCCTGATGCACGGCACGTTCCAGGCCCAGGCGACGGAACTTGCACCGACGGCCCGGGGCTCAGCGGTGGCGCTTTTCGCCTGCGCGCTGTTCATGGGCCATGCGATCGGGCCTGTGCTGATGGGCATCGCGCTGCATCTGCTGGGAACGACGGGGGCGATCCTGTTCTTCGCCTGCGGCATCGGGCTGCTCGGTGTCATGACGCCGCGGATCTTGCCGCTGGCGGGCAGCCGAACCTGATCAGCGGCCGCGATAGGGCGCGACGCCCTGATCGGGAACCCAGACACCTTCGGGCTGCTTGCCCGTCTGCCAGAACACGTCGATCGGGATACCGCCGCGCGGATACCAGTAGCCGCCGATGCGGAACCAGACCGGCTTCAGCAGCTCGACCAGCGTTTTGCCGATGCCGATCGTGCAATCCTCGTGGAAGGCGCCGTGGTTGCGGAAGGCTCCGAGATAGAGCTTCAGCGACTTCGATTCGACCAGCCAGTCGCCGGGCAGATAGTCGATCACCAGAATGCCGAAATCGGGCTGGCCGGTGACCGGGCAGATCGAGGTGAATTCCGGGCAGGTGAAGCGCGCGAGATAGCTTGTGCCGGCATGGGGGTTGGGCACGCGGTCGAGGCGGGCTTCCTCGGGCGATGCGGGCAGCGCCGTTGCATGGCCGAGTTGGAGGGTCGAAGCATCGAGGGTCATGTGCGGGTTCCGGTTTTGCGCATCACCTAAAGACTGCGCGGCCCGTTGAAAACCCACGGCAGTGACGATCGATCAATTTGCAGGGCGGGGGCGCGGCGACGAATGCTGATGCGCGATCCGCGCCGTCGTACCCGATCCGATCATGACGAAGCTGTAGCGGGCGGGCACCGTGAAGGGCTGTCCGTCGCCACGTGTTCCGCTGAATTCATAGTAACCACTCATCACCACCGCGCCGGCACCAGCTTCCGCTACGACGGGATCGCCGACCGGCTTCACCTGGTTCTTCGCGCGCAATGCCGGCGTGAAGTATGCTTTCAACGCCTCGGTGCCGATGGCGAGATTCGGACTGGTCGTGCCGTGCACGCTGGCATCGGATGCGTAGATCGCCAGAAGACCGTCGAGATCGCCCGCATTGAACAGGCTCGTCCACTGGGCGAAGAGATCCAAAGCATCGTCTTTCGGGGCAGCCTTGACCGGTTGGACGAGCAGAGTTGTTACGGCCGCGCATCCTATCAACAAGGCCGGGCCCTTCATGACGAAACTCCTTTGGCTGGTGCGAGGCGATCCGCAAGCAATAATCCCTCCAATGGGGCGATGCGAGATCAAATCATGCTCCAAGGCTTCCCGTCCGGCACCTGCTTGGCTAGAAGCGCGTCATCACCGCCGCCCCAAGCCGCCCCGGAGCCTCTCATGACCGCGATCATCGATATCATCGGCCGCCAGATCCTCGATTCCCGCGGCAATCCGACCGTCGAGGTCGATGTCGTGCTGGAAGACGGCTCGATGGGTCGCGCTGCCGTGCCGTCAGGCGCCTCGACCGGAGCGCATGAGGCCGTCGAGCTGCGCGACGGCGACAAGAGCCGCTATCTCGGCAAGGGTGTGCTGAAGGCGGTCGAGGCGGTCAACTTCGCGATCGCCGAGGCGCTGGTCGCGATGGATGCCGAGGACCAGGTTGCGATCGACGAGGCGATGATCGAACTCGACGGCACCGAGAACAAGAGCAAGCTCGGCGCCAATGCGATCCTCGGCGTCTCGCTCGCCGTAGCCAAGGCCGCAGCCGAAAGCGCCGGCCTGCCGCTCTACCGCTATGTCGGCGGCACCTCGGCCCGTGTCCTGCCCGTGCCGATGATGAACATCGTCAATGGCGGCGCCCATGCCGACAATCCGATCGACTTCCAGGAGTTCATGATCATGCCGATCGGCGCGCCCTCCTTCTCGGAGGGGCTGCGGATGGGCTCGGAGATCTTCCACACGCTGAAGAAGAAGCTCCACGACGCCGGCCACAACACCAATGTCGGTGACGAGGGCGGCTTCGCGCCGAACATCAAGTCGGCGGAAGCGGCGCTCGACTTCGTCATGCAGGCGATCGAGGCGGCCGGCTACAAGCCCGGCGAGGACATTGCGCTGGCGCTGGATTGCGCCGCGACCGAGTTCTTCAAGGACGGCTCCTATGTCTACGAGGGCGAGCGCAAGACGCGCGATCCCAAGGCGCAGGCGAAGTATCTCGCCAAGCTCGTCGGCAATTATCCGATCGTCTCGATCGAAGACGGCATGTCGGAGGACGACTGGGAGGGCTGGAAGGCGCTGACCGATCTCGTCGGCTCGAAGTGCCAGCTGGTCGGCGACGACCTCTTCGTCACCAACGTCACGCGGCTGTCACGCGGCATCAAGGAGCGGACGGGCAACTCGATCCTGGTCAAGGTCAATCAGATCGGCACGCTGACCGAGACGCTGGCCGCCGTCGAGATGGCCCAGCGCGCCGGCTATACCGCCGTGATGTCGCACCGCTCTGGCGAAACCGAGGATTCGACGATCGCCGACCTCGCGGTCGCGACCAATTGCGGGCAGATCAAGACCGGCTCGCTCGCCCGCTCGGACCGCACGGCCAAGTACAACCAGCTCCTGCGTATCGAGGAAGAGCTCGGCGCGCAGGCGGTCTATGCCGGCCGGGCGGCGCTTAAGGCACTCGCCTGATCAGCACCTAAAGGCGCGGCAGAAGGCCGGACGCCTGCGACAGTGTCCAGATTCCGGCCGCGCCGACGGTTCCGACCGCGCTCGACATGACGCTCCCAACCCGGGCGAGCGTCGATGGCGTCGCGTCGCCGGATGGCGATGCCGGCGCGGATGCCTGGGAAACGGTTGCGACCTGTCCATCCGGAGCCATCAGGCGCGCCGGCCTGATCGGCATCGGCGCTGATTCGGCGGTTTTCGATCGTTCGAGGGGTGCGATGGGTTTCCGCTGCGGCGCGGCCAGCGCCACGACCGGGTGAGTCTCGGTGCTCCGGGCGCGGGCTGACACAGGCTCTTCGAAGACGACCTGCGGCCAGCCGGTACTCATCGGCATGGCGAGGCTTGCCGGCGTCAGCAGAACCGAGGCCATTCGAACATCGACGTTCGAGGCGGCATCGCGATGACGAATGCCGATCTTGCCGTCGGGGGCGACCGGCGAGACCCAGCCGCCGGGCTCTTCCTGTTGCATAACGGTCTTCGCTTTTGCCGCCTCCCCGGACTGGAACAGCTCGGGCGCGGCCAGAAAGGCGGCGGCGACCGCCGAGGCTGCGATCGAGATGGCGACCTGCCCGCCGAACTCGCGAGCGAGCAGAGCCGAAGTCGAGGCGATTGAGCGTCGTGGCATCGATGGTGATCCTGTTGCCGGTGTAGAAGCGCTGAATCGCCGGGCGCGAGAAAGGCCGAACCGAGGAGCAATTGCGGTCGAATGTCTCCGCTTGTTTCTGCTGCAATGCGAGACGGCGCGCAGGCGTCATGCATGCGTGCCGCTAACGGACATGCTTCGTTCGGCGCTATGCCTAGGCCCATGCATCAGATCGTGCCTCTTTCGAGCGCCGCAACGGCGCGTGCGCGCCGCCGGACACGGCTCGCTATCGCGGGAATGCTGCTGACCGTCCTGATCTTCGGCTCCAATTTCGTGGTCAGCCGCTATGCGGTTCTTAACGGCCTGACCCAATACGATCTGCTCGCCCTGCGCTTTGCGACTGCGGGCCTGCTGCTTTTGCCGATCTTCCTGAAGCCCGGTCTCGCAGCTTGCGGCGGCGTCGGCTGGAAGCGCGGCCTCCTGCTGGCACTGACCAGCGGGTTTCCAATGACCTATCTGATGCTGACCGGCCTCACCATGGCGCCGGCAGCGCACGGCGCGACGATCGGACCCGGCACGGTCACGCTGATCGGCATCATCGGCAGCGTCGTGCTGTTCGGTGCGGTGCTCTCGCGCATGCTCGTCCTGGGGATCGTGGGCGTGCTGGCGGGTCTTGCATGCCTGGGCATCGCCGGCAGTACCGGCGCCACGAGCGGCACCCTGCGGGGCGATCTGTGCTTTCTCGGCGTCGGCCTGCTCTGGGGCTTCTACCCCCTGATGATCCAGCTCTGGAAGGTCGAGGGTCTCAAGGCCGCCGCGATCGTCTCCGTGCTGTCGATGGCCTATCTGCCGTTCTACGCCGTGTTCTTTTTCCGGGGTTTCGACATCGCGCCATGGTGGGTGCTGGGCGCGCATGCACTTTATCAGGGCGTCGTGAACGTCATCGTCGGCCTGTGGATCTGGGGCTGGGCCTCGCATGTGCTGGGCGCCGCCGTTGTCGGACGTTTCCCGCCGCTGATCCCGGTGACGGGAACGCTGCTCGCTATCCCGGTGCTCGGCGAAATTCCCGGCCCGTTGCAGGTGACCGGCTTCGCCCTGATCATCGGCGGTCTTTTCGTCGCCTCATGGCGCCGCCCGGCGCGAGCGTCGGGCGTTGAGCATCAAGGCAAGGTTCCAGCCGACGCAGATGCAAAGCCCGACCGCCAGGGCAGCCCATGAGCCGAGCGCCCCGGCGCTCAGGTGGACGCTTGCGAGCGCCAGCCCGAAGCCGATCAGGCCGAGCGCCGAATTCGCGATGACCGCGGCCACGGCCGGTCCGCCGATACGTGGCTGAAGCATCGCGATCATGCTCGATAAAACCACGGGAAAGGCCGCGAGCATGCCGGACCACGTCGGGCCGACATGGCTGCTCACGGTGGTGACGGTGCCCGCCAGCACCGCGACGCCTGCCGCTCGCAGCGGGATCGCATACCACGGCCGCCCGGCAGCACTGCTGGGTTGCGCCGCCAGGTAGGGCCTGAACAGGATATGCAGGCCCACGAAGCCCAATACTGTGGCGCAAAGCACGACGAGGAAGGACGGCTCGACGAGGCGCAGGCCAATGGCGAGCGCGAACCAGGCCGCCATGGCTCCGGAAAGGCTGGCGAGCGTCGCGAAGCGCTGCGCCATCAGCACATAGACCAGCGACAGGCCCGTATTGGCGAGATTGGCCTGCATGCTGCCGAGCGCGCCTGCGGCGAGGAAGGCCGGATCGTGCTCGAGCGCCAGGAAAACATAGACGGGACCGGCCGAGATCGGCAGCGTCGCAATCATCGCCGCGACGACCGGGCCGGACCGTTCGGCCAGAAGCGAGCAGCCCACGACAACGGCAGCGGCGACCGCCATCTTGGCGACCAGCATGCCGATCCAGGGATCGATCACGCCGGCTCGCCGTCGTTTTCGCTAGCTGTCTCGCCCCTTGC
This sequence comes from Bosea sp. PAMC 26642, assembly GCF_001562255.1. Classification (NCBI taxonomy): domain Bacteria; kingdom Pseudomonadati; phylum Pseudomonadota; class Alphaproteobacteria; order Hyphomicrobiales; family Alloboseaceae; genus Allobosea; species Allobosea sp. PAMC 26642. Next base: position 1,266,605 of record NZ_CP014301.1, on the reverse strand, counting down.
CCAGCCCGCCTTGGTCTCGGCGACGAAATCGGCGAGACGACCGGCCGCGATCGCGGCACGAAGGCCCGCCATCAGATCCTGATAATAGGCGAGGTTGACCCAGGTCAGCAGCATCTTGCCGAGCATCTCCTCGGATTTGACCAGATGATGCAGATAGGCGCGCGCATAGGCGTTGGCCGCAGGACAAGACGATTGGGGGTCGATCGGCCGCGGGTCTTCGGCATGTTTGGCGTTCTTCAGGTTCATCCTGCCGAAGCGCGTGAAGATCTGGCCGTGGCGCCCTGCCCGCGTCGGCATCACGCAGTCGAACATGTCGATTCCGCGCAGGACCGCCTCGACGAGATCGTCAGGCGTGCCGACGCCCATGAGATAGCGGGGCTTTTCGGCCGGCAGATGCGGCTCGACCGTCTCGATCATCGCCAGCATCACGTCCTGCGGCTCGCCGACAGCGAGCCCGCCGATGGCATAGCCCTTGAGGTCCATGGCGACGAGTTCCTTCGCGCTCTCGATGCGCAGGCGCGGCACCGCCCCACCCTGGACGATGCCGAAGAGCGCCCTGCCCGCCGGGTTGCCGAAGGCCGCCTTGCACCGCTCCGCCCAACGCAGCGACAGCCGCATCGCCTTCTCGGCCACGGCATCCTCGCAGGGCAGCGAGACGCATTCGTCGAGCTGCATGACGATGTCGGAGCCTAGCAGGTTCTGGATCTCGACCGAGCGTTCGGGGCTCAGCATGTGCTTCGAGCCGTCGATATGGGATTGGAAGGTGACGCCCTCCTCGGTGAGCTTGCGAAGATTCGCCAGCGACATCACCTGGAAGCCGCCCGAATCGGTCAGGATCGGGTGCGGCCAATTCATGAATTCATGGAGGCCACCAAGCCGCGCGATGCGTTCGGCTCCCGGCCGCAGCATCAGGTGATAGGTATTGCCGAGCACGACGTCGGCGCCGAGCGCCTTGACCTGCTCGGGATACATCCCCTTCACGGTCGCGGCCGTGCCGACCGGCATGAAGGCCGGCGTGCGGATGACGCCACGCGGCATCCGAATTTCGCCGGTGCGGGCGGCGCCGTCCCGGCCAAGCAGATGGAAGCTGAATTCGGTCGTCATGGGGGTGGGAGGTAGCGCAGGGAGGCTTCCGGCGAAAGGGCGGGCGCGAGGTTCTCACATGCGGAAGCTGCACGCCTCCCGCGGCGACCAATGCGCCGGATGCCGTCACGGCACCGTCATCACAGGCTCCTAGCAACAGTGTCTGCTGCACGCCCGGCGTCCGGCCTGCCCCGTTTTGCGAGGAGTTCGCGATGAAGCCTCTGGTCCTTCTTGCTTTCGCTGGTGCGCTGCTCGCGTCCTCAGTCTCACCGGGCCAAACGGAGCCCCTGACCGGGGCTGGCTCGACCTTCGCCTTTCCGGTCATCGGCAAATGGGCGCAGAACTACAGAATCGCCAAGTCCGACGGGGCCGAGATGGTCCCGCTCGACATCGGGGTCGATTACGAGCCGGTCGGCTCGCTTGGCGGCGAGGTCCGCGTGACCCAGCGCGCCACCGATTTCGGCACGAGCGACCGGCCGCTCTCGCCCGAGGAACTGACCCGGACGGCCCTCGTCCAGTTCCCGATCGTGATGGGCGGTATCGTTCCCGTCGTGAACATCGACGGCATCAGTCCCGGCCAGATCAGGTTCACCGGAGCGCTGCTCGCCGATATCTATCTCGGCAAGGTCAAGCGCTGGTCGGACCCCGCGGTCGCCGCCGTCAATCCCGATCTCAAGTTGCCCGACGCCGCGATCAACGTGATCTACCGATCGGACGGCTCGGGCACGACGTTCAATTGGACCGACTATCTCAGCAAGGCCAGCCCCGAATGGCGCGACCGGATCGGCGCCAACACGCAGGTGGCCTGGCCGACCGGCGTCGGAGCAGAACGTACGCAGGGCGTTGCAGGTGCCATAGGGCGGATCAAGAATTCGATCGGATACATCGAGCTTGGCCAAGTGCTGCGCGCTTCGCTGGCCTATGGGCTGGTGCAGAACAAGTCCGGCAATTTCATCAAGGCCGACGCCGCGAGCCTGCAAGCCGCCGCCGCCAGCGCCGAATGGGCCTCGACCAAGGATTTCGCGTTGATGCTGACCGACGCGCCCGGCGCCCAGGCCTACCCGATCGTCGCGACCACCTTCGCGTTGGTGCCGAAGCCGCTGACGCCGCGCACCCGCGAGGTTCTGAACTTCTTCCGACTCTCGCTCGAGACAGGCGGCGCCGATGCAACGGCCCTCGGCTATGTGCCTTTGCCGGATGCTCTGGTGAAGCAGGTCAAGGACTACTGGGCGGCAAACCTCAAGCCCGCGAGCTGAGCGCCGCTTCGTAGATCTCCGGCTTGAAGCCAATGAGGGTACGGCCGCCGAGATCGAGTACCGGGCGCTTGATCATCGAGGGCTGCGCCAGCATCAGCGCGACAGCCTTCGCCGCGTCTAGCTCTTGTTTGTCCGCGTCCGACAAGGCACGGAAGGTGGTGCCGGCGCGGTTCAGCACCGTCTCCCAGCCATGCTCGGCGATCCAGCGCTCCAGCGAGGCGCGGTCGATGCCGGCAGCCTTGTAGTCGTGGAAGGCATGGGTGATCCCGTGCGTGTCCAGCCAGGCACGCGCCTTCTTCATCGTATCGCAGTTCTTGATGCCGTAGATCGTGATGCTCATGTGGATTATCCCGGGGCGGTCAGCATCGGTCGAGACCGGCTGCGAGTGGAATGACAAGGTACCGCTGGCGATTCAACATCCACCCGATTTCGCAGCGCGTCGATGCCCGGCGGTTGTCTTCACGAACGCCTCAAGCCGCGTGCTTCACCGATCCCTCGACGACGACGTAGGGCTGGTCGCCTTCCAGCACCTCGACGCGGGCGCGCACGCCGTAGACATCGGCGAGCAGCGCGGGCGTCACGATCTCGCGCGGCGGCCCCAGGGCGACCATGCCCGCATGCGCGAGGACCATGACCTTGTCGGCGAAGCGCAAGGCCTGGTTGATGTCGTGTAGCGAGATCAGGACCAACATGCCGCGCTCGCGCGCCAGCCGGCGGACGAGCGAGAGCACCTCGAACTGGCGATGCAGGTCGAGCGCGCTGGTCGGCTCGTCGAGCAGAAGGATGTCGGGCTCGCGCGCCAGTGTCTGGGCGATCGAGACGAGCTGGCGCTGCCCTCCCGACAGCTCGCCTAGCCCGCGGAAGGCGAGATCCTCGATCTCCAATTCGCGCAGCACCGCGTCGATCCGCTGCAGTTCCTCGTCGCTGACCGACCAAGAGCCGCCCTGCTTGAAGGCGAGCAGGATCGATTCGTAGACGGTGAGGACGGCGTTCACCGCCGTATCCTGCGGCAGATAGCAGGCGCTGGGCTTTGCGCGCCCCGCCACGATGCTCCTGCCGGAGATGACGATATCGCCGGCGCCCGCGACCAGCCCGGCGATACGCCGGAACAGGCTCGACTTTCCCGCCGCGTTCGCGCCGATGACGGCCACGACCTCGCCCCCCGTCAAGGCCGGCGCGTCGATGCCCTGCAGCACCATGCGGCGGCCATAGGCGACGCCGACACCCCTTAGCGTGAGGCTCACCATGCGCGTTTCCGGCTTGACATGATGAGGCTGAAGAAGAAGGGCACGCCGATCAGGGCGGTGACGACGCTGATCGGGAAGATCAGGCCCGGGATCAGCGATTTCGAGACCACCGAGGACGCAGAGAGGATCGCAGCTCCAGCCAGCGCCGAGGCCGGCAAGAAGAAGCGCTGATCCTCGCCGATGACCATGCGCGCAATGTGGGGGCCGACCAGCCCGATGAAGCCGATCGTTCCGACGAAAGAGACCGGCACGGCCGCCAGCAGGCTGACCAGCAGCATGATCTCGAGCCGCAGGCGCCTGACGTCGATGCCGAAGCTCGCCGCCTTGTCGTCGCCCAGGCGCAGCGTCGTCAACGCCCAGGCGCGGCGGAAGAAGAAGGGCAGGCTCAGGGCGAAAACGCCGGAGGTTATGGCGAGCTTGTGCCAACTCGCCTTCGTCAGCGAGCCCATCATCCAGAAGACGACGGCGCCCAGCGCCTGTTCGGAAGCGAAGAACTGCAGCAGCGCCAGCAGCGCGTTGAAGGTGAAGACCAATGCGATGCCGAGCAGGATCACCGTTTCGGTGGTGACGCCGCGCGACTGGCTAAGCATGTGGATGAGCAGGGCTGCGCCCATCGCCACGATGAAGGCGTTGATCGGCACGATATAGTCCGCCGCGATTGGCAGGAGCCCGACGCCGAAGACCAGCGCGAGCGCCGCCCCGAAGCTCGCCGCGGCCGAGATGCCGAGCGTGAAGGGGCTTGCAAGCGGGTTGTTCAGGATGGTCTGCATCTGCGCACCGGCGACCGCCAGCGACGCACCGGCGACGACGGCCATCAGCGCCACCGGCAGGCGAATATCCCAGATCACTACCCGCAACGCGGCCGGAACTCCGGCGGGATCGATGAGTGCCTGGAGCACCTGGCTCGCGCTGTAACGAGCCGGCCCGACCATCAGATCGACGACGAAGCTCGCGAGCAGCAGGCCAAACAGACCAACCAGAATCAAACGGCGGCGCAGCGTCAGCGCCCGATAGGCGAAGCGGGCCTGGATTTCCGGCTGGCGGATGACCGCAGTCACGTCCGGCCTCATTTACGCTCGACCGTGACCCAATATCCGGGCTCGTAGGGCAGCGGCAGGAAGCGCTCGTGCAGCGTCTTCAACGTGGCCGACGCATCGACGTCCTTGAACAGTTCCGGATGCAGCCAGGCCGCTATCGCCTGGATCGCCACGAACTGGTAGGGGCTGTTGTAGAACTGGTGCCAGATCGCATGGACGCGACCGTTCTTCACGGCCTGTGTCTGGGCGAAAGCCGGGCGCTGGGCGAGCGCTGCAAGCTTGCGTCGTGCCTCGACCAGATCGGTGCCGGGGCCAAGGCCGACCCAGGCGCCGCCAGGCACATAGGCGCCCCAGTTTCCACCAGTCACGATGACGACTTCGGGATTGGCCGCGACGACCGTCTCGGCGTTGACCGTGCCGAAGGTGCCGGGGATGAGGTCGACGGCCAGGTTCCGGCCGCCGGCTATCTCGACCATCTTGCCGAAATTCTCGTTGCCGAACGACATGCAGCAATCGTCCGTGAAGCCGGCCGCACGCTCGATCATCACAACAGGCTTCTTCAGGTTTACCGCCTTGGCCAGACGATCCGTGACCTTGGCGATCTCGGCGGCGCGGAAGGCGATGAAATCCTCGGCGATCGCCTCCTTCCCGAAAAGCTTGCCGATCACCCGCATCGACGGCTCGGTATTCTGGAAAGGCTTTTCGCGGAAATCGACATAGACGACAGGGATGCCAACCTGGGCGAGTTTCTCGACCAGGCTCGCCTCGTCGCTGGCGACCCTGGCTTCGACATTCAGGAACAGCACGTCGGGCTTCAGCGCGATCGCCTGCTCGATATCGAAGGCGCCCTCCTTCATGCCGCCGAAGGCCGGGAGCTTCGCGATCTCGGGATAGCGCGCGAGATAGGCCTTGTAGCTGTCGGGATCGGCCTTGGAGAGGTCGTCGCGCCAGCCGACGACGCGCTTGAAGGGAGCGTCCTTGTCGAGCGCGGCGACGAAGTACATCTGCCGCCCCTCGCCGAGAATAACGTGCCGGACCGGCGCCTCGACTTCGACCTTGCGGCCGAGCACGTCGGTGACCGAGACCTTCTCGGCATGGGCCGCCAGGGATGCGACGAGCATGGATATGGCAAGAGCCGCCCCGCAAAAGACTTCGCGCAAAGCAATCATGAGGTGAGCCTTCCAGATGAACTGGCTGGCTCCTATGACCGTCTCAGTAGGCGTGCAAGTTTTATGTTCTATAATTACTCTAAACAAAAACACGGGCTTGCTTAACGTCGGACGACGCCGCTTCGACGAGGACCAGTTTCACCTACTTGCTTCCGTCGGCACTTCGTGGTTTCCACGCGAACGGAAGTTACAGGACCTATGCGAGCCATGACGACGCTGCACCATAATCTCAGCCTGAAGGACGAGATTCGCGACTACTGGTCGATGCGGTCCGAGACCTTCGACAGCCAGCCGGGCCACGAAATCTTCTCGGACGACGAGCGCCGGGCCTGGCTCGCCCTGTTCGGTCGGCATCTCGGTGATGCCAGGGCCGGCCGGGCGCTCGATCTCGCCAGCGGAACCGGCGTCATCTCCCTGCTGCTGGCGGAACTCGGCTACAGCGTGACGGGGCTCGACCTCTCGGAGGCGATGCTGGCCCGGGCCCGGGCCAAGACGGCCGGCAAACCGATCAAGCTCTATGCCGGCGATGCCGAGGATACGCTGGAAGCCGGCGAGAGCTACGATGTGGTGGTGACGCGCCATCTGGTCTGGACGCTCCCGGACCCGGCGGCGGCTTTGCGCGAATGGTTTCGCGTGCTCAAGCCGGGCGGCCGCGTCGCGATCGTCGATGTCGATATGACCAATCCGCGCCCGGGCAACGGCAAAGCCCTGCGGCTGCTGGCGAGGCTGGCGAAGCGCCTGTCAAATGCGCCGCCACCGGCTGGCCACGCGGCCATACATGACGACATCGTTTCCCGCGTCTATTTCTCGAAGGGCTGCCGGCCGGAGGCTATCGCACAACTGCTCGCGAAGGCCGGCTTCGTCGACATCGCCATCGATCGCAACCTCCATGCGATCCACCGCGCGCAGGGCCGCTTCATGCCGCTGCACCAGCGGCTGGAACGTGCGAGCCAGGACCGTTTTCTGGTCTCGGCGCGCAAGCCCGGCTGAGACGCCCGATCAGCCGAGTCGGCTTATCGCCCGCTCGCTATTCCCACTCGATCGTGCCGGGCGGCTTGCTCGTCACGTCGTAGACCACGCGGTTGATGCCCTTGACCTCGTTGATGATGCGGGTCGCGGTACGGCCGAGGAAGGCCATGTCGTAGGGATAGAAATCGGCCGTCATGCCATCGACCGACGTCACGGCGCGCAGCGCGCAGACATGGTCGTAGGTGCGATAATCGCCCATCACGCCGACCGTTTTGACCGGCAGCAGCACGGCGAAGGCCTGCCAGATCACGTCGTAGAGGCCGGCCTTGCGGATTTCGTCGAGATAGATCGCGTCGGCCTTGCGCAGGATGTCGAGCTTTTCTTTCGTGATCTCGCCTGGGCAGCGGATCGCGAGGCCCGGCCCCGGAAAGGGATGGCGGCCCACAAAAGCCTCAGGCAGGCCGAGTTCGCGGCCGAGCACGCGAACCTCGTCCTTGAACAATTCGCGCAGCGGCTCGACGAGCTTCATCTTCATGCGCTCGGGCAGGCCGCCGACATTGTGGTGGGACTTGATCGTGACGGAGGGGCCGCCGCTGAAGGAGACGCTTTCGATCACGTCGGGATAGAGCGTGCCCTGGGCCAGGAAATCCGCACCACCGATCTTGTGGGCCTCGGCGTCGAAGACCTCGATGAAGAGGCGGCCGATGGTCTTGCGCTTGGCTTCCGGATCGGCGCCGCATTTGGCAAGCTCCGAGAGGAAGAGCTCTTCCGCTTCGACATGCACGAGCGGGATATTGTAGTGGTCGCGGAACAGGCGCACCACCTCTTCCGCCTCGTTCATCCGCATCAGGCCGTGATCGACGAAGACGCAGGTGAGCTGATCACCGATCGCCTCATGGATCAGCACCGCCGCCACAGCCGAATCGACGCCGCCGGAAAGCCCACAAATGACGCGGCCCTTGCCGACCTGCGCCTGGATCTTGGCGATGGTCTCGGCTCGATAGGCCGACATGCTCCAGTCGGGCACACAGCCGCAGATGGTCACGACGAAATTGCGCAGGAGTTTTGCGCCATCGGGCGTATGCACCACCTCGGGGTGGAACATGGTCGAGTAGAAGCGCCGTGCCTCGTCGCTCGCCACCGCATAGGGCGCGTTCTCGGAGGTCGCCTTGACCGAGAAGCCCGCCGGCAGCTGCGTGACACGGTCGCCATGGCTCATCCAGACGGGGTAGCGGCCGCCCTCCTCCCAGATGCCTTCAAACAGCGCCGAGGGCGTAACGATCTCGACATCGGCGCGGCCGAACTCGGCCGCATGGCCGCTCTCGACCGTGCCGCCGAGCTGCTGCGCCATGGTCTGCTGTCCGTAGCAGATGCCGAGCAGCGGAACATCGGCGGAGAAGACCGCCTCCGGCGCGCGCGGCGAGTTCTCGTCGGGGACCGAGGCAGGCCCTCCGGAGAAGATCACGCCCTTCGGCTTCAGCCGCTGGAAGGCCTCGGAGGCCGACTGGAACGGCGCGATCTCGCAATAGACGCCGATCTCGCGGACGCGCCGCGCGATCAGCTGCGTCACCTGGCTGCCGAAGTCGATGATGAGGATGGAGTCGTGGATTTTTTCGCTCGTCATCGCGCTCGGTTAATGGATCGCAGGCGAGCGTGCAACGTCATCGTCGGCCGTCAGGCCCTGCGTTCGAGGCAGGCCAGATAAAATCCGTCGGTTCCCGTCCGGCGCGGCGAGAACTGAAGCCCGAACTGCGTCGCGAACCGGGCAAGCCCATCGAAACCGTCCGCATCGGCGGCGGCCAATATCTCGGGCGTCGGCACGTTTTGAAAGCCCGTGTTGCGATCCAGAAAAGCCGCGATCGCCCTGTCGTTCTCCTCGGGCAGCACCGAGCAGGTGATATAGGCGATGCGGCCACCGGGTTTCACCAGCTTTGCGGCACGCGCCAGCACCTCGGCCTGGTCCTTGATGCGCTCGGCCAAGGCGCCCGGGCGCACGCGCCATTTGGCGTCGGGATTGCGACGCCAGGTGCCGGAGCCGGTGCAGGGCGCATCGACCAGGACGAGATCGACCTGTCCGGCGAGGTCTGCGAGCGGGTCGTGGCCGCGCGAGCGCGGGATGCGGATCTCGACATTGGTCGCGCCCGAGCGCGCCAGCCGTTCATGCAACGGCGCGAGACGGCGGCTGTCGAGATCGGTCGCGAGCAGGCGGCCGCGATCGGCCATCAGCGCGGCGAGCGCCAGCGTCTTGCCGCCGGCGCCGGCGCAAAGATCGACGACCGTGGTGTCCGGCCTGGCGCCCGCAAGCAGCGTGACAAGTTGCGAGCCCTCGTCTTGTATCTCGAAGGCGCCGGCGAAGAAGCCGGGCTCCGACTGCAGCGAGGGACCGCGTCCGTCCTGGCCCGGCTGGAAGCGGAGCGCATCGGGCGACCAGATCCCGGCCTCAGGCGCCAGGTGAGCCAGATCATCCATCAGCCTGCCGCGACTGGTCTTCAGGCGGTTCGCGCGCAGGTCGATCGGCGCGCGGCCGGCCAGGAGCTGCCCTTCGGCGATGGCCTCAGTCCCGAAACTGACGACGAACCCCGGCCAGAGCCATTCGGGCACATCGGCCTGGACCCAGCCGGGCGCGCCGTCGAGTGTCAGCACTGAGAGCCGCGACGTCTCGTCTGCATCGAGCGGCATCGGCGCATGGTTCTCACCGGAGCAAAGCTCGGCGATTTCAGCGACCGAGTGGCCGCGCGAGCGTGCCAACATGCCCAGCATCAGCGCGCGCGGCGTCTCCGAGGCCATGAGAAAGGCGCTGGAGGCTTTGCGGCGCAGCGCGTCGTAGACCAGCGATGCGATCGCAGCGCGATCCTTGGAGCCGGCGAAGCGGCGCGACAGACCCCAGTCCTTGAGCGCGTCCGAGGCCGGGCGACGGCGCTGGATGACGTCGTCCAGCACTTCAATGGCTGCGCTGATGCGGGCGGCGGGTGTCATGTCGGCGAACTGGTCATGCTGGTGAACACGTCATGGCGGCGAATTCCGGGGTGGACGATCGTCAACGCACTGATGATCGCGCGCGCCAATGTCGAGATGGCCGATGTCGAGATGGCCGATGTCAAACATGACGCACGATCCTGGCACGACCAACGACATACTCTTGACGCGGTCCTTCCACAGGCTGAAACACGAGGCAACTGCCTCTTGCAACAAAAGGTCCCGATCCATGCAGCGCGCCGGCCATCTTGCTCTCGCCTCCTTCCTCGCGCTCGCGCTGGCCGCCTGTGCCACGCAACCGGCGACCGACCTGACGCCGCCGCCCGCCAAGCGCCTCGACGCCAAGACCACGCTCGAAAGCGGCCCGCGCCGCTGAGCCGGAGATCGCCGTCACGCCGCGACAGCGTGACGGCGCCTTCAACCGCCTGTCACATCAACCGACCAGAAGTCTCGCCGGAAACGTCGCGACCAAGGATCGAACCATGATGACGAAAACAATGCTTGCCGCCGGTGCCGCGGCCTGCCTCGGCCTGGCGGCCGTGAACCCCCTCCCAGCTTTCGCCCAGGCCGCGTCGCCGACGCTTTCCGGTCAGAAGCCCCTGATCGTCGGGCATCGCGGCGCGAGCGGCTATCGCCCGGAGCACACGCTCGAATCCTACAAGCTCGCGATCGAACAGGGGGCCGATTTCATCGAGCCCGATCTGGTCGTTACGAAGGATGGCGTCCTGATCGCGCGCCATGAACCGGTGATGAGCGGCACGACCGACGTCGCCAACCGGCCGGAATTCGCCAGCCGCAAGACCACCCGCAAGCTCGACGGCGTCGAGACGTCCGACTGGTTCGCCGGCGATTTCACGCTGGCCGAGATCAAGACGCTGCGCGCCAAGCAGGCCTTCGCCGATCGCGATCAGTCGCATAACGGCAAATACGAGATTCCGACCTTCCAGGAGATCATTGATCTGGCGAAGTCGGAGAGTGCCCGCCTCGGCCGGACGATCGGGATCTATCCCGAAACCAAGCACCCGATCTTCCATGCGGCGATCGGCCTGCCCCTCGAAGACCGGCTGCTCGACGCCCTCAAGGCGGCCGGCTGGACCGAGAAATCCTCGCCCGTCATCATCCAGAGCTTCGAGACGGCCAACCTCCGATATCTTCGCGGCAAGACGCAGGTGCGGCTGTTCCAACTGGTCGATGCGGACGACGTCGACAAGGACGGCGGCATCGTGCTCGCCGCCCCCTTCGACAAGCCCTATGATTTCGTCGTCACCGGCGACAAGCGGACCTTCAAGGACCTGGTGACGCCTGAAGGCCTGAAAGAGATCGCGACCTATGCCGACGGCGTCGCGCCATGGAAGCCTTATCTGATTTCCGGCAAGCAGATCATCGGGGCCGACGGCAAGCCGCAGGATCTCAACAAGGACGGCGCCATCGACGAGCGCGACCGCGTCCTGCTGCCGCCGACCGACGTGGTGAAGAATGCCCATGCAGTGGGGCTTCTGGTCCATAGCTGGACGTTTCGCAGCGAGCCCAAGCGGCTCGCCTCCGACTTCAAGGACGAGCCGGCAGCCGAATACAAGGCGTACCTCGCGCTCGGTATCGACGGGCTGTTCTCTGACTTCCCCGACGCGGCCGTGAAGGCGCGCGACAGCAAATAGGCTTATCGACGTCGCATAAAAAAGGCCGTCCCGCGCAAACGGGACGGCCTTTCGATTCAGGATACGTCGAAGCTCCGCCGACGATTAGTTGCAGACGCGCTGCCTCGTCTTGATCACGCCCCGCGGCGTCTCCTCACGGGTGATCACCGTGCGGCAGCGCTCGCGGTCGCGGTACTCAACGCGACGACGATCGTCGCGTCGGTCGTAGCCACGGTCAGAACGGCGGTCGTAACCGTCGCGATCATCGCGGCGAACTTCGCGCTCGATGACGCGCTCGCGCGGGCCGCGCGTATCGACACCGATGCCGCCGGGACCAACACTGATGGACTGGGCATAGGCGCCGCCACTTATCAGCGTTGCGGCTATGAGGGCGGGAATAAAGCGTTTCATCTTGTCTCCTCCATTTCGAGAGGAAAACAGAGTGCGGATGTGTTTTGTTCCGCGATGCAGCGGTTCAAGCGGCCTGACGCAGAGTCGGCGGCGCACTACCGCGTCTAAATTGGCGCGCCGGACCAGTCCGGCGCGCCATCGATCTTGCCCGACCGCAGATCAGTGCAGGATCTGGCTGAGGAAGAGCTTGGTGCGCTCATGCTGCGGGTTCTTGAAGAACTCGTTGGGCTCGTTCATCTCGACGATCTGCCCAGCGTCCATGAAGATGACCCGGTCGGCGACCTGGCGGGCGAAGCCCATTTCGTGGGTGACGCAGAGCATGGTCATGCCCTCGTCGGCGAGCGAGACCATGGTGTCGAGCACCTCCTTGACCATTTCCGGATCGAGGGCGGAGGTCGGCTCGTCGAACAGCATGATCTTGGGGCTCATGCAGAGCGAGCGGGCGATGGCGACGCGCTGCTGCTGGCCGCCCGAGAGCTGGCCCGGATATTTGTTCGCCTGTTCGGGAATCTTGACGCGCTTCAGGTAGTGCATCCCGATTTCCTCAGCATCCTTCTTGGGCATCTTGCGCACCCAGATCGGCGCCAGTGTCAGGTTCTCGAGGATCGTGAGATGCGGGAACAGGTTGAAGTGCTGAAAGACCATGCCGACGTCGCGGCGGATCTCGTCGATCTTCTTGAGATCATTGGTGAGTTCGGTCCCGTCGACGATGATGTTGCCCTTCTGGTGTTCCTCCAGACGGTTGATGCAGCGGATCATCGTCGACTTGCCCGAGCCCGACGGGCCGCAGATGACGAGTTTCTCGCCGCGCGAGACCTTCAGGTTGATGTCGCGCAGCACGTGGAATTCGCCATACCACTTGTTGACGCCGATCATCTCGACGGCCGTCGCGGTGTTCAGCGAGGTCTGCTTGAGGGCCGCCGGGCGGCTGTCGGTCTTGAGTTCTGCCATTGCCATGGTCGTGGTCCCTCTCAGCGTTTCTGGCCGGCGGCGAGACGCTTCTCGACCGAGATCGAATAGCGCGACATGCCCCAGCAGCACAGGAAATAGAACATCGCGGCGAAGGCATAGCCCGTCGCGCGCGTGGTCGGCGTCGCCCAGGTCGGATCGACCAGCGTCGCCTCGATCGTCCGCAGGAAGTCGAAGATACCGACGATGGTGACCAGCGTCGTGTCCTTGAACAACCCGATGAAGGTGTTGACGATACCCGGAATCACGATCCGCAACGCCTGCGGCAGGATGATCAGGCGCATCATGCTGCCATAGCCGAGGCCGAGCGACATCGCGCCCTCGTACTGGCCCTTCGGAATGGCTTGCAAGCCGCCGCGGATGACCTCCGCCATATAGGCGGCGGCAAAAAGCGCGACGCCGACGAGCGGACGCAGCAGCCGGTCTGGCGAGTATTCCTGCGGCACGAACAGCGGCAGCATGGTGTTGGCCATGAACAGCACGGTGATCAGCGGCACGCCGCGGACGAACTCGATGAAGATCACAGAGAGCAGCTGGATGATCGGCAGCCTCGAACGGCGGCCGAGCGCGAGCACGACGCCGAGCGGCAGCGAGAAGACGATGCCGACGGCCGCGATCAGGAACGTGACGGTCATGCCGCCCCAAAGGCCGGTATCGACCCTGGGCAGGCCCGCCGTGTCGGCAAGGATCGCCATCAGGCCGAAGACCACGAGCGAGAGCAGGACCAGCCGCTTGGGGCGGTAGAAGCGCTTCCAGGGTGGGAGAGTCTCCTCGACGGCCAGAAACGCCGGCCCGATCCAGAAGCGCGCCAGCGCCGGCGCGAAGGACAGCACCAGATAGAGCGCCATCAGAGCGACGGTGATGATGATCAGCCAGCGCAGGAAGCCCTCCGCATTGGCACCGCCGAGCAGCAGGATGTAGGCGCTGATCGGCAGCAGCACGAAGAAGAAGAAGAAACCGACCTTCTTAAGCGGCACCCTCTCCCAGAGCAGCCAGATGATGCCGAGCGCGAACATCACGAAGACGATGTCGACCCGCCAGCGCTGGGCGACCGGGTAGGAGCCGTAGACGAAGTACTGGAAGCGGTCGGCGATATAGGCCCAGCAGGCGCCGACCGGACGGCCGACCTTGTCGGCGAGGCAGGCGTCGCGGTTGGTGCCGGACCAGACGGCGTCGATGAAGTAGAACCGGACGAGGTCGGGCACGCTGGTGACGACGATGTAGAGGCAGACCAGCGTCATCAACGAGTTGACGGGGCCGGAAAACAGGTTCGCCCTGATCCAGGCGATGGGTCCGGCAACCGATAGCGGCGCCGCCTCCTGCTGCAGCGTCTCGCGGCGAACGAAGGCATAGGGTGAGTTTTCGAGCGTGGCGTCGGTCATCGTGGGGCCCTCACCGTTCCACCAGCGCCATGCGCTTGTTGTAGATGTTCATGAACAAGGAGGTCACGAGCGAGATGGTGAGATAGACCGCCATGGTGATGGCGACGACCTCGACGGCCTGGCCGGTCTGGTTCAGCACCGTACCGGTGAAGACCTGGACGAGATCTGGATAGCCGATCGCGACCGCAAGCGAGGAGTTCTTGGTCAGGTTGAGATAGTTCGAGGTCAGCGGCGGGATGATGACCCGCATCGCCTGGGGAATGACCACGAGCTTGAGCGTCGGCCCTGCGCGCAGGCCTAGCGCATTGGCCGCCTCGGTCTGGCCCCTGGAGACGGCGAGAATTCCGGCCCGGACGACCTCCGCGATAAATCCGGCGGTATAGGTCGTCAGGCCGATCAGCAGCGCCACGAACTCAGGATAGATCTGCAAGCCGCCGGTGAGGTTGAAGCGGCCCTGCTGCGGCAAGTCGAAGGACAGAGGCTGGCCGGCGAAGAAGTAGACGATCAGCGGCAGTCCGATGATCAAGGCGAGCGTGATCAGGCCGTTGGGATATTGCTTGCCGGTCCGTTCCTGCTGCTTCTTCGACCAGATATAGAAGACGACCGCAGCGGCTGCCGCCAGGAAGAAGGCAATCACCACGGCCTGGAAGGCCGGCCCGAATTGCGGGTTGGGCATGATCAGGCCGCGGTTGTTCAGGAAGATGTTGCCCGGTAGCGCAATCGAATTGCGCGCATCGGGCAAGGGCTTCAGCACCGCATTGTACCAGAAGAACAATTGCAGCAGCAGCGGCAGGTTGCGGATGACCTCGACATAGATCATCGCGAGCTTCGACAGCACCCAGTTGGGCGACAGCCTGGCGACGCCGACGAAGAAGCCTAGGAATGTCGATAGAACGATGCCGATCGAGGCGACCAGCAATGTGTTCAGCAGGCCGACATAGAAGGCCTGACCGTAGGTGCTACCCGAGGCACTGAAGGGGATCAGCTTCTGGTTTACGTCGAAGCCTGCGGCGTTGTGCCAGAAGCCGAAGCCGGATGCGATCTTCTGCGCCCGCAGGTTTTCGATCGCGTTGGACGCAGCCGACCAGATGAGGAACGCGACGACGGCCAAGAGGGCCAGTTGGTAGACGTATCCCCTGATCTTGGGATCGTACAGCAGAGAAGCCCTGCCCGGCTGAACCGTTTCCGTCGGAATGCTCGACACCTGCTACGCCCTCTTTTTTATTCTGGCCGGTGGTCTCGCGGCCGTCTTGCGACCAGTGCCCGCTCGTCCAGGCCATATGGCCATTGGCGAAACGGCGCGCGGCTTCGGAGCCGCGCGCCAATCATTCAGCGGATCGGTGGGGCGTATTGCAATCCGCCCTTGGTCCAGAGCGCATTCTGGCCGCGCGCGATCTTCAGGAGCGAGCCCTGGCCCACATTCTTTTCGAAGACCTCGCCGTAGTTCCCGACGAGTTTCACGATGCGGTAGGCCCAATCGTTGGTCAGGCCGATCGCCTCGCCATACTTGCCCTCGGTGCCGAGCAACCGCTTGATCTCGGGGTTTTCGGATTTCAGCATCTCGTCGACATTGGCCTTGCTGACGCCGAGTTCCTCGGCATTGAGCATGGCGTAATGCGTCCACTTGACGATATCGAGCCAGAGATCATCGCCGTGCCGGACGACGGGCCCAAGCGGCTCCTTCGAGATGATCTCGGGCAGGACGATGTGGTCGGCGGGTGCCGACAGGGTCAGGCGCTCGGCGTAAAGGCCGGAGGCGTCGGTGGTGAAGGCGTCGCAGCGCCCCGATTCGTAGGCCTTGACCGTCTCGGTGTTGGAGGCGAAGGCAACGACCTCATATTTCAGGTTATTGGCCCGAAAATAGTCGGCGAGATTGAGTTCGGTCGTGGTGCCTTGCTGGGTGCAGATCGAGGCGCCGGCCAGCTTGAGGACGGAATCGACGCCGAGCTTCTTGCGGACCATGAAACCCTGGCCGTCATAGTAATTGATGCCGGCGAAGTTCAGGCCGAGCGAGGTGTCGCGCGACATCGTCCAGGTGGTCGTGCGCGACAAAAGGTCGACTTCGCCAGACTGCAATGAGGTGAAGCGATCCTTGGCCGAAAGCGGGATGAACTTGACCTTGGCCGGATCGTTGAAGATCGCGGCAGCCACGGCGCGGCACATATCGACATCGATGCCGGTCCAGTTGCCCTGGGCATCGGGGAGACCGAAGCCGGCAAGGCCGGTGCCCGAGCCGCAATGCAGGATGCCGCGGTTCTTGACCTGCGCGAGCGTGCCGGTCTGGGCTTGCGTCCCGCTGACGCCCAGCGCCGTTGCTGCGGCGACAAGCGCTGCGGCGACAAATTTATTCATGGTCGTCGTCCCCTGTTTATGGAACGGGTTCCTGCCCGTTCTCTCGCTGACCTTGCAAGTCCCGGACCAAGCTCGATGGCTCGATCATCCTCCTTTCGGCTCAGATACGCGGTCTTGTTTGAGCAATGGACAGCAAGCGCCGGAGTTACCGGCGCTCGCAAGAAACCTCAGCGGACCGGGGGAGCGTATTGCAGGCCGCCCTTGGTCCAGAGCGCATTCTGGCCGCGGGCGATCTTCAGCAGCGAGCCCGAACCGACGTTCTTCTCGAAGGATTCGCCGTAGTTTCCGACATGCTTGACGATGCGGTAGACCCAGTCCGTGGTCAGGCCGACGGTCTCACCGAACTTGCCCTCGGTGCCGAGCAGACGCTTGATCTCGGGGTTGGGCGACTTCATCATCTCATCGACATTGGCCTTGGTCACGCCGAGTTCCTCGGCGTTCAGCATGGCGTAGTGCACCCACTTCACCAGGTTGAACCAGGCGGCATCGTTGTTGCGCGTGGAGGGTCCGAGCGGCTCCTTCGAGATGATCTCGGGCAGGACCATGTGGTCGTCGGGCGCCGTCAGCTTCAGGCGCTCGGCGTAGAGACCCGAGGCGTCCGTGGTGAAGGCGTCGCAGCGCCCGGCGTCATAGGCCTTGATCGTCTCGTCCGCAGAGGCGAAGGCGACGACCTCGTATTTCAGGTTGTTGGCGCGAAAGAAGTCGGCGAGGTTGAGTTCGGTGGTGGTGCCCTGCTGGGTGCAGACCGAAGCGCCCGAGAGCTGCAAGGCCGAGGTGACGCCGAGCTTCTTGCGGACCATGAACGCCTGGCCATCGTAGTAATTGACGCCGGTGAACAGGAGGCCGAGCGAGGCATCGCGCGTCATCGTCCAGGTGGAATTGCGGACCAGCAGATCGACCTCGCCGGACTGCAGCGCGGTGAAGCGATCCTTCGCCGACAGCGGAATGAACTTGACCTTGGCCGGATCGTTGAAGATCGCGGCCGCGACGGCGCGGCAATAATCGACGTCGAGCCCGACCCAGTTGCCTTGCGCATCGGGAACGCCGAAGCCGGCGAGGCCGGTATTCGAGCCGCAATTGACCATATTGCGCGACTTGACCTGCGCCAGCGTGGAAGGCGCCTGCGCCGATACCGTCGTCGCGGAGATCGCAAGGCTGAGCCCCGCGATCGCTGCTGCCATATATGTTTTCATCGATATCTCTCCCGTTGAGTCCCCGCGCGGCCGTGCCGCCGGGCCTTAGTCCTTCACATCGCCTGCGCCTGGGCAGCGGCCCAGCTCGACTGCACAAAAATCAGGCGACGTTCCAAGTCGATTGCCAGAGCGCCACATGAGCGTCAAGCAGAGGAGGGTTGCGTTTGTCGCGCCCTTTCCACTGCCTGCATCACATGCGAGTTTCACAAAGTGGTCAAGCCTGACCACGTCCCCCGAAAACCTCCCGATCCGGCCTCATGAAAAAACTGTCCTCGTCCGACTTCGCGCGCCTCGGCGAAAAGACCCGACTCGTCCTGGCGGGGCGTGATCCCGCCGACAGCTATGGCTTCGTCAATCCCGCGATCGTACGCGGTTCGACGGTGATCTATCCGAACATGGAGGATTTTCTCGCCCGGAAGTCGCGTTACACCTATGGAACGCAGGGCAACCCGACGATCGACGCGCTGCTCGCCGCGCTCAACACAATGGAGCGCGGCGCCGGCGTCGTGGTCTGCCCATCGGGTCTGCTGGCGTGCACGCTGCCGATGCTGGCCGTGCTGTCTGCCGGCGATCACCTTCTGGTGACCGACAGCGTCTATCGGCCCACGCGCAATTTCTGCGACAAGATGCTGCCGCGGCTCGGAATCGAAGTCAGCTATTACGATCCTGCCATCGGCGGTGACATCGCGAAGCTGTTCCAGCCGAACACAAAGGCGGTCTGGACCGAGTCGCCAGGCTCCCAGACCTTCGAAATGCAGGACATCCCGGCGATCGTCGAGGCCGCCCACGCCCGCGACGTGCTGGTGCTGATGGACAACACCTGGGCGACGCCGCTGTTTTTCGACAGCCACAAATTCGGCGTGGACATCTCGGTCCAGGCCGGCACGAAATACTACGCTGGTCATTCCGACGTGCTGATCGGGACGGTCTCGGCACGGACGCCGGAGCTCTACAAGCGGGTGCGCGAGGCCTGGGATCTGCTCGGTGTGATCATCGCGCCGGAGGACGCCTTCCTGACGCTGCGCGGCATCCGCACGATGCATATCCGCCTGAAGGAGCAGATGCCGGCGGGGCTGGAGATGGCGCGCTGGCTCGAGGCGCGGCCCGAAGTCGCGCGTGTCATGCATCCCGGCCTGCTGAACGATCCCGGCCATGCCTTGTGGAAGCGCGATTTCACCGGCGCCTCCTCCCTGTTTGCCATCGAACTGAAGCCTGTTTCGATGAAGGCGGTCGGCGCGATGCTGGACGGGCTGACGCTGTTTGGCATGGGCGCGTCATGGGGCGGCTATGAGAGCCTCGTGCTGCCCTTCGACTGCAAGCCTTACCGCACCGCCACGACCCCCGATTTCAAGGGACCGACGATTCGGCTGCATATCGGGCTGGAGGATCTCGATGACCTGAAGGCCGACCTCAATGCCGGCTTTGCGCGGCTGAGGACGGCGGCGTGACGACAGAGGCGGGAAAGCCTCCCAAGCCGATCGTTTTTGCGTACCTGGAAGAGCCTCCGTTCTGCTTCCAGTCTGCTGACGGCGCGGTGCAGGGCAGCGACTTCGAACTGGTGACCGCCGTACTGAGCGCGATGGGGATCGACCGGTTCGAGATGAGGCTGGCCGAGTTTGCGGAGTTGCTGCCGGGCCTCGTCGATGGACGATGGGCGATCACTACGCCGCTCTTCATATCGCCGGAGCGGAAGAACCTCGTCGATTTCAGCCGTCCGGTCTGGGCTCTTGTCGACGGGCTCCTCGTTCGTTCGGCGGATGGCGGCCGGCTGACCAGTTATCGCGCTCTGGCCGCCGAAGCGGGTGCGCGCCTCGTCGTGGTCGCCAACCAGGTTCAGGAGCAGACAGGGCTGACGGCAGGCATCCCCAACGAGCGGATTATCCGCGTCGGAACGCAAGAGGACGCGGTGTTGATGGTAAAATCGGGCTGTGCCGACGCTTATGCCAGCGTCGCCATGGCTCATCGCGGCTTCCTCGCCCGTCAGCCGGCTTCGGACCTCGCGGTGGTCGCCATCGAAGGAGCGCTTCCTGCAGGCGGTGCGTTCGCATTCGCCAAATCGTCGACCGATTTCAGGGCCCGCTTCAATTTGGCACTGCAGAGCGTGCTGGGAAGCACCTGGCACCGGAGCATGATGGCGCGATACGGCTTCGCTCCCGAAGATTTCTAAGGTTCAGACCCGCGCTTGCCGCCCCGAAAGATCAGCATCAGGTTGCGGGTGTAGATCACCATCGCCAGTGCCTGGCCCATGATGATGATCGGCTCGCGGCGGACGATGCCATAGATCAGCGTCATCAGGCCGCCGCCCATCGAGAAATACCAGAAGGACAACGGCATGACCGATTTGCCCTCTTTCTCGCTTGCCAACCACTGCACCAGGAAGCGCGCGGTGAAGAGCAGTTGCGCGACGATGCCGAAGGCCAGCCAGAAGTCGAACTTCAGCACGAAGACGTCGTAGATGTAGTCGGTGATGGCGTGGCCGATCGAGATGATCATGGCGTCGCCCCCGGCACGATCTGGGGCACGCGCCGGCGCCGGCGGATCAGCCACCAGACGCCGACGAGGTCGAGAATGCCGACCCAGAGCCGGTCGAAGAAGCCGTAATTCGAGACGCCCGAGAGCCGGGGCCGGTCGCGCACGTCGAGATGCACGACCTTGTAGCCCTCGCGCACCATCAGCGCCGGCATGAAGCGATGCAGCGCGTCGAAATAGGGCAGTGCGAGATAGGCCTCGCGCCGGAAGCATTTCAGGCCGCAGCCGGCATCGCGCGTGCCGTCCTTGAGGATGGCCCCGCGCACGCCGTTGGCGATGCGCGACTGAAGCTTCTTGAAACCGGTATCCTTGCGACCGACGCGCTGGCCCTGGACCAGCCCTGCCCCCGGACCGGCTTGCTGCAAGGCCTCCACCATCGCCGGCAGGAAGGATGGGTCGTTCTGGCCGTCGCCGTCAAGTGTCGCGACCACCACGGCGCGGGCCTGGCGCACGCCGCTGCGGACGGCCGCGCTCTGGCCGCAGGAGTGCGCATGGGTGACGATGCGAAGCCAGGGACGGGTCACCGCGAGTTCTGCGAGCGCGGCGGGCGTACCGTCGCTGGAGCCGTCGTCGACGTAGACGACCTCGAAGGCGCCGACCGGCTGGCAGGCCGCCTCGATATCGCCGAGCAGCGGACCGACATTGCCGACCTCATTGCGGACGGGAACGACGACGCTGAGCAGCGGTTGCGGGTTCGGTGTTTCGGTCAAGAGATCTTCATCCGGGGCAGCGGCGCGCAAACTGCGTCAAGCCGGGCGACAGGGCAAGCCGCTTTCGCGGCCGGGTCATGGCCGGACGAACACCGCCATCTCGAGCTTGCGGCCGCCATTGAGGTTGAAACCGCGCAGCGTGGTGAGCAGACGCGGTGTGATGCCGGACTGTGCGACAGCCGCCTGAAAACCATCTTTGAACCGGCTTTCGACGAGGGCGACGCGACAGCCCGGCTGGTTGAGGAAGGCAGCCGCGGCCGCCCCATCGCTGCCCATGTCGAGATCTGTCCCGACCAGGAAGACGAGACTGGGCTCGCGATAGCCGACCGTCATCACGGCGGGATCGGTGCAGCCCGCGGCCCTGATGGTCTCGGCGAGGCGCGGCGAGAGCTTGAAGGCACGCAGACTCTCGATCGCGAAGGCATAAACACCGACGCTCAGCAGCAGGCTCGCCAGTACGCCGCGCCAGAGCGCCCCATCGAGATCGCCGCGCCGGAAAGACGCGACGACGCGCCATGAGACAAACAGCGCCGCGATCAGCAAAGGCAGCGCCAGATAGGGGACGCTCGCGTCGAGCGTCCAGTTCGCGAAAATGATGGCGCTGACCAGGGCGAGCGGCACGAGCAGGCAGAGCAGGGCCGTCGCAGTCGAGCCGCGCCGGAACCGGTCGATGCCGCCATTGACGATCGCCAGCAGCAGCAACGCCGTCACCGCCGGATAGAGCGGCAGGACATAATGCGGCAATTTCGTCGGCACGGCCTCGAAAACGAGCCAGGACGGCACGATCCAGGCCAGCAGGAACAGGATCTGCGGTTCGCGCCGGCGGACCCAGGCGAAGGGGATCGCCATCGCCGCAAAGGCTGCCGCGGGCCAATAGGTGCCGAAAAAGACGATGAGATAGAGCCCGGGCGGCCCCCAATGCTTCTCCTGACCCTCAGCGACCTTGCCGAGCATGTCGTTGCCGACACTCTCGGTGAAGAAGCTGCCGCCGGTCTTCATGGCGATGGCAACGACCCAGGGTATGACGACGAGCAAGCAGAGCAGCAGCCCCGGGCCGAAGCGCAGCGGCTTGAGCCAGCGAACCGAGCGCGCGCTGATGCAGAGCACCAGCATCGCCAGCCCCCAGACCATGGGGACGATCGGCCCCTTGATCAGCAGCGCGATCGCTGTGGCGCTCCAGAACACCAGCCAGTTGTGGCGGCTCGGCACGAAGGCGAGCGAGCGCGTCCAGTCGAGCCACACGCGCGCCAAGGCGCCCATGGTAGCGACGGCGCAGGCGGCAAGCACCGCATCGGTCTTGGCGATACGCGCTTCGACACCGAGCAACACGCAGGCTGCCATCAAGGCGGCGCCGAGCAGTGCCATCCCCGGGCTGAGAAAGGCGAGCAGTGCCCAATAAGTCAGCAATACCGTCGCGACCGCACCGACAAGCGAGGGAATGCGATAAAGCCAGATCTGGGTGCGGGCTTCGGAGACACCGAGCGCCGCGCCAGCCGCCACAGTGGCGCTCTGTAGCCAGTAGATACCGACCGGCTTCTTGTGGCGCGCCTCGGCTTGGAAGCGGATGTCGACGAAGTCGTGCGTTTCCAGCATCTGCTTGCTGGCCTGGGCGAAACGCGGTTCGTCGCGATCGAGCGGCTGCAGCGTGAAGAAGCCCGGCAAGAAGGCGCCCAACGACAGCAGCACCAGAAATATGCAGGCACGCCAATGACTGGCCGAGGCCGTTGCCGTCAGACGGCCGAGAGAGGCATTCAGCAAAACCATGGCGATCCTCGCGACCGGCAGCGGCCGCGTTCGTGATATGCCGACATAGGCAAGACCGGAGCCGGATGACGACGCTTTCGGGCGCGATCAAGGCGAAGCCATCGCGAGCGCGATGGCCGGCGCGGTTTACGCCGCGCGGCGCGGCGCGGCAAGCGTGGAGCCAGTTCTGTCCTCCACATCGCTGATACCAGATCCCGGCAAAGCGGCCTGCGCAGGTATTGCGTGTGGAGAAGGTAAAGGCCCGCCGATCTTCGGCTGCACCGGTCTATGGGCGGCCGACTGGCGCTGCCGAGCCGGAGGACGCGATGACGTAGCGAGCTCGCATCATCAGAAAAGGCGCTTCGATGACAGAGTAGCTCAGCGCCGCGATCGCGATCGTTGCCGGCAACACCAGCAGAAGCCCGGTCAAATAGGTCGATCCCCATGGCACGGGCATCAGGTGCGCGACGGTCATCCAGACCAGGATGTGCCATGCATAAATCGAATAGCTGATCTTGCCGAGATAGCTCCAGAGCTTCGAGAGCGGAACCCGCATATTCGCCCGCAGATAGCTCAGGATCAATGCAGACCACAACAGGCTCTGCACATCCGGCCAGATCGTCCAGAATGGCGACGTGCTGGGGAAGCCGATCAATCTGTACAAGACGACAAGGAAGACGTTGATCGCAACGAGGACGGCAATGCACCAGTACCAGCGAAAGGTGTAACCCTCGGTCTCCTTGTAGGCGATCGCCGTGATGCCCCCGATCAGGAAGGCGTCGAGATTTCCGAAGATGGAGAAATACGCCATCTGATGGACCGTGCCGTTCAAAGTATAGATCAGCGTACGCAGGATGATCAGCAGAGCGATCAGGCTGACGTAGAACCGCAGGCCCCGCGCCTTTAAGGCCAGGATCGGAAACAAAAGGTAGAACTGGATCTCCACCGCGACGGACCACAATTGTCCGCCAAAGGGCCCGTACTTCATGCGATACAGATTCGAGATCGGAAGCAGTGAAAGAAGGTAATCGACGCCGACGGATGTCTCTCGCGGGTCGGGCATCGAGAAATATCCGAGCGTGATGACGAATACGAACAGAGGATATATTCTGAGCGCCCGATTGCTGTAGAATTTTCCGAGTGAAATCGCGCTATCGTAAGCAATCAGCGTCAATATCATTCCGCTCAAAACCATGAAGAGCGTGACTCCGATATCGCCCTGATCTATGATCGGTATACGAAAAATTTGTTTTGCCGAGTAAAAAATTCTACCGTGAAACATTAAAACGAGGAAAGCCGCAAAGAATCGTAGGTGATCCAGCCTTTCGATGTATTTGATATTTTGGCTTTTCACTTAAATAGTCCTGTCGAACTCAACAGCCGTCACGATAAGCGGCAAATTCCAGAAAAACAGTGATATACCGCCGAATTGACCATCGCATTTTGTGATCATGATCGCGTAGATATCATGAGATGCGCGTCACGCTGCCTAGTGCTGCGGGGCTGTGGTGCGATGGACATTGGACGCGTCAATTTCGAACCGGCACGCAACGGTGCAGCTATTGCGGGAGGAATATAGGCTCCCGAGACCCGCCTGTTTTGCAGATCGCCTTTTACTCTGACACTCGCAGGTGCCGGACTTGCGCTGCTGCATATCGCTTACCGCCATCGTCGTGCAGTCGAGTGACACGAAAACGCATGCACGAGCAACGCTAAACGTCTGGAATAGTAAACCTTCCAGACGTTCGGCGCGTGAGGCGATGGTGGCGAGCCCGGCTGGATTCGAACCAGCGACCAGCAGCTTAGAAGGCTGCTGCTCTATCCATCTGAGCTACGGGCCCTGAAGCGAAGGTCGTTTTGCGTCCTCGCCTGTCGGAAAGCTCGTGCGCGGCGCGATCAGCCGCGCGGTTTCATCAATGCGTCCACTGTCCGACGCGGCTGTATTTGAAATTGTCGGCATAGGCGATCGAGCGGCGCTTGGCCTCGTTGGGCTGCTCGACGCGATAGGCGATGCCGTTGCGGGTGGCGTAGGCGACGGCTTCGGCTGCGCTGTCGAACCAGAGCTTGAGCTGGCTCTTCATGTCGCCCGACGAGGTCCAGCCCATCAGAGGCTCGATCTCGCGTGGCCGTTCCGGCTCGTATTCGAGCAGCCAGCGCTCGGTCTTGGCCGTGCCCGACTGCATCGCGGTGCGGGCGGGGCGATAGATGCGTGCCGTCATGACCTGCCTCCGCACTTCCTGTTTCGTCCCGGTCGAGAATGGTCGGGGCACCAGGATTTGAACCTGGGACCCTCTGCTCCCAAAGCAGATGCGCTACCGGGCTGCGCTATACCCCGAATAACCGCTCTCGTCGTGCCGGTGAGCTATCACGACGCGGCCTCGCATCGCAAGCGAAACGCCGCCTCAGCGCTTGAACAAGACGTGCTCGATCTTGTCGCCGGGCTTGATGCCGAGTTTTTCGGCGACGCCGCCATTGATCTCCAGCACGGAGAGGACAGGCTCGCCCGACGGAATCGTGCGGGTCGAGAGCGGTTCGGTGCGCTCGGCGATGCGTGCGACCGTGCCGTCGGCACGAATGAAGAGCATGTCGAGCGGGATGAAGGTGTTCTGCATCCACATCGCCACAGGTTCGGTGCGGGCGAAATCGAACAACATCCCGCGATCGGCCGGCATGTAATTGCGGTGCATCAGCCCCTTGGCGCGCTGGTCCGGCGTGCGCATCACCTCGACCTGAAAGGCATGGCGCTTTTCGCCGCTGACGATGACAAGTGGTTCGAGTCCGGCAGCAGGCGCGGTCTGGGCGAAGGCGGTCGCATTGCAGGCCAGCAGCGCCCAGGCAAGGAAGGCAGCGAGAAATGTGCGGGGGGCGTGCATGTCCTGAATGCTCCGTCGCGGCGAGGCGCCATCCGTCTCCGACCGCGTTGATCACTGCGCCTTCCAAGATGGCGAATGTGCGACAAATACCTGCCCGATACGGCAGGTGGTCAAGCTTTTCGTGACCACGACGACAGGCGACGTCTTTCCTTCGCCGCAGGCTTGCGGCAGGGTCGCGCCGAAACTTGGAGACTTGCATGAACGCTTCGACCCTTCGCCGGCTTGCGCCCGGCCATCTCGCGACCGTCACCGCATTGCTGATCGGGGCAGTGCCGCCCGCAGCCGCGGCGGATTTCCAGATCGACAATCTGCGGCTCGATTTCGGCGCGTTGGCGATCGTGGCGCCGCGAATCGATGTGAAGGGTTCGGCGCTGGAGCGAGAGGCGTTCATTGCCCTGTTCAACGGCAGCACCGGCGAGAGTGCCGCCGCGCGGATGAGCCGCCTCGATGCGGCTGAAATCACGGCTCCGGAACTGACCTTCGAGCAGACGATCGGACCGCAGAAGCAGGTGACGCGCTATCGCGACATCCGGTTCTCGCAGGTCCGTGCGGGCCGGATCGAGCGTGGCGAAGCAGCGCAAGGCACGATCAGCGTCACGGGTGGAGCCGCCGGTCCGGTCAGCGGGCAGGTCAAGCGGACCAGCTTCGAAGGTCTCGACCTGAAGCACACGGCGCGCGTGCTCACCGAACGGGCGCAGCCTGGCGTCAATGAGCCGCTGCTGCCGATCTTCAGCCGCTTCGAACTCGACGGCTACGCGGTCGATCTGGGCCCCGCCGGCAAGATGTCGATGGGCAGGATGGTCGGGCGCGGGTTTTCGGCCAAGGTCGGAGACGAGCCGCTCGGCGAGGTTCTGGCCCGGATCGTTACGCTGTCTGAAGCCGCCGAAAAGGCCTCGCGCGAATCCGCTGGTGCGCCGGACAAGCCCAAAAGCAAAGAAGAGAAGCAGCTCGGACTGTCGCTGCTGTCGCTCTACGACACGATCTTCTACGGCAGCGGCGAGGCGCGCGATTTCGCGATGAACGTCGTCGCGCCGCCCAAGCCGGGTGCGAAGCCCGACCCGGTCGAGATGACGATCGCGCGGATCGCCTATGGCGAGGACACACCCGCGAAATCCGGAATGGCGCTGGAAGGACTGAAGTTCGCCGGAGGCGGCGGCAAGGGCACGATCGAGTCGATCAGCCATTCCGGCTTCTCGTTCGGGCCCGTGATCGCGGAGTTGAAGGCGCTGCTGGCGAAGCCGGATGCCGATCCGGACACGATCGATTTCCGCAAATTCGTTCCGACGATCGGCACGATCAGACTTACCGGCCTGTCCGTTGAGGCTCCTCAGGAGACCGTCCGCGGCCAGCCTGCGCCACCGCCGCTGAAGATCGGGCTGGGCACATTCGAGCTCAAGACCGGGGAGCAGTTGAACGGCATCCCCACCAGCCTCGCCATGACGATCGACAGATTGATGGCTCCGGTCACGGAAGGCCCGGGCAACCCTGCCGCGCGCGATCTCATCGCCATGGGTTTTCGCTCGATCGACCTTTCGGCCAAGCTCGACATGGCCTGGGACGCGGCGCGCAGCGAACTGGCAATCCGCACGCTGTCGCTCGGCGGGGCGGGCATGGCGAGGCTCGATGCATCGGGCACTTTGGGCAACGTGACCAAGGACCTCTTCTCCAGCGACCTCGCGCTGGCGCAGGTCGCGGCGCTCGGCGCCACGGTGCGCAATGTCGAGGCGAAGCTACAGAATCTGGGTCTTCTGGAGAAGATCGTCGAAAACGAGGCACGCAAGGCCAAGCGTAAGCCTGAGGATCTCCGGCGCGAATACTCGATGATGGCGAATCTCGGACTTGCCGCGATTCTGGGACCGTCCGATGCCGCCAAGACGCTGACGGCGGCGGTGTCGCGCTTTGCCGCCAAACCCGGCACGTTGACCGTGTCGGCCAGCGCCAAATCGGCAAGCGGGCTCGGCCTCGCCGACGTCATCACGCTGACCGACCCGACAGAGATCTTCGACAAGATCGACCTGAAGGCCAATGCCGAGTGACCCGCCCGGCGCCTTGTCGCCGGAGGATATGGCCTGGCAGCCCAGCGCATTGGTGCGATGGTGGGCGGGGCTTCCCGGCTGGCTCTCGGGCACTCTGCGCCGCCATATCAATCCCGACAACCAGACGCGGCTGCATCTGGCGAAGCTGATCGCAAGGCGGCCGGGGCAGATCGCAGTCGGCGCCCATACCTATGGTCGGCCGAAGGTGCGGTTCGCGGAGTCTGGGGCGAGGCTGACGATCGGGCGGTATGGTTCGATCGCCGACGGAGTCGAGATCCTGCTCGGCGGCAACCACCGGCTCGACTGGATCACGACCTATCCATTTCCCGCCCTGCCCCGGATCTGGCCGGAGGCCGCCGGCCGCGACGGCAGCCATGCCTCCAACGGCGACGTCGCGATCGGCCATGACGTCTGGCTCGGTTCGCAGTGCCTGATCCTGTCGGGCGTCACGATCGGCCATGGTGCGGTCGTGGCAGCGCGAGCGGTGGTCACACGCGACGTGCCGCCTTTCGCGATCGTCGCCGGAAATCCGGCTCGGATCGTGCGCTACCGCATGAGCGAGGAAGCCATCGCCGAACTGCTCGCCAAGCGCTGGTGGGATCTGCCGGACACCGAAATACGCCGCCTGATCCCGGTGCTCACGTCGGACAAGGTCGACGATCTGCCCGGCGGTACGACAGGCTGACGGAGGGCAGCATCGCCGCTCGAATCGAGACCTGTCCTGCCTCTGCTGCGCAAGAACCGATGCATCATCGCGACGCCGATGGAGAACCTGCATCTGTGAGGCCCTGACGGGCCAGCGCTGTCTTTCCTCGACGCCAGGCGATGGCGCCCGCGACCGAACCGGCATTGGCCGCCATCTTGGCCCGATTCAAGATCAGCCCGTAACCCACGGCCTTTGCTGCATTTTTGACCATCGTCGCGGGCGACGGCCCGGCCAGATCGTATTTGGCGCAGACATAGGCCAGCGACCAGGCGAGATGCCAGCGTGCGTTGAAGCGGCGCGATAGCGATGGTCGGCTTGATTTGCCGCGTTCATGCCGCGCCTGCGCGTCATGAACATGAATCAGTGCGTGGCCGGCCTCGCGCATCCGGCGGCAGAGATCGTCGTCCTCGTAGAACAGGAAGATGTGCGGATCGAAGCCGCCTAATGCGCCGAAAACATCCGTTCGGACCAGCAGGCAGGCTCCCGACAGAAAGGGCAGGCAGGCATCCCCCTCAGGCGCGACCACGCTGGCAGCCTTGTTGAAATGGGGCGGCGAGAGCAGCGAGCGCGGCTGCAGGAAGAGCCGGCCCGAGGGCTCGACGATGCGCGGGGCGAAAAGCCCGGCATCGGGATAGCGTGCCGCCGCCGCCAGCAGGGCCGCGACGCTGCCGCTTTCGACGACCAGATCGGGGTTCACGATGAGTGCGAACGGCGTCCGGCAGGCCGCAATGCCCCGGTTGTTGCCACGGCCATAGCCTTCGTTCCTGGCATTAGCGATGACGGTCGCGCCATGAGCGCCGGCGATCTCGCGCGACGTATCGGTGCTCGCATTGTCGACGACGATCGCCGCGACGCCTTCCGCCGCCAGGGCAGCGAGACAGGCCGGCAGCACTTGGGCGCTGTCATAGGAGACCACGATGGCCGTGACGGTGGCGGGTGAGAGCGGCGACATGGCAGCCTTGTGGCGGGCAAGCGGCCTCGCAGGCAAGCGGAATTCAACGCCGCGTCAAGGCACCGATCTCGTGCAGGACGGACGAGCGTTCCCAAGAGTCGCAGCGCTTTGGCGCCTTGTAGGCCTTAACGGCGTAGGCCTGGTTCGCGGCGAGAAAGCGCGGGCGTTCGTCCCGGTTCAGCCGCGCCATGACGCTCCTGCGATCGACGCGCAGCCCGCAGTCATAGGCGCGCGAGACCTGCGAGGCGGCGAATTCCGGCGTGCCCGGCGCAGGCTCGACGGTCGTGCAGGCGCTCAAGCCGAGCAGCGCCATCCCGACAGAAAAACGACCGATCGGAAACATGCCAACGTCAAAGCGCTTCGAAGCTGCCGGCGCGCACGCGGGTCATGCGGTCCTTCAGCCCGGCCCGCTCCTCCGCGTCGCAGCGCTCCGGCCTGATGCCCTGGTTGATCGTCTGCGCCTCGGAGACGGTGATGTAGGTCGAGCGGGCGCTGGCGATCTGCTCAGGCGTCGCACCGCGCTCCGCCTCCGCTGTCAGGAAGCGGTCGAGCGTGTCGCGGCGCGGGCTGCCGGCCCGGCAGGCGATCGAGCGCGAGACCAGGGTAGCGAGTTCGGTCGCCCGCCCCGTCGTCGAATTGACGGGGACGGACACGCAGGCGCCGAGCGGTAGCGCGACGAGACAGGCGAGCGCGAGCGCCCGCGCCGGAAGCAGGACGGTCATCGTGGCTCAGCCGTTCTTTTCGGGAGCGCTGATGCGCAGATGCGCCTCGCGCAGCTGCTTCGGCGACGCCTCGGAGGGGGCGCCCATCAGCAGATCGACCGCCTGCTGGTTCATCGGAAACAGCGCGACCTCGCGCAGGTTCGTCGCGCCGGCCAGCAGCATGATGATGCGATCGATGCCCGCCGCCATGCCGCCATGGGGCGGCGCGCCGTACTGGAAGGCGCGATACATGCCGCCAAAACGCTCGATCACCGTCTCCTCGCCATAGCCGGCGATCTCGAAGGCCTTCACCATCGCCTCGGGGCGATGGTTGCGGATGCCGCCGGAAGCAAGCTCGTAGCCGTTGCAGGCGATGTCGTACTGGAACGCCTTGATCGAGAGCGGATCGTCGTTCTTCAGCGAATCGAGCCCGCCCTGCGGCATCGAGAACGGGTTGTGCGAGAAATCGACCCGCTTCTCGTCCTCGTTGTACTCGTACATCGGGAAGTCGACGATCCAGGCGAAAGCGAAGGCGTTCTCGTCGATCAAACCGAGTTCGGAGCCGACCTTGTTGCGCGCCGCACCGGCGAATTTGTAGAACTTGTCGGGATTGCCGGCGGCGAAGAAGCAGGCATCGCCCGCCTTGAGCCCCATCTGGGCGACGATCGCGGCGACACGCTCGGGGCCGATGTTGTTGGCGATCGGGCCCTGCCCTTCGCCGTCTTCCTTGATCATCAGATAGCCGAGACCCGGCTGGCCTTCGCCCTGAGCCCAGCTGTTCATCCGGTCGCAGAACGCGCGGCTACCACCCTTCGGACCGGGGATCGCCCAGACGCGGTTCTTCTCGTCCTCGAGGATGCGCGAAAACACCTTGAAGCCCGAGCCACGGAAATGCTCCGAAACGTCCTGCATCTCCAGCGGGTTGCGCAGGTCGGGCTTGTCGGAGCCGTATTTGCGGATCGACTCGGCGTAAGGGATGCGCGGCCAGTTCTTGGTGACCGACTTGCCGTTGCCGAACTCTTCGAAGACGCCGGCAATGACCGGCTCCATCGTCGCGAAGACGTCGTCCTGCTCGACGAAGCTCATCTCGACGTCGAGCTGGTAGAATTCGCCGGGCAGGCGGTCGGCGCGCGGGTCCTCGTCGCGGAAGCAGGGCGCGATCTGGAAATAGCGGTCGAAGCCCGCCATCATCAGGAGCTGCTTGTACTGCTGCGGCGCCTGCGGCAGCGCATAGAACTTGCCGGGGTGCAGACGGCTCGGCACGAGGAAGTCGCGCGCGCCTTCCGGCGATGACGCGGTCAGGATCGGGGTCTGGAACTCGTTGAAGCCCGAGGTCTTCATGCGGGTGCGCAGCGAGTCGATGACCTTCGTGCGCAGCATGATGTTGTTGTGCAGCTTTTCGCGGCGCAGATCGAGGAAACGGTATTTCAGCCGCGTATCCTCGGGATATTCGAGATCGCCGAAGACGGGCATCGGCAATTCGGCAGAGGTGCCCAGCACCTCGATGCCGGTGGCGAAAACCTCGACCGCGCCGGTCGCCAGATTGGCATTCTCGGTGCCGGCCAGCCGCGGCTTGACCTTGCCGTCGATGCGCACGACCCATTCGGACCGAACCGACTCGGCATCCGCGAAGGCCGGTGAGTCGGGATCGATCACGACCTGGGTCATGCCGTAATGGTCGCGCAGGTCGATGAACAGCACGCCGCCATGGTCGCGAATGCGGTGGCACCAGCCCGAGATGCGGACCTGCTGGCCGACATGGCTCTCGCGAAGGGCGCCACAGGTGTGGGAACGATAGCGGTGCATGGTCACGGGATGGGTCTCTGCGCAGGTCGAGGAGGCCGGCAAAGCGCAGCCGGCGATTTTCGCCGTAAGCACACGCCGGGGCGCGGATTGTCAAGAACGCGCGCGACATGGCTCTCTTCTGTCTGCTAAGAGCCGGCCATGAGCCTCATCACCACCACCCAGGATCTCGCCGACGCCTGCGCGCGCCTGGCCCAGCATCCTTTCGTCACGGTCGATACCGAGTTCCTGCGGGAGACGACCTATTATCCGAAACTCTGCCTGATCCAGCTCGCCTCGCCCGACGAGGCGGTGATGGTCGATCCGCTGTCGCCCGATCTCGACCTCGCGCCCTTCTTCGGCCTGATGGTCGACGAAGCAGTCGTCAAGGTCTTCCATGCCGCGCGGCAGGATCTGGAAATCGTCTGGATGCTCGGCCGGGTGCTGCCGACGCCGCTCTTCGACACGCAGGTCGCCGCCATGGTCTGCGGCTATGGCGACTCGGTCGGCTACGAGCAACTCGCCAACGACCTCGCCAAGGCGCGCATCGACAAGTCATCGCGCTTCACCGACTGGTCGCGCCGGCCGCTCAACGAGGCGCAGCTGACCTATGCCGAGGCCGACGTCACCCATCTGCGCGACATCTATCTGGCGCTCGACGCCGACATCAAGGCGAGCGGGCGCGAGGCCTGGGTCGCTGAGGAGATGGCGGTGCTCAATTCGCCCGGCACCTACGAGGTCAAGCCGGAGAACGCATGGCAGCGGCTGAAGGGCCGCATCCGCAAGCCGAAGGAACTGGCGCTGCTGATCGAGCTTGCCGCCTGGCGCGAGCGCGAGGCGCAAAATCGCGACGTGCCGCGCCAGCGCGTGCTGAAGGACGATGCGCTGATGGACATCGTCCAGCGCGCGCCGCGCTCGGTCGAGGCGCTGGCGGAACTGCGCTCCGTGCCCAACGGCTTCGAGCGGTCGCGGGCCGGCGGCGAGGTGCTGGCGGCGGTCGAACGCGGGCTGGCGCTGGATCCGAAGGATCTGCCCCGGCTCGAACGCGAGCGCGGCCGCTCCGGCAATGGCGCCGTGCTCGACCTGCTCAAAGTGCTGCTCAAGGCGATCGCCGATGCTGAGCGGGTCGCGCCCAAGATCATCGCATCCTCAGATGATCTGGAGGCCATCGCCTTCGACGACGAGGCCAGGGTCCCTGCCCTGCAGGGCTGGCGGCGCGAGGTTTTCGGGGAGAAGGCGCTGGCGCTGAAGAACGGCGCGCTGAGCCTGCGGATCGCGCGCGGACGCGTCGTCGTCGGCTGACGACGAGGCTCAGGCCCGGCTGATCTCGTGATCGCGACCTAGCAGTTTGGCGAGCTGTTTCAGCCTCCCGACCACACGGTCGCTGGCAAGCGCGCGCAGATCGTCGGGAAGGCGCAGGACGAGCCGGCCATCGACGCATATCGCGGGCGTGCGCGGCAGAAGACCGGGCATGCCCGCCGAAAGCAGATAGGCGACCCGGAAAATCGCCGCCAGCAGGATGGCGCGGTCGAGGACCGGCGGCGGCAGCAGTCCCCGCAGCGCCATGGCGGTCGGCGAGGCCGATTTCAGCCCGGCATAGCGATGGAAGATCGCCAGCGCCAGGAAGGCTCGCCCGACATGGTCGATGCCGGTGAAGTAGGCATGGGCGATGACGTTCATGCTCTGCTCGCCGCGATAGTCGGGATGGGCGCGCCAGCCGATATCGGAGAGCAGGCAGACCGATTCGATCAGCCGGGACGACGGCTCGTCTTCCGAGAGACCGGCCGTCTCGATGATGGTGCGCGTCCAGGCGATCAACTCGGCGGCATGGCGCGGATCGCGCGCGCGCAGGTGGTTGTAGTCCCTCGCCGCCCGCAACAGCGGATCGGCGGCGCGCTCCTGCGGCGAGAGCTGCTCGTGGAGCAGCCCTTCGCGCACGCCTTGTGCCGAGATCACGATGGCGCGGGGCCGACCGCGCTTGATCAGTTCGTCGAGGACCAGCGCGCCATAGGCGAGCAGGGGACGCCGAGCCGACGACACGGCGTCGATCGCTTCAAGCATGGTGGCGTCCGCCCGCTCGATCAGCCTGACGAAATCGGCGACATCGCGGGCCGGCACCGTGTAGCCGTGCATGACGTTGAGCGGGTATTGCGACTGGCGCTGGTGCAGCGTCGCCAACGCGCGCCAGGTGCCGCCGACGGCGTAGAAGTCGCGGCCGCGCATCGCGGCGAGCTGCGGCAGCTTGTCGAGCTCCTCCCTGACAATCCTCTCCGCCTGCCTGAGCGAATTCTTCGAGCGATCCAGCAGGGCGAGGCCGCCGAGCGGAACGCTGGCGCCCTCCCCGACAGCACCGCCGGCAACCGAAATCAGCTCCAGACTGCCGCCGCCGAGATCTCCGACCACGCCGTCAGGATTGTCGAAGCCGGAAATGACGCCAAGGCCCGACAGGATCGCTTCGCGATCGCCGGAGATCAGTTCGATCGGCTGGCCGATCGCGGCCTCGGCGCGCGCGATGAATTCGGGCCCGTTGCTGGCATAGCGAGCCGCGGCCGTGGCGATGACGCGGATCGCGCCGACATGCATCGCCTCGCAGAGGATGCGGAAACGGACCAGCGCCGCGATGGCCTTGTCCATCGCATCCGTGGCGAGCCGCCCGGTCGTTGCGACCTGACGGCCGAGCCCCGCCATCTCCTTTTCGTTGAAGACCTGCGCCGGAGCCCGCGCGATCGTCTCGTAGACGACGAGACGCACCGAGTTCGAACCGATATCGACGATGGCGAGCGTATCGCCCAGACTCAGCCGCCCGGGCGCCTGTCCAGCCTCAGGTCTTCTTGCCTCCGCGTCTGGAAAGCGAACGGGGGCTTGAATTAGAGAGAGATTTTCCACGTCCGGACAAACTCGGATTGGTCATGAAATACTTGTGGGCGTTGAACGACTCATCGCCCGGCGCCGGGACAATGCGTCGGGAGCCGCCATCGGGCAAGATCGTCCAGCTCTGTTCGTTGTCGAGGAAGTTGGCGAGCATGATCTGTTCGAGCAATTGCTGGTGGACGGTCGCGTTGAGGATCGGGGTCAGCGCCTCGACCCGGCGATCGAGGTTGCGCGGCATCAGATCGGCCGAGGAGATGTAGAGCTTGGCTTTCGCCGAGGGCATGCCGTGGCCGGCGCCGAAGGCGTAGATGCGCGTGTGCTCCAAAAAACGGCCGACGATCGATTTCACGCGGATGTTTTCCGACAGGCCCGGGACGCCAGGCCGCAGACAGCAGATGCCGCGCACGACGAAGTCGATCTCGACACCGGCCTGGCTCGCATCGTAGAGCGCGTCGATGATCTCCGGATCCACGAGAGAATTGCACTTACCCCAGATCGCGCCTTTCCGGCCGGCCTTCACATGGGCGATTTCCTCGGAAATATCGTCGAGCAGCCGCTGTTTCAGCCCGACCGGCGAGACCGACATCTTTTCCAGCCCTGCCGGTTCGGCATAGCCGGTGATGAAGTTGAAGACGCGTGCGACGTCCTGCGACATCACCGGGTCGGCGGTGAAGAACGAGACGTCGGTGTAGATGCGCGCCGTGATGGGGTGATAGTTGCCGGTCGCGATATGGCAGTAGGTCACGAGCTGGCCCGCCTCGCGACGCACCACCATCGAGAGCTTGGCGTGGGTCTTCAGCTCGATGAAGCCGTAGACGACCTGCACGCCGGCGCGCTCCAGATCCTTGGCCCATCGGATATTGGCCTCTTCGTCGAAACGGGCCTTGAGCTCGACCAGGGCCGTTACCGACTTGCCCGCCTCGGCGGCCTCGGCGAGCGCATGGACGATCGGCGAGTTCGAGGAGGTGCGGTAGAGCGTCTGCTTGATCGCGACGACGCTGGGGTCGCGCGCCGCCTGCTGCAGGAACTGCACCACGACGTCGAAGCTCTCATAGGGGTGGTGGACGAGCAGGTCCTTCTGGCGAATGGCCGCGAAACAGTCTCCGCCATGCTCGCGGATGCGCTCGGGGAAGCGGGCATTGTAGGGCTTGAACTTGAGATCGGACCGGTCGACGCCGACCAGCAGCGCCAACTCGTTGAGGCCGATCATGCCGACGACCTCGACGATCTCGTCGGCGTCGACCTTGAGTTCGCGCACGATCAGCCGGCGCAGATGGGCCGGCATTCCGACGCTGACCTCGAGCCTGATCACCACGCCGCGGCGGCGCAGTTTCAGCATGGTCTCGAAGACGCGGACGAGATCCTCGGCCTCCTCTTCGATATCGAGATCGGTGTCGCGGATGACGCGGAAGGAGCCGGTGCCCTTGACGTCGTAGCCGGGAAAGAGCTTGGCGATGAACAGCGCCACCGTATCTTCCAGCGCGATGAAGCGATGCAGCCCCTCGCGTCCGAGATCGGGCAATTCGATGAAGCGATCCATCTTGCCCGGCACGCGGATCAAGGCGTCGAGCGGGCGGCCGTCGCTGACGCGCTCCAGAGCCAGCGCCAGGGTGAAGCCGAGATTGGGGATGAAGGGAAAGGGATGCGCCGGGTCGATCGCCAGCGGCGTCAGCACCGGGAAGACGTAGTTCAGGAAATAATCCTCGAGCCAGACGCGCTCCTGTGGACCGATGTCGCCCGGCGCCAGCAGATGGATGCGGTTCTCGTGCAGGTCGGCCTTGAGTTCGACCCAGCGGGCCTGCTGGTCGGCCGTCAGCGCGGTTACGGCCTTACCGAGTTCGGCAAGCTGCTCGGCCGGGGTCAGCCCGTCCTGGCTGCGGGTGACGACGCCGGCCTTGAGCTGCTCGCGCAGCCCCGAGACGCGGACCATGAAGAACTCGTCGAGATTGGCCGCCGAGATCGACAGGAAGCGCAGTTGTTCAAGCAGCGGGTGATTGCGGTTGGAGGCTTCCTCCATGACGCGCCGGTTGAACTGCAGCCAGGACAGCTCGCGGTTGATGAAGCGGGCAGGCGACTGCCGAATCGCCTCGGCCTCGCCGCCCGGCGTATCGCCGGTCGCCGCCTCAGCGGTTTCTACGCTCATGGGCTTGGCTTTCGTTCGGGTCGCTGCTGTGGCCACATCGGTCTCCTTGGGCGCCTTGAAAGTCATCCTAGCGTGACGTTTCGATGACGCGCGAGCCCATTTGCTTTAATGTCGCCTGCAGCTGCGGCGAGACGTGCACTTGCGCGACCGCCACGGCTACTGTTCAGTTATGAACGATCCCGATCCTGTACGGCTCGACGGCAATTGCCTTGCGATCCGTCCGTTCCAGCAGAGGCTGCCTTGACCCAGAGCGGCGCGTCCCATGACGATGACGACATCGTCTATCCCTCCGCGATCCCTTTCGTGCTCGCGCATTTCGCCTGCTTCGGCGCGATCTGGAGCGGCGTGACCACGACCTCGGTCTGGCTCGCCATCGGTCTGTACTGGCTGCGGATGTTTGCGGTTACGGGCGGTTATCACCGTTATTTTTCGCACAGGACCTACAAGACCAGCCGGTTCTTCCAGTTCGTTCTCGCGGTTCTGGCGCAATCGACGGCGCAGAAGAGCGTGCTGTGGTGGGCTTCGAAGCATCGGCATCATCACCGCCACGCCGATACCGAGCATGACGTGCATTCGCCGGTGCATACCTCCTTCGCCTACTCCCACCTCGGCTGGATCTTCGCGCGCCAGCATGATCGTTTCGACCGCACGACGATCCCGGACCTGACGAAGTTCCCGGAATTGCAGTGGCTGCACCGGTTCGAGATCGCGCCCGCGATCGCGCTGGCCATTCTATGCTTCGCCATCGATGGCTGGGCCGGACTCTTCGTCGGCTTCTTCTGGTCGACGGTCGCGGTCTATCACGGCACCTTCTGCATCAACTCGCTCGCGCATGTGCATGGCGACAAACACTATCTGACCGGCGACGAGAGCCGCAACAACTGGTGGCTCGCGGTCATCACCATGGGCGAAGGCTGGCACAACAACCACCATGCCTACCAGTACAGTGTCAGGCAGGGCTTCCGCTGGTGGCAGTGGGATCCGACCTATTATCTCATTCTCGGGATGTCGAAGATCGGGCTCGTCTGGGATCTGAAGGCGCCGCCGCAGGCGATCATCGACCGCTCGCAGGCACTGCCGCCGCGCGTGATCGAACATTCGGCGGAGCGGCTGGCGGCATCGGTGCCGCTGGACCGGATCGTCAGCGCCTTTCGCGAGGCCTATGCCGCGACGCCTGCTCTGGCCGATCTCCACCTGCCGACGCTGACGAGGGCGGAACTGCGGACCGCGCTCGCCGAACTGCAGCACCGCGCGAGCGACCGGCTGGCGGTCATGCAGCAGCAGGCGCAGGACGCCTTCGCCGGGTGGCATCTGCCGGTGCTGCCGAGCCGTGAGGAATTGAGCGAGAAGGCAGCCGCAATGTTCGTGCGCACGCCTTCGCTCGATGCGATCGCGGCCCGCGCCCATGACCTCCTGATCGACGCGATGCACGCCCGGCTGATCTCGTCGCAGGCCCCGGCCGGATCGGCGCAGCCGCAGGGCTGATCGGGCGGCCTTACGGCGTCACTCGTCGGGAAAAAGCCCCGCCAGAACCTCGGCCGCGAGCGGGCGCGTGACCCGCCGGCCGCGCTCGAGCGAGAGCCGGTCCAGCGCATCGACGAGGGTGCGCGCGGCGGCAAAGGACCGCTCCATCCGGAGCGCCAGCATCTCGATGATGCCGGCATCGACCACAAGCTGACGGTCGATGAAGAGCTTGACCAGAACCGCCCGGAGCAAAGCGTCGTCGGGCGGCGCGATGAGAGCCTGCGGCGCCAGGCGCAGCCGCGAGAGCAGATCGGGGATGCGCAGGCCCCAGCGATCGGGCTCGGTGCGGGCGGTCAGCAGCAGGAAGCCGCCCTTCGCTTTCATCGCGTTCATCAGATGAAACAGCGCCGCCTCGTCGCGGCTTCCTGTGTCGCAATCCTCGACGACCAGCGCGCCACCCGAGACCAGATGCGGCACCTTGTCCTGTGTGACCTGTGCGACTGGAACAGACCATGCATGGGCCGATTTTGCCCATATGGCCGCGAGATGGCTCTTGCCGGCACCTTCGGGGCCGACGAGCCTGAGCCAGGCCTCCGGCCAGCTCGGCCATGCCTCGACCATGCCATAGGCCGCCTCATTGGACGGGCCGATCAGAAAATCCTCGACGCCGTGACGACTGTCGACAGGCAGGTCGAAGGCGAGCTGGCGCGCGCGGGCTGGTGGTTCGGACATCGGAGGCTCAAGCGTCGGCGTCGATGCGCGCCTTGACGATGGCGGCCTTGGTCGCATCGCCGCCATGATAGATGTTGCTGGCGAGATACTGCCGGAGCGCGAAGCGGCAGAGCACGCCGATCACCGCCGCGAGCGGCACCGCCAGCAGCAGACCGACGAAGCCGAACAGCGTGCCGAAGGCGAGCAGCGCGAACATCAGCCAAACCGGATGCACGCCGATCGAATCGCCGACGAATTTCGGCTGAAAGATATTCCCTTCGAGGAACTGGCCTGCGGCGAAGACGCCGAGCGTCGCCAGCGGCCAGGTCCAGTCCGGCCAGAACTGAACGATCGCGACGCCGACCGAGAGCACGAGCCCGGTCAGCGAGCCGACAAAGGGAATGAAGGAGAGAAAACCACTGATGATGCCGATCAGCGCGCCGAAATTGACGCCGAGCAGGCTCAGGCCCACGGCGTAGAAGATACCCAGCAGCAGGCAGACCAGCGCCTGCCCGCGCAGGAAGCCGGCAATGGCGGTGTCCATCTCGCGCAGTAGACCGCGAATCGTCTCGCGATGGTCGAGAGGCAGCCAGCCATCGACAGTGGCGCACATCCGGTCCCAATCGACGAGCAGATAGAAGGCGATGACCGGCGTCAGCACCAGCAGCGAGAACACCCCGATGATCGCCGTGCCCCCCGTCCACAGCGACTGGAGCACACTGCCGACCCATTTCGTCCCCTCCCCCACGAGGTTTCCGAGCGAGTTCTGCGCCTCCTCGGTGATCTTGGTGCCGCCGAGGCGTTCGAGCCAGGGAGCTCCGCGCTCCAGCACGAGCGCCTGCAGCTTGGCCGCGTCGGCCGGCAGGCGCGCCACGAGCCCGGCAAGCTGCTGGCCGAGCAAAGGCGCCAGCAGCACGAGTGCGAGCACGAAGACCAGCAGGAAGATGAAGAGGATGGCGATCGTGGCGGCAAGCCGGCTCAGCCCCATTCGTTCCAGCCTGTCGGCCAGCGGATCGAGCAGATAGGCCAGTGCCAGCGCGGCGACGAAGGGCAGCAGAATGTCCCGGAGCAGAACGAGAAGCAGCACGAAAACGACGAGAGACATCAGCCAGAAGCCGATTTGACGCTGCAATGTCATCGATCCAGGCCTTTCTCGCGCCGACGGCAGCGCGCGACCACAGATAAGCGAGAGCAGCGGAGGTTCCAAGCGGCCGCTGCCGGACGCGATCGCATGAGGGTTTCGTCGGATGCCGGGGGCACGAGCCCCTAACGGTGGATCGGCAGCCGGAATGCACCCTGCCCGCTTGCCACACCGGACGTGGTTGCCTATCGCTCGCGCGAACAGGATGAAGGCTCTCGACCATGACCAAACCCGGCGCCAACGGACTGACCTATGCGCAGGCGGGCGTCGATATCGACGCCGGCAACGCCATGGTCGACCAGATCAAGCCGCTGGTGCGGGCGACGCGCAGGCCGGGTGCGGATGCGGAGATCGGCGGCTTCGGCGGCCTGTTCGACCTCAAGGCCGCGGGTTTCACCGATCCGATCCTGGTTGCGGCCAATGACGGCGTCGGCACCAAGGTCAAGATCGCGATCGAGAGCGGGCTGCACTCGACCATCGGAATCGATCTCGTGGCGATGTGCGTCAACGATCTGATCGTGCAGGGCGCCGAACCACTGCTGTTCCTGGACTATTATGCCACCGGCAAGCTCGATCCCGCGGTCGGCGTCGAGATCGTGCGCGGCATCGCCGATGGCTGCCGGCAAGCGGGCTGCGCGCTGATCGGTGGCGAGACCGCCGAGATGCCGGGCCTCTACGCCGAGAAGGACTACGATCTCGCCGGTTTCGCGGTCGGCGCGGCCGAACGCGGCACCCTGCTGCCGCGGGCGGATCTGGCGCCGGGCGACGTGATCTTTGGCCTGCCTTCGTCTGGCGTGCACTCGAACGGCTTTTCGCTGGTCCGGCGCATCGTCGCGATGAGCGGGCTGGCCTGGGACGCCCCTGCCCCGTTCGCCCCGGAGACGAGCCTGGCGGAAGCGCTGCTGATCCCGACGCGGATCTATGTGAAGGCGCTGCTTGCCGCCCTAAAGGCGACGGACGGCATCAAGGCGCTGGCGCATATCACCGGCGGCGGCTTCCCCGACAACATTCCGCGCGTGCTGCCCGAAGGGCTCGGCGTCGCGCTCGACCTGTCGGCCATTACCGTGCCGCCCGTCTTCGGGTGGCTCGCCCGCACCGGCGGCGTCGCCGAGCGCGAGATGCTGCGGACCTTCAACTGCGGCATCGGCATGATCGTCGCGGCCGATGCGGCCAAGGCCGCGGAGGTCGAGGCGGCGCTGACAGCGGCTGGCGAAAAGCCGGTGCGGCTGGGCGAGATCGTCCCGATCGGAGCCGATGACGAGGCCGTCGGCTATCGCGGCAAGCTTTCCCTGTGAGCGGACCACGTAAGCGCGTCGGTATTCTGATCTCGGGGCGCGGCTCGAACATGGTGGCGCTGGCCAAGGCTGCGCAAGCTTCGGATTATCCTGCCGAGATTGGTCTCGTGCTCTCGAACCGGCCCGATGCTGCCGGCCTCGAACGAGCGCAGGCGCTTGGCATCGCAACCGCGACCGTCGATCATCGCGAGTTCGGCAAGGACCGCGAGGCGTTCGAGCGCGCCATGGACGAGGCGCTGCGGATCAACCAGATCGATCTCGTGGCGCTGGCGGGCTTCATGCGCATCCTGACGCCGTGGTTCGTGCGGCGCTGGGAGGGCCGGCTGATCAATATACACCCGTCCCTGCTGCCCTTGTTCAAGGGCACGCACACCCATGCCCAAGCGCTGGCAGCGGGTGTCGGGGAGCATGGCTGCAGCGTGCATTTCGTCGTGCCGGAACTCGATGCCGGCCCGGTCATCGCGCAGGCCAAAATACCGGTCCTGCCCGGGGACGACGAGGACAGTCTGGCGACGCGCGTCCTCGCCGAGGAGCTGACGCTCTATCCCGCGGCGCTTGCAGCGGTCGCCTCGGGCCGCGCCGCACTGGTCGACGGCGCATTGGTGCGCGGCTGAGCCTCGGGCTCATAGACGCAGGCGCGCTCGGTCGCCCTCGCCTCCTCCTCCTTCTGCCAGCGCCGGAACAGTTCGGCGCGGCGGGCCGGATAGCGCTCCTCGCGCAGGACGAGATCGGTGATCCGGTCGGTCCGGAAATGCCGGAAGGCTTGACGCAATTCGCACCAGGCGATGACGATGCGAACGCGCTCGTAGAAGGTCATGCCGATCGGCCAGATCATCCGCTGCGATTCGCGGCCCGCCTCGTCGCGATAGCGCACCTGCAGCTTGCGCCCCTGCCTGATCGCCGCGCGCACGCCCGCGACATCGACCTGATCGACCGGCTTGTCGGCGCCGTAGCTCGGCGCGAACAGGGCGCCGTCGAGCAGGATCGGCCTGAGATGCGCGGGCAGGACCGCGGCGATCTTGCTGACCACATCCTCGGCTGCGCGCGCCAGCACGGGATCGGCGCGCTCGCCGAGCCAGCGCATCCCAACCAGCACGGCCTCGATCTCGTCGGGCGAGAGCATCAGCGGCGGCAGGTCGAACCCGGCATCCAGGACATAGCCGATGCCGGCCTCGCCCCGGATCGGTACACCCTGGCGCACCAGCACGCCGATGTCGCGATAGATGGTGCGCACCGAGACGGTGAGTTCGGCGGCGAGCGTATCGGCGGTGACGGGCCGGCGCCGGCGGCGCAGGCTCTGGATCAGATCGAGCAATCGTTCGGCACGCTGCATGTCGATAGTTCCCACTTCGGCTTGAGCAATGCCACAATGCTCTAGCGCTGCTGACAACTCCTGTCAGCAGCGTGTCAGTAGGACAATGCGTCACGATATCTATCTACGGGGGCGACCATATGATCACGCTGCACAGTTTCGGGCCGGCTTTCGGACTGCCTGACCCGAGCCCGTTCTGCATCAAGGCCGAGATCCTGCTGAAATTATCGGGCCTGCCCTATGAGCGGGCGAACGGCGATCTGCGTCGCGCGCCGAAGCGCAAACTGCCGGTGATCGTCGATGACGGCGTCACCATCGCCGATTCGAGCTTCATCCGTTTCCATCTCGAAAGCCAACACGGCATCGATTTCGACGGAGGACTCGACGCCGAGCGGCGCGGTGTTCTCTGGGCGGTCGAGAAGATGCTGGAGGACCAGATCTACTGGATCATCGTCGAGGAGCGCTGGATGGACGACGCCAACTTTGCGCGCGGCCCGGCGAACTTCTTCAAGACCGTGCCGGCGCCACTGCGGCCGTTGATCTGCGCCATGGTCCGACGCCAGGTCAGGCGCAACCTGCACGGTCACGGCATCGGGCGGCACAGCCAGGCCGAGCGGCTCGTGCTGGCCGCGCGCAGCCTGGACTCGATCGTAGCAGTCCTGGGTGAGCGGGAGTATCTCGGCGGCAACGCACCGGCTGGAGGCGATGCGGCGCTCGGCGCCTTCACGATCGCAGGCCTGTGCCCATTGTTCGATTCAGCCTTCCGGGGCCTCGTCGAAGCGCGACCCAGCCTCGTCGCCTATGCGACGCGGATGAGCGAGCGCTTCTTTCCAGCGGCTGAGGGTGTCAGGCCGGCCGCTTGAGCTTGCAGCGGTCGAGGAAGCCGAGGCCCTTCTCGCGCGCCGTATCGTTGAAGTAGCCGGTGTCGCGGAAGGCCTGGATTTC
This sequence comes from Bosea sp. PAMC 26642, assembly GCF_001562255.1. Lineage (NCBI taxonomy): Bacteria > Pseudomonadati > Pseudomonadota > Alphaproteobacteria > Hyphomicrobiales > Alloboseaceae > Allobosea > Allobosea sp. PAMC 26642. The sequence continues at coordinate 1,223,013 of NZ_CP014301.1, read as the reverse complement.
GTCCTTGGACATGGCGCCGACCGTACCCTTGGCGTAGCAGCTGCAAGGCGTATGCACCTCTTCGCGGGTCGTGCCCATCAGGCGCGACTGGGTGACGAGGCAGGCGTCGAAAGCGCGCAGCTGGATCATGTAGGGCGTCAGGTTCTTTGCCGTCGGATCCGCTGGCGGCAGGGCGCTGGTGCCGCTGGCGGCATAGGCCGAAAGCCCGGCAAAAAGCGACAACCCACCGGCCAGCAAGACCGCACCTACACGCCGCATCGTCATGATTCGAAAATCCTTCCAGAACCCGCGCAAAACGCGCGATTCACGCCCGCCAGCGCAAGTCGGGATGGTCCACAGCGCCGTTAAAAGGTCAAGATCGCGATGGTCACGCTTTCCTGATCCAGACCTTATTGTCGTGGAAAGCCGCGCCGCCGAACGGCGCGACGGCGTCGGCGCCGGTGATCGTATTGATGCCGCGCCCGTGTCTGTGGGCCGCATTCGGCCAGATCGACTCGGCGATGACGACGCCGGGCACCACGCCGTCGAACAGAACGGCATGAAGATGGACGCTGCCGCGCCGATTGCCGACGATGATCTCGTCGCCGGCCGCGACACCAAGTCGCGCCGCATCGGTCGGATGAAGCATCAGCGTCGGCCGGCCCTCCTTCTTTTGCGAGCCGGGCGTTTCGGTGAAAGTCGAGTTCAGAAAGCTGCGGGCCGGGCTCGTCGCCAGACGGAACGGGTGCTGCGTATCGGCACCTTCCAGCACGTCCCAATAGTCGGGCAGAGACGGCATCCGCGCATAGGGGCCGACCGGGCCGTCATTGGCGTTGGGGACCTTCGGCCAGTCCGGCTTGAAGCGGAACTTCCGGTCGCGATAGCCGAAGCCGTCGAGGTAATGCGCCTTGGCGAAATCCGGCTGCACGTCGTGGAAATCATTGGCGATCAGCTCGTCGAGCGTGCCGTGCCCGCTCTCGCGCAACGTCCAGTCGATGATCTCGCGGGGGTTCATCATGAAGCCGCGATGCTGCGCACCCAGCCGTCCGGCCAGCGCGCAGATCAGATCATGGTTCGAACGGCATTCGCCGGCCGGCTCGACCAGCTTGCCGCCCCACATGATGTGCTGGTGGCCACCGCCCTGGTAAAGGTCGTCATGCTCCATGAACTGGGTCGCCGGTAGCACGATGTCGGCCATCGCTGCCGTCTCGGTCATGAACTGCTCGTGGACGACGGTGAACAGGTCGTCGCGGGCGAAGCCCTGCTTGACAAGCTCCTGCTCGGGCGCGACCGAGACCGGATTGGTGTTCTGGATGAGGAGCGCCTTGACGGGACCGCCTTGTCGCAAGGCCTCGGCATCGCCGGTCAGGACGCGGCCGATCTGCGACTGATCGAGCTGGCGCACCGTGCGATCGGCGACATCCAGGCCCTCGATCAGGCTCTTGCGCCAGTTGTAGATGCCGCTGTTGCTGTGGAAGGCACCGCCGCCCTCATGCCGCCAGGCGCCGGTGACGGTCGGCACGCACAGCGCCGCATGCATCGAGACCGCGCCGTTGCGCTGGCGGGCGAAGCCATAACCTAGACGAAAGAAGCTCTTCTTGCGGGTGCCGACCAGCGCCGCGAATTCCTCGATCTGCGCGACGTCGAGCCCGGTGATAGCGGCGGCCCATTCCGGCGTTCGGCTTGTCAGATGCTCTTCGAGTTCGCCGGGCGCATCGGTATGGCTGGCAAGATAGTCGCGGTCGGCGTGGCCGTCGCGGAAGAGGATGTGCATGACGGCGCAGGCGAGCGCCGCATCGGTGCCGGGGCGCAGCACGAGCGCCAGATCGGCCTGGGCCAGCGTCGCGTTGTGATAGATGTCGATCGCGACGATCTTGGCACCGCGCGTCTTCCGGGCCTTGATCGCGTGATGCATCACGTTGACCTGGGTGTGCACGGCATTCGTACCCCAGATCACGACGCAATCGGATTTCGCCATTTCGCGAGGGTCGGGACCGGCGAGGCGCCCCGTACCGGCGATGAAGCCGGTCCAGGCCATGGTGGTGCAGATCGTCGAATACTGGCCGGAATAGCGCTTGGCATGGCGCAGGCGGTTGATGCCGTCGCGCATCACCAGCCCCATCGTGCCGGCATAGTAGTAGGGCCAGACGGCGTCCGCCCCGTGCTCGGCCTCGATGGCAAGGAAACGCCGCGCGATCTCGTCCAGCGCCTCGTCCCAAGTGATGCGCTCGAACTGGCCCGACCCCTTCGGCCCGCTGCGCCGCAGCGGATGCAGCAGGCGGTCGGGATGGTGCATCCGCTCGGAATAGCGCGCGACCTTGGCGCAGATCACGCCGTCGGTGTAGCTCTGTCGCTTGGAGCCGCGGACCCGGCCGATGCTGCGGCCGTCGATGACCTCGACCTCCAGCGAACAGGCGGACGGGCAGTCATGCGGGCAAACCGAGGGGAGGTGCGCGATGCGTGGCAATTCCGTCATGAAAAATATCTAGACGACTACCGCTCAAATGAGAATGCGACTTTGCTGCCACGCCCGGTCTAGAATCGAGTGGCCGGCTTCGATAGTGCTGGCAGATATTGGGCATCTGTTTGAAGCTGCCACAACTTGACGCATCGACCCGCGCCAGCGATGCCCCCACCGTCAACGCGCGATTAACGGTAACGAGTCAGATTGAATGCGATCATCGTTCGAGAGGCGCCGTCGCGTCGGAGTGAAGCTTATGCGTTGCGTTGCGTTCGTCGCGGGCCTGTCCGCCTGCCTTGTCGTCGGATCGTCGAATTTTGCTTCGGCGCAGACCGGCGACTATTCCACCCTCACCTCTACCGAACCGGTGCAGAACTGGAATCTGAAGCTCGGCGCCGGCCTGCGCTACCAGCCGGATTACCTCGGCTCGGACGACTATATGTTCAGGCCGAGGCCGATCATCTCGATCGGCCGGGGCGTGAAGAGCACATGGTGGTCGGCCGAGGACGACGCGATCTCGATCGGGTTCTTTACCGGCCAGGGCTGGCGCGTCGGCTTTTCGGGCAATCTGCTCTGGGAGCGCAAGGCCAGCACCAATGCCGCTCTCGTTACGGTTCCGAACGTCAAATTCGGAGCCGAGGCCGGCGGTTTCGTCGAATTCTATCCGACCTCGTGGCTGCGCGCGCGCGCCGATCTTCGCCGTGGGTTCGTCGCCCATGACGGACTCGTGGCCGATTTCAAGCTCGACGCCTTCACCCGGATCGCAGATGCATGGTCGTTCGGAATCGGCCCGCGCATGACCGTCACCAGCGCAGATTATGTCCGGACCTATTTCGGCAGCATTCCCGGACTCGCCGGCACGGGTGGGTTGCTGCAGCGCTTCAATTCGGGCGTGCTGTCCTATGGAGCGCTGGCGCAGGCGACCTATAACTGGAGCGAGCGCCTCTCGACGACGGCCTATGTCGAATACAAGCACCTCGTCGGCGATGCCGCGCGGGCCCCTATCGTCAAGACCTTCGGCTCGCGCGATTCGATCACGCTGGGCATCTCGGCGAGCTACTCCTTCGACCTCGGCTTCTGATCGCGTAGACCGCAGTCTTCCAATACTTCGACATAAAAAAGGCGGGCCCAATCGGCCCGCCTTTCGAACTCGCGACCGGAAGAGCGAGAGTTGCGCTCAGCCGACGATCTCGTTGCCGGCGAAGAACTGGGCGATCTCGATCGCGGCGGCTTCCGGAGCATCGGAGCCATGCGCCGTGTTTTCACCGACGGACTCGGCGAAGAGCTTGCGGATCGTGCCCTCGGCGGCATTGGCCGGGTTGGTCGCGCCCATGACGTCGCGATAGGCGGCGATGGCGTTCTCGCCTTCGAGAACCTGCACGACGACGGGGCCCGAGGTCATGAACGTCACCAGTTCGCCGAAGAACGGGCGCTCGGAATGGACCGCGTAGAAGGTTTCGGCCTGGGCCTTGGTCAAGTGGATGCGCTTCTGCGCAACGATGCGCAGGCCGGCCTTCTCGATGACCGCATTGACCGCGCCCGTCAGGTTGCGCCGGGTCGCGTCGGGCTTGAGAATGGAAAAGGTACGCTGGACAGCCATCGGTAAATCCTTGCAGAAAATCTGGGGAATGCGGCGCGCTTATAGCGGCGCCCTCCCCGACCCACAAGGCGTGCCGGCTTTGGCGATCTCAGTGGCGCGTCAGGAAACCGCGGGCTTCGCGCAGCGCCTCGGCGATCTGGTCGCGTGTCATCTCCAGCGCCAGCGCCTGGCGATGAGTGGCGGCGCGGTCGCAGCCGCGGGCCTGGGCGACGTTGAACCATTTCTGCGCCGCGACGAGATCGACCGGAGCGCCGCGGCCGGCGGCATACATCAGGCCGAGTTCGTAATAGGCCTCGGCCGAAGCTTCGGTCGGGATCGCCAGCGAAGCCGGGATCGCGCTCATTTCCATGCGTGCCATGACAGACCACCCTCGTTTTTGCGCCGACCACCCGTCCAAGGTCCCGGCTTGTGAGAACGAGATTTGGCCTCAGTCCTTAAAGGCTGCGCTAAAATTCGAGATGAATCGAAGCTCAACGAGACGTAATCGTCCGGTTAAATCAAGATTCGATTCAGGCTTCCGGCGCGAAAACCCTCGTCTTTCCAAGGCGCATGCAGATCGTCGGTCGCGGTGCTGTTGACGGCGCATTCACCCTGCTTCGCGTCGGGGGAAAAAACCACGCGATCAGCCATCACGGCTTGGCCATCGGCGCCGACCGCGATATGGTTCATATCTGAACCATGCAGCATAGCTGGTCATAAAATGGGAGGATCACCATGCGCTCTCGATCAAACGCCCTCGCCGGCTCGCTCATCGGGCTTGGACTGATGACGACCGTCGTCGACCCCGGCCTCGCCCAGGATGTCGGCGGCACCTGGCTGCGCGAGACCGGCGCCTCGCGGGTGCGCTTCGTCAAATGCGGCGAAGCGATGTGCGGGACCTTGTCCTGGCTGAAGGACGCCAACGGCCCCGCGAAGGTCGGCCAGCGCATCTTCTACGACATGAAGCCGGACGGCCCCGGAAAATGGAAAGGCAGCGCCTTCAATCCGGAGGACGGCAAGACCTATTCCGGCACGATGACCCTGGCCGGCGACAAGCTGACCACCTCGGGCTGCGTGCTCGGCGGACTGATCTGCCGTTCGGTGAACTGGTCGAGGGCGGAATAAGCGAGACAGTGGGCAGTCGGCAGTCGCGGACCACCCTATTGCCGACTGCCTGTTGCCGCTCTCGCCGTCACCGCGCTTTCTGGTTGAAGAGCATGGCGTGCTCTTCCGGCGTACGCTGCTCGGGCGGCTTGCGCAGCTCGGAGGCGACGGCGAGGCCGCGCTGCACGGCCGGACGCGCCTTGAGGCGGTCGAGCCAGCGCCCGACATGGGGGAATTGGGCGATGTCCTGGCCCTGCTTCTCCCAGCCGAGCGCCCAGCCGATGCAGGCCATGTCGGCGATGGAATAGGTGCCGGCGATGAACTCCCGGTCGGCGAGGCGCTTGTTCAGCACGCCGTAGAGCCGGTTCGCCTCGTTGGTATAGCGCTCGATCGCGTAAGGTACCTTCTCGGGCGCATAGAGCCGGAAATGATGGGTCTGGCCGAGCATGGGGCCGAATCCGCCCATTTGCCAGAACAGCCATTCATCGACTTCGACACGGCCGCGCTCGTCGGCCGGGTAGAACCGGCCGGTCTTGCGGCCGAGATATTGCAGGATCGCACCCGATTCAAAGACCGAGATCGGCTTGCCGTCCGGGCCTTCTGGATCGACGATCGCCGGCATACGGTTGTTGGGCGAAATCGCCAGGAACTCGGGCTTGAACTGGTCGCCCTTGCCGATGTTCACCGGCAGAAGGTTGTAGGGCAGCCCGCACTCCTCGAGCATGATGCTGATCTTCCAGCCATTTGGCGTGGGCCAATAATACAGATCGATCGGCTTGGTCTGGCTGGCTGGCATCGTGATCGGTCCCGTCGCGGTTGCGTCGCGGGCAAGTTGTAGGCGCCATCTCCTGCGCCCGAAAGGGCGCGGAGCCGCAGGCCGCGCGGGCTCGCCATGTCGTGAAGGCGGACGGACGCTTGAATTCCGTCGCAATATCGGCCGACACTGCGTCTGCCGGACGAGCGACCGAAGGATTGGGCCCGTCGCCCCGCACCGGCTCCCTGGGGACCACACGCCATGCGCTCCACCCTCCTTGTCGCGGCTACCCTGTTCGCGTTCAGCTTGCCAGCCGCCGCACAGACCAGCAGCAATCCCCTACAGCCTCGGCCCACTACGCCCGCTCCTTCGGCCCCTGCCCGCGCCAAGCCGGCAGCGACGGCGGCTGCTCCCGCGACCGAGACGGCCAAGCCGAAGCGTCCCCGCTCCGAGGCCCAGCTCAAGAACGACGAGCGGCTGCGCAGTTGCGGGGCGGAATGGCGGGCCGACAAGGAGGCCCTGACGAAGAAGGGCTACAACTGGATCAAATATTCGGTCGAGTGCCGCAAGCGGCTGGCGGCGCAGGGGCGCTGATATCGGCGTGCCCGGACCGCGGCTTCAGACCACGATCTTGAAGCCTTCGTGGCTCTGGTCAAAGCCGAGCTGCCTGTAGAAGCGGTGCGCGTCCTTGCGCGACTTGTTCGAGGTCAGCTCGACCAGCCCGGCGCCGCGCTCCCTGGCGAAAGCGAGCGCGTGCCGGACCATGACGGCTCCGATCCCGGCGCCGCGGCTTTCGGGCGCGACGTGGACGCTCTCGATCTTGGCGCGCTGTCGTCCGCGCGCGACCAGCCCCGGAATGATCGTGACCTGAAAGGTGCCGACGACCTCGCCGGCACGTTCGGCCACGAACAGCGTGTTGTCCGGGCTGGCCTCGATCTCGTCAAAGGCGCGCGCATAATCGGGGTGCCGCGCCTCGGCGGCGATCTCTTCTGCCGTCTGCGTGGGCGCAGCAGCACCGAGCATGATCAGCTCGGCGATGCGCGCCACGTCCTCGCGGCGGGCGAGGCGGATGGCGATGCCGTCAAGATCGCTCGGATTTCTGATCGTCATGGTCATGCCTGATCGGGAATGGGGCTGAATGGGCTATTCGGCAAACAGGCGCTTGGCCATCAGCAGCGTATTGGGCGTGTCGTCTCGGCCGTCGAAACGGGCCTGGCGCTGCAGGAAGAAGCCCATGCGCTCGTAGAAGGCGATCGCCGGTTCGTTCTGGCTCTCGACCTCGAGGCGCGCGACCGGCGCCTGGGGAAAGCAGGCGAGCGTCACCTGCAGCAGCGTGCGGCCGATGCCGACACCCTGCCAGGTCGGCAGGACGTAGAGCCGCGTCAGCAGTGCAGCCCGATCCTGCTCCAGCCGCGCCGAGGACGTCGCAACGATCTCGCCTTCGACCAACGCGACCAGGAAGGCGCCGCTCTGGCGGTCGAGCTGGGCGCTCAGATTGTCGAGCGAATGCCAGGCATTGGTGATTTCGGCAACGCGCTGCCAGCCATAGATGCCGTCATAGGTGGCGTGCCAGGTCTCGACCAGCAGACCGCGCACCGCCGGCAGGTCGGCGGCTTCGGCGTCGCGGATGATGAGGCCGTCCGGCGTCACTCGATGCCCAGCTTGGCTTTCAGGATCTCGTTCAGGGCCTGCGGGTTGGCCTTGCCGCCCGAGGCCTTCATCGCCTGGCCGACGAACCAGCCCAGCATGGTCGGCTTCAGCTTGACCTGCTCGACCTTGTCGGGATTGGCGGCGATCAGTTCGTCCACCGCTTTTTCGATGGCGCCGGTGTCGGTGACCTGCTTCATGCCGCGCATCTCGACGATCTGACGCGGGTCCAAAGGTCCGCTTTCTGCTTCCGACCAGAGGATCTCGAACAGATCCTTGGCGATCCTGCCGGAGATGACGCCCTCGCCGATCAGATCGACCAGCCCGCCGAGCTGCGCAGCCGAGACCGGCGACGTCGTGACGTCCTGACCTTCCTTGTTGAGGCGGCCGAAGAGCTCGTTGATCACCCAGTTGGCGGCAGCCTTGCCATCCCGGCCTTTGGCGACCGCTTCGAAATAGTCGGCCTGCTCGCGCTCGGCGACGAGTACCGAGGCGTCATAGGGCGACAGCCCGTATTCGGCGATGAAGCGCGCCTTCTTGGCGTCCGGCAGCTCCGGCAGATGCACCTTGAGTTCCGCGACGAAGGCGTCGTCGAATTCGAGCGGCAGCAGATCGGGGTCGGGAAAATAGCGGTAGTCATGCGCCTCTTCCTTCGAGCGCATCGAGCGTGTCTCTGACTTGGCCGGGTCGTAGAGCCGCGTCTCCTGATCGATGCTGCCGCCATCCTCCAGGATGCCGATCTGACGGCGGGCCTCGACCTCGACGGCCTGGCCGATGAAGCGGATCGAGTTGACGTTCTTGATTTCGCAGCGCGTGCCGAGCTCGGCGCCCGGCTTGCGGACCGAGACGTTGACGTCGGCGCGCAGGTTGCCTTTTTCCATGTCGCCGTCGCACGTGCCGAGATAGCGCAGGATGGTCCGGAGTTTCGTGACGAAGGCGCGCGCTTCGTCGGCCGAGCGCAGATCGGGCCGCGACACGATTTCCATCAGGGCGACGCCCGAGCGATTGAGATCGACGAAGGACATGGTCGGGTGCTGGTCGTGCATTGACTTGCCGGCGTCCTGCTCCAGATGCAGCCGCTCGATGCCGACGATGATCTGCTCGGTCGGCGACAGATCGACGACAATCTCGCCTTCGCCAACGATCGGACTTTTATACTGGCTGATCTGGTAACCCTGCGGCAGATCGGGATAGAAGTAATTCTTGCGGTCGAAGACCGAGCGCTTGTTGATCAGGGCGTTCAGACCTAGACCCGTGCGAACGGCCTGGCGCACGCATTCCGCATTGATCACAGGCAACATACCGGGCATGGCGGCATCGACCAGGCTGACATGCTCGTTGGGTTCGGCTCCGAAAGCGGTGGCCGCGCCCGAGAACAGTTTGGCATTGGAGGTCACCTGGGCGTGGATCTCCATGCCGATCACAACTTCCCAGTCGCCGGTCGCGCCCTTGATCAGCTTTTTGGGGTCGGCGGGGCGGACATGCGCGTTCATCGTCGTCTTTCTGCTTATAGGTCTGCTGCTCGGTAAATCTGCCTACCGGTTACGATTTCGGAGCGCGGGCGGCAAGCGCCTGTTGCGCTCCTGTCACGCCCTGGCTGCATTCTGGCCCACCCTCTCGCAAACTGATGCCATGTCGAGTGATGGATCTTGACAATCGTCAGTATCGCCTTTCTTTTGCGGCAAAGCCCGGAAACCGGATCAGGTTGTGCCGGTCGTGCCATCCGGAGTTTCCCATGCAAAACCGCCGCTCGTCGGGTCTGGCGCTCGCTGTCCATATGGCCGCCATCGCGCTGACCTCAGGATCCGTCCTCGCCCAGGGCGCCCCGCCCGCCCCGCCGGTCCAGGTTTCAGCCCCGCTCGCCAAGCGCGTGACGAACTGGGACGAGTTCACCGGTCGCTTCGAGGCGAGCGAACAGGTCGAGGTGCGCGCGCGCGTCTCCGGCTTCCTCGATTCCCTACACTTCAAGGACGGCGACCTGGTCAAGAAGGGCGATCTGCTCTTCACTATCGACCCGCGTCCCTATGTCTTGTCGGTCGACGCCTCGCGCGCCGAGGTCGCCCGCGCCAAGGCTCAGGTGGATCTGGCGCAAAACGAAGTCGAGCGCGCCGAGGCTCTCACCCAGAACCGCACCATCACGGCCCGCGACGTCGATCAGCGCCGCGCCAACCTCAACAGTGCGATCGGCTCGCTGCAGGGCGCGGAGGCCAATCTCAAGACGGCCGAACTCAATCTGGAATGGACGCAGGTGCGCGCGTCGCTGGCTGGACGCATCTCCAACCGCCGCGTCGATCCGGGCAACCTGATCGCAGGCGGGCAGTCCGGCGCGACCCTGCTGACGACGATCGTGGCGGTCGATCCGATCTATTTCACCTTCGACTCGTCGGAGGCCGACTATCTCCGCTATTCCCGCCGGACAGGTGACCTGCGCAAGGTCGCCTCGCGCGAAGACGGCACCTCCGCCGAGGTGCGCCTCTCGGACGAAGTGGAGTGGAAGCGCCGCGGCAAGATCGATTTCGTCGACAACGCGCTCAATGCGCGGTCGGGAACGATTCGCGGCCGCGTCGTCTTCGCCAATGCGGACCAGTTCCTGACACCGGGCACCTTTGGACGGCTGCGGGTCTTTTCGGGCGAGGCCGACGGCCTGCTCGTTCCCGACAGCGTCATCGTCTCTGACCAAGCCAACAAGGTCGTCCTGACCGTCGGCCCCGAAAACAAGATCGTGCCCAAGCCTGTCGTACTGGGCCAGATGAGCGACGGGTTGCGCGTCATCCGTAGCGGCCTGACGCCGGGGGACAAGGTCGTCATCGGGGGCTTCGCCAACCCGATGGTGCGGCCGGGAGCGACCGTCACGCCGCAACCCGGCGAAATCAAGCCCGCCGCGACGAACTGACCGGCCGCTTCGCCATCGCACCTCGGACGGTCCACCGGCCGTCCGCCTGACTTTCAGGCCAGGACACATTTCATGTTCCGCTTCGCCCATTTCTTCATCGACCGGCCGATCTTTGCGACCGTGCTGTCGGTTCTTCTGACGATCGCGGGGGCCATCGCCCAGCGCGGTCTGCCGATCGCCGAGTATCCGGAGATCGCACCGCCGACCGTCTCCATCACCGCGACCTATCCGGGCGCCTCGGCCGAGGTCGTCGCCGCCACCGTCGCGACGCCGATCGAGCAGGAGGTCAATGGCGTCGACGACATGCTCTACATCCAGTCGCAGTCGACCGGCGACGGGCGCGTGACCATCAACGTCGTGTTCAAGGCCGGCACGGACATCGATCAGGCCCAGGTGCTGGTGCAGAACCGCGTCTCGGCGGCCGAGCCGCGCCTGCCGCAGGAGGTGCGCAGCTTCGGGCTCCAGACCCGCAAGGCCTCGCCGGACCTGATGATGGTCATCAACATGATCTCGCCGGACGGCTCGCGCGACGCTCAGTATGTCTCCAACTATGCGACGCTTTATGTGAAGGACGTGCTGACCCGCGTCGAAGGCGTCGGCAATGTGCAGGTTTTCGGCGCGCGTGACTTCTCGATGCGGGTCTGGCTCGACCCCGCCAAGGTGTCTTCGCGCAACCTGACGGCCGGAGACGTTGTCGCCGCGCTGCGGGCCGCCAACATCCAGGTCGCCGCGGGTGCGATCAACCAGCCGCCGGCGAAGTCGGACGGAGCGTTCCAGCTCTCGGTCAACACGCTCGGGCGCCTGACCGACATCGCCGAGTTCGAGAACATCGTCGTGCGCTCCGACGCCAATGGCGGCACGATCCGCATCCGCGACATTGCGCGCGTCGAACTCGGCTCGCAGGACTACACCACAAACGCCTATCTCGATAACCAGAACGCGGTCGCCATCGGCATCTTCCAGCGGCCGGGCTCGAACGCGCTCGCCACCGCCGAGACGCTGATCAAGACCATGGACGGCATGGCGCGCGAATTCCCCACCGGGGTCGAGCACCGCATCATCTACAACCCGACCGAGTTCATCGGCGAATCGGTCAGCGCCGTGGTTCATACGCTGATCGAGGCTATCGCACTCGTCGTCATCGTCGTGATTCTCTTCCTCCAGACCTGGCGCGCGGCGATCATCCCGATCATCGCGATTCCGGTTTCGCTCGTCGGCACCTTCCTGGTGATGAGCGCGGTCGGCATCTCCTTCAACACGATCTCGCTGCTCGCTCTGGTGCTTGCCATCGGCATCGTCGTCGACGATGCGATCGTCGTCGTCGAGAACGTCGAGCGCTATCTGGCCCAGGGCATGTCGGCGAAGGACGCTGCGCACAAGACCATGGACGAGGTCGGCGGCGCCCTGCTCGCGATCGCGCTCGTGCTCTGCGCCGTGTTCATCCCGACGGCCTTCATCAGCGGCCTGCAGGGCACTTTCTACCAGCAGTTCGCCGTGACCATCGCAGCCTCGACGGCGATCTCCTGCTTCGTTTCTCTGACGCTGTCGCCGGCGCTGGCGGCTCTGCTGCTCAAGCCGCACGGCCATGACGAGGGCCAGAAGAAGGGCTTCATCTACGCACTGGGCACGCCCGTGCGCGGCTTCTTCCACTATTTCAACAAGGGCTTCGACTGGCTCTCGCGCAGCTATGGCTCGGTGACCTCGCGCTTGATCCGGTTCTCGGCGATCTTGCTGATCGTCTATTCCGGGCTGATCGCTGCCACTGTCTGGGAGATCGGCAAAACGCCGACCGGCCTCGTGCCGCAGCTCGATCGCGGCTACTTCATCGTCGCCTTCCAGTTGCCGCCGGGCGCATCGCTGACGCGCACAGATGCGGTGATCCGCAAGGCTACCGACGTAGTGCTGTCGCGCCCGGGCGTCGTCCATGCGGTCGCCTTCGCCGGCCTGGACGGCGCGACCTTCACCATCGCGCCGAATACGGGCGTGATCTTCGTGACGCTCGCCCCGTTCGAGGAGCGCACCAAGCAGAAGCTGACGTCGGACGGGATTCTCGCCGATCTGCGCCAGCAGATGTTTGCCATCAGCGAGGCCTTCGCGCTGGTGATCCCGCCTCCGGCGGTGCCGGGCATCGGCACCGGCGGCGGCCTCAAGGGCTATGTCCAGGATCGCTCTGGACGTGGGTTGGCGGCGCTCGAAGGCGCGACCTGGGTGGTGGCAGGCTCGGCCGGGCAGGTTCCCGGCATCCAGCAGCCCTTCACCCTGTTCTCCACCAAGACGCCGCAGGTCTTCGCCGATATCGACCGCACCAAGGCCGAGATGCTCGGCGTGCCGATCACGCGCGTCTTCGAGACGCTCTCGGTCTATATGGGCTCGGCCTATATCAACGACTTCAACCTGCTCGGACGGACCTACCGGGTGACGGCGCAGGCCGACAACCCGTTCCGTCTCGACCTGCGCGACGTCGCCAATCTGAAGACCCGTAACGCCGATGGCGAGATGGTGCCGATCGGCTCGGTCGCCTCCTTCTCGGACACCACCGGCGCCTATCGCGTGCCGCGCTACAACCTCTATCCGGCGGCCGAGGTGCAGCTTTCGATGGCGCGCGGCTTCTCGACGGGACAGGGCATCGCCGCGATCGAGAAAATCGCGGCCGAACGCCTGCCCACGGGCTTCGGCTTCGAATGGACCGAGATCGCGCTGCAGGAGAAGCTCGCGGGCAACACGGCGATCATCGCCTTCGGGCTTGCCGTGGTCTTTGTCTTCCTGCTGCTGGCGGCGCTCTATGAAAGCTGGATGCTGCCGCTGGCGGTCATCCTGATCGTGCCGATGTGCATTCTCGCGGCGATGATCGGGGTGAACCAGCAGGGGCTCGACCGCAACATCCTGGTCGATATCGGCCTCGTCGTGCTGGTCGGCCTCGCGGCCAAGAACGCCATTCTGATCGTCGAGTTCGCCAAGCAGGCCGAAGAGGAAGGCATGAACCGGCGCGAAGCGGCGATCGCTGCCGCCCGCACGCGGTTGCGGCCGATCCTGATGACGTCGCTCGCCTTCATCCTCGGCGTGCTGCCGCTGACGATCTCGACAGGCGCGGGTTCGGAAATGCGCCAGGCGATGGGCATCGCGGTGTTCTCCGGCATGGTCGGCGTGACCTTCTTCGGGCTGATCTTCACGCCCGTCTTCTATGTCGTGGTGCGCTGGTTGGCGGATCTCGGCAAAAAGAAGACGCCCGCAGAGCCGCCGCATGGGGATGCATCCGCCGCTCACCCGTGATTGGATCGCCCCCGTCTCGAATCTGACGCGACGGGGGCGGCCATGGCGACCTGGATGATCGGCCTCGTCGCGCTACCCTTGGCGACGATCCTGATC